>NZ_BPRG01000181.1:194-156061 GCF_036984265.1 Pseudonocardia sp. D17 | reverse complement strand
CACACCGCGACCGACAGGGCCGCGATGGAGATCGTCGCGTAGATCAGGCCCTTGTAGCCGAACACCGGCTTGCGGCTGAACACCGGGAAGATCTCCGAGACGATCCCGAAGAACGGCAGCGCGACGATGTAGACCTCGGGATGGCCGAAGAACCAGAACATGTGCTGCCACAGGATCGCCCCGCCGTTGGCCGGGTCGAACACGTGCGCCCCGAGGTGCCGGTCGGCGGCCAGGCCGAGCAGCGCGGCGGTGAGCACCGGGAACGCGATGAGGATCAGGATGGCCGTCACGAAGATGTTCCACGTGAAGATCGGCATCCGGAACATCGTCATGCCGGGCGCGCGCAGGCAGACGATCGTGGTGATGAAGTTGACGCCACCGAGGATCGTCCCGAGACCGGCGACCGCCAGACCCATGATCCACAGGTCGGCGCCCGCGCCGGGCGAGTGCACGGCGTCCGACAGCGGCGAGTAGGCGAACCACCCGAAGTCGGCCGCGCCACCCGGCGTGAGGAAGCCCGCCATCGCCGTGAGGCCGCCGAACAGGAACAGCCAGTAGGAGAAGGCGTTCAGCCGCGGGAACGCGACGTCGGGGGCACCGATCTGCAGCGGCACGATGTAGTTGGCGAAGCCGAACAGGATCGGCGTCGCGTACAGCAGCAGCATGATCGTGCCGTGCATCGTGAACAGCTGGTTGTACTGCTCTGGCGAGAGGAACTGCATGCCCGGCCGGGCCAGCTCGGCGCGCATCAGCAGCGCCATCGCACCGCCGGCCAGGAAGAAGCCGAACGACGTGACCAGGTACAGGATCGCGATGTCCTTGGGGTCCGTCGTCCGCATCATCTTGAGCAGCGTGGATCCCTTGGCCGAGCGGCGCGCCGGGTACGGGCGCGTCGTGATCGGCTTGGGCGCGACGGCTGTCACTGGTGCCTCCTGCACTGGCCTGTGGTGGGCAGGCCGGACTCTATATCGCGCGGAAGGGCCGTCCGGTCGCCGGGTTCGGGGACCGGCACGACCCGACCGCGTCGCGGGCTCATTCTGCTCTACGGGGGGTAGAACGACCACCGGGGGGCCGGACCCGTCGCGTCACACTTCGGTCCGCCGACGGTGGCCGCCCGGGCCCGTCAGCGCAGCGGGGCGAAGAGGTCCAGGAAGACGTCGGGGGCGGCGGCAGGGCTCGGTACCGGGTCGACGATGTAGAACTCCGTGCCCATCCCCATCGCGAACATGGGCTCGGGCATCGCGAGCATGAAGTGGTCGGGACCCATCTGGCTCGCGTGCGCGCGCATCGACGCCCGCTTCTGCGCGACGTAGTCGACGGCGTCGACCCGGTGGGTGATCTCGGACTCGGGCTTGCCGAACGTGGCGTCGTCCAGGTTCGGCGGCTCCCACCCGTCGGGCAGCCCGCCCTCCTTGGCCAGCCCCGTCATCCCCCGGACCATCCAGTCGCGGTTGATCGTCCCCTGCACGACGACCGGCACCGCCGCGAGCTCGGCCGCCCGCCTGCCCACGCGGTGCACCTGGATGTGGTCGGGGTGGCCGTAGCCGCCGTTGTCGTCGTAGACGGTGAGGACGTCGGGCTCCTCCTCGTCGAGGATCAGCGCGAGGCGCTTCGCGGCGTGCTCCACCTTGGCCTGCCAGAAGCAGTAGGGCGCGTCGTTGGAGGGCTCGCCCATCATCCCGGAGTCGACGTAGCCGAGGAACTCCACCCGCGACGCGCCGATCACCTTCGCCGACTCGAAGCACTCGGCGGACCGGCGCACGGCCAGCTGTTCGCCGTCGGCCAGCACGCCCGGCACGGGCTCACCGAGCTCGCCGCGCGTGGCGAACACGAGCACGACGCGGTGCCCCTCGGCCGCCGCCCGGGCGAGGGTGCCGGCCGACCCGATCGACTCGTCGTCGGGATGGGCATGGAAGCTCACGATCGTTCCCACGACGTGACCCTATCCGGGCACGCGCCGGGGAAGGATCACGGCAGCAGCAGCGCCGGCTTCCCGACGGTCACCCGCGCCTCGTTAGCGGTGCGCGAGCAGCTCACGCCGGAACGGCTCGGTCGCCTCGACGAACGCGGCGTCGTCGGGCACGGCCGTCCTCAGCCCAGCACGCGCGTCAGCGCCGGGCCGATCTCCTTGAGCCGGCGGACCGTCCGGCTGGTCCCGCCGCCCCTGGCGGCCAGCGCGGCCGCGGCCACCTCGGCGTCGCGACCGTCCTCCCCCGGCCCGAGCGGGACGAGCACGTGCAGCCGGTCGATGCCGCCGAGCGCGGTGGCCGGGTCGTCGCCCGTGGTGTGCAGGCAGTCCGAGAGCAGGACGACGACCCGCTCCTCGGCGACCGCTCCCGCCAGCCCGAGCGAGGCGGCGCGCAGGGCGGCGGCGAGGTCGGTGGTGCCGTGCCCGCGCAGCGCCACGAGCTCGCCGACGAGCCGGTCCGGCGGCGTGCGGACACCCTGCGGCTGCAGGGTCCGCACGTCGGCGCCGAACGCGAGCACACCCGGCTCCAGCCGCGTCCCGCCCGCCTCCGAGGCGAGCACCACCCCCGCCGCCGCGACGGCGGCCAGCGCGACGGCCAGCCCCTGCATCGACCCGCTGATGTCCACGACGAGGCAGATCGCCCGCCGGTGCGCCGTCCAGTCGCGGGTGACGAGCTCGTCGCCGGCCGGCCGGCGGGCCGTCCCGGGCTGCCAGCCGTCGAGGGTGCGGTCGAGGTCGAGGTCGCCGGAGCCGCCGCGGACCGGCGCGATCCGCCGGGTGCCGCGAGCCCTGGCCGGGCCGACCTTGCCGAGCTGGATGAACACCCGTCCGGCGAGCCGACGCGCGGCGGCCCGCAGCTGCCCGTCGGTGGCGACGGCCAGGTCGGCCAGCAGCGCCGCCGCGGCCTCCGGGTCCTCGGCGAGCGCCTGGTCGAAGGCCTCCTCGTCCAGCTCGCCGAGCTCCGGGGAGATGTCGTCGAACATCTCGTGGCGCGCGCCGAGCTCCTGCCGGCCGAGCGTCCGTTTCCCGCGGTTGCGGTGCGGGGGTTCCTTGCCGCGGCCCGCCGCGGGAGGCGGCGGGCCCTCAGCTTTTCCCGGCTCACCGCCCCCGGCGTCGTCGGAGGAGCGCTCGGGTGGCCGCGGCTCGTTCTCGGGCCAGAACCGGTCGAGCAGCTCGTCGATGACCGACTCGGGGGTGCGGTCGACCCCGTCGGCGATGCGGACGCGGCCCGACAGCGCGGCGTGCGCGGCGTCGCGCGCGGTCTCGCGGGCGAGGACCGCCTCCCCGCGCAGCTCCGAGAGCCCGGTGAGGACCAGCGCGAGGTCGATCGCGCCCCGCACCGACGAGCCCATGCGCAGGTCGCGGTGCTCGCGGGTGGCCCGGGTGAGCAGCACCGACAGGTCGGTGACCCAGCCGCGCACGCCGCTGACCGACGTCGTGATGGCGCGCTCGGCGTCCTCGTCCTGGTAGCCGAGCACCACGCGGCACATCCGGTCGGCGATGGCCTGGCTGACCCGGGCCGTGCCGATGGCGTCGAACGGGTTCATGGCCGCGATCAGCCGGAACCCGGGCCCGGCCCGGACCGTGCCCAGCCGCGGGACGGCGATCTCGCCCTCGGTGAGCACGGTGATGAGGACGTTGAGGGTCTCCTCGGGAACGCGGTTGAGCTCCTCGAGGTAGAGCAGCCCACCGCCGGGCGCGGCCCCGTCGCCGAGGTCGGGGTCGCCGCGCATCGCGGTGAGCAGCGGGCCGTCGACGAAGCTCGCGGGCAGGTAGCCCTCGGCGAGCACCTGCGACGGGTCGAACGCGCCGACCAGGCGGGCGGGGGTCAGCTCGGCGTTGCCCTCGACGAAGACGACGTGCCGGCCCGCGTCACGGGCGATGGAGCGCAGCAGCGTCGACTTGCCGGTGCCGGGCGGTCCCTCGATGACGACGTGGCGGCCGGTCGCGAGGGCGACGGTGAGGACCTCCCGCTCCCGCTGCAGCCCGACGACGGGCGTGGGGGTCCGGGAGTCGGGCGGGGTCACTGTGGTCACGTGCGGGGCTACCTCCGGCGCGGCCACCCGGGGTCTCCCGGATGGCCGCGCGTTGGGGGAACGGCCGTCGGAACGGGTCCTGGCCGTTCGGTCAGGATCGGTCAGGCGGCGGGGTCGTGGATGATCACGCCACGCACGTTGACGCCGTTGATCAGGTCCTCGTAGCCCTTGTTGATGTCCTCGAGGCTGTACGTGTTCGTGATCAGCTCGTCGATCTTGAGCTGACCCGCCTGGTACATGTCGACGAGCCGCGGGATGTCCTTGAACGGGTCGCCCGAGCCGAACAGCGAGCCCTGGATGCGCTTCTCGAACAGGGTGAGCAGCGCGCCCGGGATCTCGATGGTGTTCTTGGTCGGGTCGGCCAGACCGGTGACGACGACCGTGCCGCCCTTGCGGATGGCGTGGAACGCGTTCGTCGTGACCTCGGTGTCGACGATGCCGACGGTGACGATCGCCTTGTCGGCGCCGACACCGTTGGTGAGCTGCTGGATCAGCTCGTGGGCCTCCTCCGCGGTGGCGGCGGAGTGCGTGGCCCCGACCTTCTCGGCCATCTCGCGCTTGTTGGCGAGCGGGTC
Source organism: Pseudonocardia sp. D17 (assembly GCF_036984265.1). Taxonomy (NCBI): domain Bacteria; kingdom Bacillati; phylum Actinomycetota; class Actinomycetes; order Pseudonocardiales; family Pseudonocardiaceae; genus Pseudonocardia; species Pseudonocardia sp. D17. The sequence goes on along the minus strand of NZ_BPRG01000181.1, from coordinate 151,481 downwards.
GATCGCGACGACGTTGGCCGCACCGGCCAGCGCCGCGCCCTGGACGGCGTTGACCCCGATGCCGCCGACGCCGTAGATCGCGATCGTGTCGCCGGGCTGGGTCTCGGCGGCGTGCACGGCCGACCCGAATCCGGTCGGGACCCCGCACCCGATCAGCACCGCCTTGTCGAGCGGAACGTCCTCGGCGACCTTGATGCAGGAGTACTCCGAGATCGTGGCGCGCTCGGCGAAGGTGCCGATCATGCACATCCCGCCGAGGTCCTCGCCGTCGGCGTCGTGGAAGCGGTAGGTGCCGTCGGGCAGCACACCGTCGAGGATGGTGGCGCCGGTGTCGCAGAGGTTGGTCATCCCCGACGCGCAGAACCGGCAGTGCCCGCAGACCGGCAGGAACGAGCAGATGACATGGTCGCCGGGCTTGAGCCGGGTGACCCCGGGCCCGACCTCCTCGATGATCCCGGCGCCCTCGTGGCCGCCGACGATCGGGAAGCGCGGCACGATGTCGCCGTGACGCAGGTGCTCGTCGGAGTGGCAGAGCCCCGCGGCGACGTACTTGATCAGGACCTCGCCCGCCTTGGGCGGGTCGAGCGTCAGTTCCTCGATCACGAACGGCTGTCCTACACCGCGCAGCACTGCGGCCTTGGTCTTCATCGACCCTCCATCGCGTGGTTGTCCAGCGTTCCGGCGAGCGCGACGATGCTGGGTGCGCAGGGTCACAGCCGCCGGGATACAGCGTTGTTCGTAACAGCTTGCCGAGATGTTGGGAAGATCGCTCGGCGAGCCTGCGGAACGCCCGGGACGGCGGACGAACTTCTACGAATCGTTGACGCAACGCTGTTCACCAGTAGAGTTCCATCTTCCGAACCGGCACAGGAGCCAGTCGATGACCGAACTCTTCAACGCGGCCGAGTACCTGACCGACAGGCGAGTCCTCGCCGGCGACGCGGACAGGGTCGCGGTCCACCACCCGCGCGGCACGCTGACCTACACCGAGCTGGCCGACGAGGTCCGGCGCGTCGCGTCGGGGCTCGTCGCGATCGGGGTGCGCCCGGAGGAGCGCGTCCTGATGTGCATGGTCGACGACGTCGAGCTGTTCACCGCGATCCTGGCGACGATGTACGTCGGAGCGGTGGCGGTGCCGTCGTCGACGATGCTCACCGGGAGCGAGCTGGGGGTGCTCGTCGCCGACTCGCGGGCGCGGGTGCTGCTCGGCAGCCCGGAGTTCGCGGACGCCGTGCACACGGCCGCGGCCGGGGCGCCGGACCTGCGCCACGTCGTGCTCACCGGCGACACCGGCCCCGATCCCGCCGCCCTCGGTCCGAACGTCACGTCGCTGACGTGGCAGGGCCTGCTCGACGCCGGCGCGGCCGCGCCCGTCGGCGCGCCGTACCCGACGTGGGACGAGTCGCCCGCGCTGTGGCTCTACACCTCGGGGACGACGGGCAAACCGAAGGGCGCCATGCACCGCCACGACGACATCCGCGTCGTCGCCGAGACCTACGGCCGGCAGGTGCTCGGCATCGAGCCGACCGACGTCTGCCTGTCGGTGGCGAAGCTGTTCTTCGCCTACGGGATCGGCAACAGCATGTTCTTCCCGCTGGCGGTCGGGGCGTCGGCGGTGCTGGAGCCCTCCCGACCCTCCCCCGCCCTGTTCGCCCGGCGCGTGCGCGAGCACGGCGTGACGCTGTTCTTCGCCGTCCCTAGCTTCTGGGGCCCGCTGATCGCGGCCGACGACGAGACCGTCGACCCGGCCGCGTTCGCGACCGTCCGGCGCGGGGTGTCCGCGGGCGAGACGCTGCCCGCGCGCATGTTCCACGGGGTGCGCGACCGGTTCGGGTTCGAGGTGCTCGACGGCATCGGCTCGACCGAGGCGCTGCACATCTTCATCTCCAACGTGCCGGGGAAGGTCGTCCCGGGGAGCTCGGGCTACCCGGTCCCGGGCTACCGCGTGGAGCTGCGGCGCACCGACGGCACCGTCATCGACGGGAGCGGCGAGTCGGGGATGCTCTTCGTCGCGGGTGCGTCGCTGTGCACCGGCTACTGGTGCCGCACCGACGTCAACCGTGCCGTCTTCCACGGCGAGTGGATGCGCACGGGCGACCAGTACGTCCGCAACGACGACGGCAGCTACACGTGCCTCGGGCGCGCCGACGACGTGCTCAAGGTCGGCGGGATCTGGGTCAGCCCGTCGGAGGTCGAGGCGCGGATCCTCGAACACCCGGGGGTGTCGGAGGCGGTCGTCGTCGGGGTACCCGACGAGGACGGACTGGACAAGCCGATCGCCTACGTCGTGCCCCGCCCCGGCGTGACGATCGATCCCGACGAGGTCGTCGCGTTCTGCCGGGCGGGGCTCGCGGCGTTCAAGCGACCGCGCGCGGTCGTCACCGTCGACGAGCTGCCCAAGACCGCGACGGGAAAGGTGCAGCGCTACCGGCTGCGGGAGCGGGCGAGCGCCCCGGCGGCGCCACCCGCGACGGTCTGACACGTCGACGTTCTACAGCGTTGGCGCGTGGCGCGGTCATGTTGTAGAGTTTCTCGCAATCCGACCGCGCTGCTGCGCAGGAGGCTCCGATGACCACCCCACAGGCGATCGACACCGACGCCGCTGCCGTCGCCGACGGGTCCGCGGCCGCTCCGGACCCGGCCGAGACGCCCGCCGTCTCCTTCGACGCCACGCCCGAGCACTACCGGCACTGGACGCTCGACCTCGCGCGCGCCGCCGAGACCGGCGTGGCCTACCTGCGGCTCGACATCGCCGAGGACGGCGGCATCGTCCCCGGCTACGAGCTGAAGATGAACTCCTACGACCTCGGCGTCGACATCGAGCTCTACGACGCCACCCAGCGGTTGCGCTTCGAGCACCCGGAGGTCCGCGCGGTCGTCGTGACGAGCGCGAAGGACCGCAACTTCTGCGCGGGCGCCAACATCCGGATGCTCGCGCAGTCCAGCCACCCGTGGAAGGTGAACTTCTGCAAGTTCACCAACGAGACCCGCAACGGCATCGAGGACGCGACGGCCAACTCCGGCCAGACCTGGATCGCCGCCGTCAACGGCACCGCCGCCGGCGGCGGCTACGAGCTGGCCCTGGCGTGCGAGCAGATCCTGCTCATCGACGACAACTCGTCCGCGGTGTCGCTGCCCGAGGTCCCGCTGCTGGGTGTCCTACCCGGCACCGGCGGACTCACCCGGGTCGTCGACAAGCGACGCGTCCGCAAGGACCGGGCCGACGTCTTCGCCACCCGCGCCGAGGGCATCCGCGGCAGGCAGGCCGTCGAGTGGCGGCTCGTCGACGAGACGATCCCCAAGCGCTCGTGGGACGAGACGGTCCAGGCGCGGGCGGTCGAGGCCGCGGCGGCGTCGTCACGCCCCGCCGACGCCACCGGCATCGCGCTGCCGCCGCTGCAGCGCGAGGAGACCGCCGACGGGATCCGCTACCGGCACGTGTCCGCGGCGTTCGACCGCGCTCGCGGGCTCGTCGAGATCACGGTGCGCGGGCCCGAGGGCGGCGTGCCCGAGTCGCTGGAGCGGGTCCACGAGCTGGGGGCCGACTTCTGGCCGCTGGCGATGACCCGCGAGCTCGACGACCTGATCCTGCGGTTGCGCGCCAACGAGCTCGAGCTCGGCACCTGGGTCCTGCGCACCCGCGGCGACGTCGAGGACGCTCTCGCCATGGAGCGCGTCATCGCCGAGCACTCCCGCGACGACTGGCTCGTCAACGAGATACGGCACTACTTCAAGCGCGTCCTCAAGCGGCTCGACGTCACGTCACGCTCGCTGATCGCGCTGATCGAGCCGGGCTCCTGCTTCGCCGGGGCACTGCTGGAGCTGGCGCTGGCGTGCGACCGGCAGTACATGCTCGACGGCACCCTCGACGAGGAAGGTTCCGAGCAGGGCGACGAAGCCCAGATCATGTTGTCCGACTCCAACTTCGGGGCTTTCCCGATGAGCAACGGCCTCACCCGGCTCGGCTCGCGCTTCTACGGCGACGACGACCACGTCGCGAAGCTGCGCCAGGAGGTCGGCCGCCGGATCGAGGCCCGTGAGGCCCTGGAGCTGGGCCTGGTCACCGACGCGCCCGACGACATCGACTGGGACGACGAGATCCGGATCATGCTGGAGGAGCGGGCGTCGCTGTCACCCGACGCGCTCACCGGCATGGAGGCCAACCACCGGTTCGTCGGCCCCGAGACCATGGAGTCGCGGATCTTCTCCCGGCTCACCGCATGGCAGAACTGGATCTTCGTGCGCCCCAACGCGTCCGGACCCGACGGCGCACTGCGCCGCTACGGGACGGGCCGCCGGGCCGACTTCGACCGCAAGCGGGTGTGAGGACAGACCATGTCGATCGACTACAGCGAGAAGATTCCCAACAACGTCGACCTGGCCGGCGACCGCAAGCTCCAGCGCGCGCTGGAGTCGTGGCAGCCCAACTTCCTCAACTGGTGGAAGACCATGGGCCCCGCCGTCCCGACCCAGGACGTCTACCTGCGCACCGCAGTCGACGTCGGCAAGGAGGGGTGGGCGCAGTTCGGCCACGTCGCCATGGAGGAGTACCGCTGGGGTGTGTTCCTCGCCGAGCGCGGCGACGACCGGCGCATCGCCTTCGGCGAGCAGAAGGGCGAGCCCGCCTGGCAGCAGGTCCCCGGGGAGTACCGCGCCGACCTGCAGCGGCTCATCGTCATCCAGGGCGACACCGAGCCCGCGTCGGTCGAGCAGCAGCGCCGCCTCGGCGAGACCGCGCCGTCGCTCTACGACCTGCGCAACCTCTTCCAGGTCAACGTCGAGGAGGGCCGGCACCTCTGGGCGATGGTCTACCTGCTGCACGCCTACTTCGGCCGCAACGGCCGTGAGGAGGCCGAGGCGCTGCTGCACCGCAACTCCGGCGACCTCGACAGCCCCCGCATCCTCGGCGCGTTCAACGAGGAGACCCCGGACTGGCTGTCGTTCTTCATGTTCACCTACTTCACCGACCGCGACGGGAAGTACCAGCTGGGGACGCTGAAGGAATCGGCCTTCGATCCCCTGTCGCGCACCTGCGAGTTCATGCTCAAGGAGGAGGCGCACCACATGTTCGTCGGCACCACGGGTGTCGACCGCGTGGTGGCGCGCACCGCCGAACTCATGCGCGAGCACGACACCGAGGACATCGCCCCGCACGGCGGCGTCCCGCTCGACGTGATCCAGAAGTACATCAACTTCCACTACTCGGTGTCGCTGGACCTCTTCGGCTCCGAGAAGTCGACCAACGCGGCCAACTACTTCACCGCCGGGCTCAAGGGACGCTGGCAGGAGGAACGCCGCCGCGACGACCACGTCCTGACCGACGACGCCGCCTCCGTCGACGTCGTCCGCGACGGGGTGCTGACCACCGACGAGGTCCCGGCCCTGCTGGCGCTCAACCACGACCTGCGCAACGAGTACGTCAAGGACTGCCACTCCGGGCTCAAGCGCTGGAACCGGGTGCTGGAGAAGGCGGGCGTCGACCGGACGCTGACGCTGCCGCACGTCGGGTTCAACCGGCACGTCGGCCTCTTCGCCGACCACCACATCACCCCGGCCGGCGAGCTCGTCGGAGCGGACGCCTGGGAGGCGAAGAAGGACCGCTGGCTGCCCAGCGAGGCCGACAAGACCCACGTCCGGTCGCTGATGCGACCCGTCTACGAGCCGGGCAAGATCGCCGGCTGGATCGCCCCGCCGACCAACGGGATCAACGGCCAGCCCTTCGACTACGAGTACGTGCACCTGGCCTGATCCCGCACCCACCGACGCTCCGCAGCCCGGCCGCATCGCGCGGCCGGGCTGCTCGGCGTCACCCGGCCCGGCTGCCGTCGACCGGCGTCGCACGCGGTGCCGGGCCGCGCGAGCCGGCGCCGGGGCGAGCACCATCAAGATCAGCGGACCTGGGACAACAGCGCCAGATTCGGCGGCCATGTCCCGCACGCGACGATCACTGGACGAGCCACCAGGCCCGAAGGTGCTACCCGAGCAAGGACCGCCGCTGCTGCGGGCCGCGCCCGATCCCCCGACCCGACGATCAGCGCGCGAGACGGGACCTCTGCAGCGCCACCGCGAGGACGATGCAGCCGACGGCGACGAGCGCGCCGTGCACGACCCGCAGCTCCATCGGGAACCAGAACTGCGGCAGGTACAGCGCGAAGCCGAGGGCGAACACGACGCCCGACCAGCGGGGCAGCACACCCGAGCGGGCCGCGGCGACCGCGGCCAGGACACCGCCGACCGCGAGCAGCACCAGCCCGGCGCCGAACACCGTCATCTGGACCGAACCCATCCTGACGGCGTCGGTGAGCGCGAGCAGCGTCGCGGTGTCGGGGACGTGCGCGCCCAGCGCGTGCAGCGAGAACGCCTCGGCGCCGTAGTAGGGCAGGACGAGTGCGGTGCCCGTGGCCCAGATGCCGAGCGCCCACCCGGCGAGGCGACGCCCCGGAGTACCGGCGAGCCGGTCGCGGAGCGCGAGCAGTCCGGCCGCGACCAGCGCGAACCCGACGACGCCCGCCAGGTGCGCGATCGGCCAGCGCCAGTCGGCGAAGGCTGCCGCGGTGGTACTAGGGACGGCGTCGCCGCCGGGACGCAGCGCGGGATAGACGAGGAAGAGGACGCCGGCGGCGGCGAGTGCGGCCGGCCCGGCCCACGGACGGGCCACGTGGTCCGAACCGGTGGCCGAGGTGGAGACGTGCACCTGAGTTGTCATCGTTGCTCCTGAACGAGATCAGCGCTCTCACTTGAGACCAGCATTCGCCGCGCACCGCGCTCTGTCAAGAGCACCGCTCTCGGAAATTGCGTCCCACCCGAGCCGAGCACTCGGCGCGGCCGATCTCGCGGCCAACCTGCACCGGACCGCCTCCGGCGACCGGACCACGGCAGAGGGATGCGCACCGGCGCCCCCGACAGTTAGGGTCTGATAGTCGTCAGAACCCTCACGCCGTCGGAGGTGGTCGTGCGCGCCGTCGTTCTGTCCGGAGGCCTCACCCACGACTTCCCGGCCACCACGGCCTGCCTGACCGAGTTGCTGGAGAAAGCCGGGCTCGAGGTCGAGGTGCACACCGGCACCGCGGGGGTCGACTCCGCGCTGCTGGCACTCCCCGGGGCCGCGCTGTTCGTCGTCAACGCGCTGCGCTGGTCGATGACGGGCGACACGACGCCGGACCGCTACCGCGACAAGGCCGCCGAGGAAGGCGCGAGCCCCTCGGCGCGGGCCCGCGACGCCCTCGCGCGGCATCTCGCCGCGGGCGGCGGCGTCCTCGGGATGCACACGGCCGGCATCTGTTTCGACGACTGGCCGGGCTGGGGCGACACCCTCGGCGGGGCATGGGTGTGGGGCTCGTCCTCGCACCCGCCGCTGGGCCCGGAGGTCGCGGTCACGGTGGCGTCGTCACACCCGATCGTCGAGGGGCTGGACGACTTCCGCATCGTCGACGAGGTCTACAGCGACCTCGACATGCGCCCCGGGGTCGAACCGCTCCTGCAGGCACGCAGGCCCGGTGACGAGAACGGCCGGCCGCAGCCGCTGCTGTGGGCCCGCGAGCACGGGGGCGGGCGGGTCGTCTACGACGCGCTGGGGCATCACGTCCCGTCCTACGAGGTGCCCGAGCACCGCGAGATGGTGCGCCGGGCGATCGCCTGGGCCACCCGTGGCTGACGCGTGACCCACGGCCGACCGGCCCGCCGCGGCGGTGTCGTCCTTGCCGTCGCGACGGCGGGCATCGGGCTCGGCAGCATCCCCGGCTTCCTCTTCGGCTACCTCGGTCCGTTGTTCGAGGCCGACCTCGGCATCTCCAAACCCGCCCTCGGTGTGCTGATCGGGGTGTTCTTCGGCGCGACGGGCGTGGCGTCGACGGTCGGCGGCGCGTGGGCCGAGCGGCTCGGCGCCCACAAGGCCGTCGGGTTCGACCTGCTGGTCGTCGCGGCCGGCCTGCTCCTCGCCGTGCTCGTCCCGACCTACCCGTCGCTGCTGGTCATGGCCGCCGTCACCGGCGCCGGCTACGCGCTGGCCAACGCCGGCACGAACATGGCCGTCGCGGCGAGCATCGCGCCCGCGCGGCACGGCGTCGCGATGGCCGTCCGCACCGCCGGCGTCCCGGCGATCGGCGCAGTCCAGTCACTCGTCGGGGTCGCCGCGGCGGCCGCGTTCGGCTGGCGTCCGGTCCTCGCCGTCGTCGTGCCGGTGCTGGTCGTCGTCGCGGTCCTGTGCTTCCGGCTGCTCCCGGCGGCGCGGAGCGCGGGAGACCCGGCGGCGGCGGTCGTCGAGGCCCACGACCTCGTCGGCGACGGTCCCGGCACGCCCCGGCGCGTCCGCCTGCCCGCGGGGTTCGGTTGGTACCCGGTGGCGGCGTTCCTGCTCATCGCGGGCACCCAGCCCATCTACTCGTGGTCCGTCGCCTACCTCGACGAGGTCGGCGGGATGTCGGTCGCGACGGCGGGCGCGCTCGCCTCGATCGGGTCGGCGGTCGCCGTCGTCGCGATGATCGTGCTGGCCGGACGGGCCGACCGCACCGGAGGCGACCGCGTCCGCCCGGTCGTGCTGCTCACCGCCGCGGCGACGGCCGGGGTCGCGCTGCTGTGGCTGGGCATCGTCGCCGGACCGGTGTCGATGACGGCCGGACTCGTCCTCGGCGGCGTCGCCCAGCTCACGGCGATAGGGCTGATGCATGCCGCCGTCGTGGCCACCGCACCGGACCTCGTCGGACGCGCGTCGGGCGCGACGATGGCCGGCTACTACCTGGGCGCGCTGCTCAGCGCGCCGTTGTTCGGGCTCTCGGTCGACGCGACGGGCGGCTACGGGCTGGGCTGGGGCGTGAGCGCGGGCCTCGCCGCGGCGAGCGTGCTGTGCTTCGTGCGCTGCCGGGCGGTGACGGCACGGGCCCGGGCCGGGCGTACGCCCGCAACCTGAGGACCCCGCGCGCAACCTCACCGCTGTGCGCCTGGCGGAGAGCAGCCGTGAGGTTGCGCGCCGGCCGTCGGCCGCAACCTCACCGTCGTCGGGCGGGTCCACAGCAGCGCTGCGGTGGCGGCCGGGTCCGTGCGGCGGGCCCGCTCGATCAGGCCTGCCCGGCTCAGTGCTGGCCGCGCCGGGTGCGCCGCGGCGGGGCCGAGGCGCCGACCGGGCCGCGGGCCAGCAGCGCGGCGGGGATGCCGTGGTCGGCACGCAGCCGGCGCAGCGCCGGGTCGGAGGTCCAGAACGACTCGAAGTCGTCGGGCGCGAACTTCTCCGCGATCAGGTGCATCGCGATGTCGTGGCGCACGTACTCGACCGCCACCAGCACCACGGCCGGGTCGTCGGTGAAGACGCCCCACGCGTCGCCGTTGACGACCCCACCGATCACGGCCTGCTCCCGGTCCGCGGCGACGACGAGCAGCCGGCAGCCCAGGTTCTCCAGCGCCACGTCGGGCGTGGAGAACCGGTGCGGGATCGTCGTCCCGACGGGATCGGGATCGTCGCCGAACATGACGACCGAGACGTCGACGCCCTCGTCGTCGGCGCGGCGCACGACCGGCTTGAGCGGCTCGATCTCGGCCGGCCAGCCGGAGAGGAAGAGGTCGTCGCGCGCGGCGGCCACGACGTCCTCGGCCCGGGCGAGCAGCGACTCCCGGTCCGACAGGTTGTGCACGAGCCGCACCTGCGGCGGCGACGCGACCTGCGGGAGGGCCTCGCGCAGCGTGTCGATGGAGCTGTCGAAGTCGCGCCGCATCCGGTCGAGCAGGGCCGACGGCGGCAGGGAGATGTAGCCGACGCTCGCCTCACCCGCACGTACCTCGTACGCGGCGCCGCGCCCGACGAGCTTCGCCAGCGTCTCGTAGACGGTGCTGCGCGGAACGCCGGAGCGTTTGGCCACCTCGTAGCCGTTGAGCGGCGTGCCGGCCGCGACCAGGGCGACGTAGGCCTTGGCCTCGTAACCCGACATCCCGAGGCGCTGGAGCTCCTCGATGACGCTCTGCTGGGACATGCGCCCCATCGTCGCATCCGCAGGTGGGGTGGCGGGACTCCCCCGCCGCTGGTCGGGGCGTACGAGCACTACTCGACGCCGACCGAGTCGACCGACTTCGGCCGCGGCAGCGAGGCGAGCGCACCCTTGCTGATGCCGCCGTCGACGGCGATGGTCTGCCCGGAGATGTAGGACGCCTTGGCCGAGGCGAGGAAGAGCACGGCGTCGGCGATGTCGTCGGCGGTGCCGAGGCGGCCCTGCGGGACCCGGCTCTCGCGCAGCCGCCGCACCTCGGGGTCGGCGTTGACGGCGTCGGACATCCCGGCGTTGATCAGGCCCGGCGCGATGCAGTTGACGCGCACACCCGAGGGCGACCACTCGATCGCCATGTGCTCGGTGAGCATGACGATGCCGGCCTTGGACGCGGTGTAGGCGCCTGCGTTGGGGGCCGCGGCGAGGCCGTTGATCGACGCCATGTTGACGATCGCCCCGCCACCTGCCTCGATCATGCGGGCGGCGACGGCCCTCCCGACCAGGAACGTCCCGGTGAGGTTCACCTCGACCGCGGCGCGCCACTCGGCGGCGGCAAGAGTCAGGAGAGGCCCGAAGCGGGCGATCCCCGCGTTGTTGACCAGCAGCGCGGGCGCCACCGGCAACGCGGCTACGGCCGCGGCCACCGACTCCTCGTCGGTGACGTCGACGACCGACGGCACGCATGCCCCGCCCAGGTCGGCTGCCACGGCCTCGACCGCCGCGGCGTCGACGTCCCACGCGGCGACCCGGTATCCCTCCTTGACGGCGTTGCGGGCGATGACGGCACCGATGCCGTTGCCCGCGCCGGTGACCACGGCCCACTCGTTCGTCACGGCCGACCTCCGTCGTCGCTCCCGCTCCCCGGACGACAATCCGACGAGCGGCGTTGGCTTTCTGACGACGCTAGTGCGGCATCGGGTGCCCGTCTACAGGTCTTCCCCGCGCGTCGTGCCCCGGACCGGTGCAAATCCGCACGATTCGCCCACAAAGCCCCGACCGCGGGGACTCCCCGCGCCCCCGGAGGGTGTGCGACACTGACCACACGGCGCGACTAGTCGTCAGGCTTCTTACGGCGGGTCTGCGCCACGGATCGACTCCAGCTACGACGACGTTCCCAGGAGGCGCCGTGAGCGGCAGCATCCTCATCACCGGCGGCACGGTCATCGACGGCACGGGCTCCCCCGCCCGTGCGGACGAGGCGGTCCTGCTCCGCGACGGCCGCATCACCGCGCTCGGCCGGCAGGCGGTCGACGACGCGGAGGTGCACGGCGTCGACGAGCGCATCGACGCGACGGGCCGCACGGTCATGCCCGGGCTGATCGACGCGCACACCCACCTGACGTTCGGCGAGCCCACGGGCAACGACGAGCTGTTCAACCACCGCACCGAGGCCTACAGCTCGATGCTCTCGGCGTACAACGCGCGCAAGGTGCTGCGCGCGGGCGTCACGAGTGTGCTCGACGCGGACTGCCTGTGGAACATCGGCTGCGAGCTGCGCGACGCCATCGAGGCCGGGATCGTCGAGGGCCCGCGGATGCGCGCGGGCGGCCAGGCGCTGATGACGATGCTCGGCGGCACCGCCGGCCGGATGATCAAGGACGAGGGCCGTACCGGCTACGCCACCGTCGTCACCGGGCGGGACGTGATGGTCAACGAGATCCGTCGTCAGATCAAGTACGGCGTCGACTGGATCAAGATCATGGTGACGGGCCTGATCCCGTCGATGAAGGGCCCCGAGGTCAAGGTCTGGAACATCGACGAGCTGCGCACCGTCTGCGACACCGCGCACGAGCTCAACACCAAGGTCGTCGCGCACTGCCGCAACTCCGAGTCGACGCGCGACGCCGCCCGCGCCGGCGTCGACCTGATCTACCACGCCTCCTACCTCGACGACGAGGCCATCGAGGCCGTCATCGAGACCGGCGCCGCGATGTGCCCGACGTTCACCCTGCTGGGCAACCTCGCCGACTACGGCGAGAAGGTCGGCACCGCCCCCGAGCTGCTCGACGTCTTCCGCGCCGAGATCGAGGTCACCGCCAAGCAGCTCACCAAGGCCCACGCGGCCGGGGTCAAGTTCCTCACCGGGTCGGAGACGGGCTTCGCCGTCACGCCGGTCGGCGAGTGGCACGCCCGTGAGCTGGAGATGTTCGTCGACTACATGGGCATGTCGCCGATGGAGGCCATCGTCGCCGCGACCAAGAACGGCGCGTTCGCGATGCGCATGGAGGACGACCTCGGCACCCTCGAGCACGGCAAGGTCGCCGACGTCCTGGTGATCGACGGTGATCCGCTCGCCGACGTGCGCATCCTGCAGCAGAAGGACAAGATCGCCGAGGTCATCAAGGCGGGCAAGCGGATCGACCTCACCACTCCCATCCCGGAGCACAAGCAGCGGACGTCGGACCAGGTGCGGTTCCTGGCCGCCTGCCCGCTGACCCGGTCCCTGGCGTTCACCGAGGAGCAGCTGGAGCGGATGTCGCATGTCTGAGAGCACGGCCCCGAAGATCATCGACGTCCACGCCCACGCGGTGCTGGAGCTGACGGAAGGAGCCGCGGGCGCCGCGGGCCCCGAGCTCGGCACCACCGACGACGGCGTGCCGTTCTACCGCGTCGGCGACTACCGGCTGATGGGCGTCAAGTACGCGGGCAGCCCGTTCATGGACGTCGACGTCCGGCTCGCCGCCATGGACGCCGCGGGGATCGACCTGCAGGTCCTGTCCCCCAACCCGATCACGTACTTCAACGACCTCCCCGCCGACGCCGCCGCCGACTTCGCGCGCAAGCACAACGACGGGCTCGCGGAGCTCGTCGGCAAGCACAAGGGGCGCCTGCTCGCGACGGCCCAGCTGCCCGTGCAGGACATCGCCGCCTCGGTGGCCGAGGCCCGCCGCGCCGTGCGCGACCTGGGGATGCCCGGCGTCTACATCGACACCGACCCGGCCGGGCGCACCCTCGACGACCCCGAGCTCGACCCGCTGTACGAAGCCCTGGTCGACCTGGACGCGCCGCTGTTCGTGCACCCGTCCCCGCTGGGCAAGAACGGCCCGGCCGACGACCCGCGGCTGCGTCGCTTCGACCTCGACCTGACGTTCGGCTTCGCCTACGAGGAGACGCTGGCCGTCGCGGCGATCGTCTTCGGCGGGGTGCTCGAGCGCCACCCGGGTCTCGACGTCTGCATCTCCCACGGCGGCGGCGCCGCGGCCTTCGTGTCGGGCCGGTTCGCCCGCGCCGTCGAGAAGCGGCCGTGGGCGACCAAGGCCCTGCGCGACAACGGATTCGACCACTACTACAAGCGCATCTGGTTCGACACCCACGTGCACGACGAGGAGTCGCTGGAGCTTCTCGTCAAGCACGCGGGAACCGAGCGCCTGGTGTTCGGCACCAACTTCGCGGGCTGGGACTCCGGCGCGGGCGAGCACCCTGCCGGCGACCTCGGCCCCACCTTGACGGCGAACGCCGCGCGCCTGCTGCGTCTCTGACTCCCGCGATCCGCTCCCGGGGCGCGGCCGCCGCGCCGCCGCGTCCGGGGGCGCTGCCACACTGGTGGCCGGACGAGTGGCGTCCGGGCTGACACCTCGTGAGTGGTAATAGTCGCTGTAGCGACTGTTACCACTCACAGGGCAGGGGGCGGCGACGCCATGTCAGGCGGACGGGGCGGACACGGTGGACCCGACGCCCGCGACATCGTCTTCGTCGTGTTCGACGGGGTGAAGATGCTCGACGTCACCGGCCCCGCCGAGGTCTTCGCCGACGCCCACCGGTTCGGTGCCCGCTACCGGCTCGGCTACGTCTCCCCCACGGGCATGCCGGTGCGGACCTCGGTCGGGCTCCGACTGCCCGTCGACGGCGCCGCGGAGTCCGCACCCGATCCCGACACCGTGATCGTCGCCGGCGGCGACGTGCTCGCCGAACGGCCGGTCGCGCCGGATCTGGTCGGGGCCGTCCGAGAGCTGGCGGCACGCAGCCGGCGGGTCGTGTCGATCTGCACCGGCTCGTTCGCGCTGGCGGCGGCCGGCCTGCTCGACGGTCGACGGGCCACCACCCACTGGCAGCACGCCTCGCTGCTGGCCCGGACCCGCCCCCTGGTCCGGGTGGAGCCGGACGCGCTGTTCGTCGAGGACGACGGCGTCTTCACCTCCGCCGGGGTGTCGGCCGGGATGGATCTCGCGCTCGCGCTCCTCGAGCAGGACCACGGGCCCGAGCTGACCCGCGCGGTGGCCCGCGATCTGGTGATGTTCATGCAGCGCCCGGGTGGACAGTCGCAGTTCTCGGCGACTCTGGAGCGACGCCCGCCCCGCACGCCCAGCCTGCGCACGGTGGTCGACCTGGTCGCCGCCCGCCCCGACCTCGACCACAGTGCACCCGCCCTGGCCGCACGGGTCGGGGTCAGCCCGCGCCAGCTGACCCGGATGTTCGCGACGGAGCTGCAGTCCACCCCGGCCAGGTTCGTCGAGCAGGTCAGGCTCGACCACGCCCGGGCCCTGCTCGCCGACGGGCACGGCGTCGCGCAGGTCGCCACGCGGTCGGGATTCGGCAGCGCGGAGACGATGCGGCGCACCTTCGTCAACCGACTCGGGCTCTCGCCGAGCCAGTACCGGGCACGGTTCGGCACGACGCGCCGCGGCGCGGAGCCCCGCCGGACGCCGTGATCTCCCCCGCGCGGGCGTGTCCGGATCTGTGGGACGCCCGGCAGGTGTTGCGGTGGGTGTGCAGGTGTCCGCCCGCAAGACTGGAACCAGTCCAGTTCGCGCGAGCAGCACAGGAGAGCACCCCATGCCGGAGACGATCGCCGGGATCGAGATCCCCGACACCGAACTCGTCCGCCAGGCCACCGAACTCGTCCGCGCCGCGGCCGACGACACCCTGTTCCACCACTCCCGCCGTGTGTTCCTCTGGGGCTCTCTCAAGGCCGCGGCGCGCGGGCTCGAGGTCGATCCCCAACTCGCCTACGTCGGCGCCCTCTTCCACGATCTCGGGCTCACCGACACCCACCGCACCCGGGACCGCCGGTTCGAGATCGACGGCGCCGAGGTCGCCGAGGCCTTCCTGCTCGACCACGGCACGTCCCCGGCCGACGCCCGCGCCGTCTGGCTGGGCATCGCGCTGCACACCACCCCGGAGGTCCCGCTGCACCTCGCGCCGGAGGTCGCCGTCGTCACCCTGGGCGTGGAGACCGACGTCCTGGGACTGGACCTGCACGAGATCACCGACGAGCAGCGCGCCCAGGTCGTCGCCGCGCACCCGCGCCCGGACTTCAAGAACCGGATCCTGCGGGCGTTCCACAACGGGATGGCCGACCGGCCCGACACCACGTTCGGAACGATGAACGACGACGTGCTCGCGCACTTCGACCCGTCCTTCCACCGGACGGACTTCGTCGAGATCATCCGTGGCAGCGCGTGGCCCGAGTGACCGCCGCGCCGGCGCCGCCGGGCGGGCGCACCGCCCGCCCGGCGGCGTGGGTCAGAGCAGCGCCTGGTAGGCCCCGCCGTCGATCGGCACCGCCGCGCCGGTGAGGAAGCCCGCCTGCTGCGAGCACAGGAACGCGACGACGGCACCGAAGTCCGCGGGGTTGCCGAGGCGGCCGGCGGGGACATCGGCGAGCGCGCCGTCGAGCACCGGGCCCTCGGAGCCGTAGACGCCGGTGACCCGGTCGGTCTCGTGCAGCCCGGGCTGGACGGAGTTGACCGTCACGCCGTCGGCGGCGATCTCGCGGGCCAGCGTGCGCAGGAAGCCGGTCGCGCCGGAACGCGCGGTGTTCGACAGCGCCAGGTTCATGTACGGCTGGCGCACGCCCAGCGACGTGATCGCGACGATCCGCCCCCACCCGCGCTCACGCATGCCGGGCGTCGCGGCCAGGCACATCGCGACGACCGCGAGCAGGCTGCGATCCAGCGCCGCCTGGTAGGCGTCGAGCGGCACCTCGGTGACGATCCCCGGGGCCGGGCCGGGACCGTTGACGACGAGGATGTCCACCCCGCCCATCCGCTCGGCCGCGCCGTCGACGAACGCCGTCGCCCCCTCGGGGCCGCGCAGGTCGGCGACCAGCCACTCGGTGCCGCCGCCCAGCTTCTCCGCGGCGGCACGTGCCCGGTCGGCATCGGAGCTGCAGATCGTCACCCTCGCGCCCTCGGCGACGAGCGCCTCCGCGCTGGCGTACCCCAGCCCCGTGCTGGCCGCGGCCACCGCCGCGCGCTTTCCCGCGATCCCGAAGTCCATGCCCTCATCCTTCCGGGCCGCCCCCGCCCTCGTGCAGGAACGGCACTTTCCCGCAGCCCAGCTGCAGGAAAGTGCCGTTCCTGCACAAGGCGCCGAACCCTCAGCCGACGTCGATCTCCTCGCCGGAGTCCACATCGGTCACGACGAGGGCGCCGGCGGGGCAGGCCCGGGCGAGGTCGAGGATGCGCTCGTCGGACGGCTGCGTCGCGCCGGGGACGATCTCGGCGATCTCGTCGTCGTCGAAGCGGAAGACGTCGGGGGCGTCGGCCACGCACTTGCCGGAGCTCATGCAGACGTCGCGGTCGACACTGATGCGGTAGGTCACGGTCGGCTCACTCCCCCAGCAGGACGGGGTAGGTGCCCCAGTACGGGCGGGCGGTGGATGTGTCGCGCTGCGGCGGGTTGTCGGAGTCGCGGCGGACGCCGACGCCGAACATGTGCCGCACGGCCCCGGTGACGAGCCCGTAGAGGTGGTCGTCGGGGTCGGTGCCCTGGACGGCGACGACCCCGGCGGCGAGGTCCTGTCCGATGCAGACGTGCATACCGGCGGCGAAGCTCAGCCCGAACGGCGCGACGCCCGGCGGCATGGTGCGCGTCGGGTCGAAGTCCGCGGCGTCGGGCCCGAAGAGCTCGGTGTCGCGGTTGATCGCCTGCAGGTCGAGGACGACGATCGAGCCCTCCGGGATGTGCACCCCGGAGCGCAGGGTCACGTCGGCCAGCGCCCGGCGACGTCCCGTGGGGCTCGACGGGTTGAGCCGCACCGTCTCGTGGATGCAGCGCTGCACGAACAGCGCGTCGTCGCGGACCTTCGCGGCGTCCTCGGGGTGCGCCTCGAGCCAGCCCAGGATGTGGTCGATCGAGCGGACGAACGCGGTCGCGCTGGTGTGTGCGCCCGCGAGCAGGAAGAACGCCACCTCACGACGGATGACGTGCCGCGGCAGGTCCAGCTCCTCGCGGTGGCGCAACAGGGTGGCGAGGACGTCGCGCGGGACGTCGACGTCCTCCCCTGCGGCCTCGCGGGCCAACAGGTCCTCCCGGCGGGCGATCGACGGCGCCAGGAACTCCTCGTCCCAGTCGTCGAGCGCCTTCGCGATCTCGGCGCGCAGCGCGTCCTTGTCACCGGTGTAGTGCGCCATCGTCGCACCCTCGATGAACTTCGCGTTGTAGTCGTAGAGCCGCCCGGTCTCCTCCGCGGTGCCCAGCGGCCGGTCGATACCGGCGGTGAGCGCGGAGAGGTTGAGCATCAGCTCGTGCCCGAGGTGCACCAGGTCGACGCGGCCCGCCTCCAGGTAGGGCGCCAGCGTCTGGACCGTCACCTCCGGGAAGAGCTCACGCTCGTAGCGCTCGAACACGTCCCGACGGAACATCCGGTTCTCGACGCGCCGCCGGTCGCGATGCTCCTGCCCGTGCAGGTTGACGAGCACGCCGGACATGACGACCTCGCCCTCGTCGTAGAGCGACTGGCGCAGGTCCTTGTTGCGGTACGCGTCCTTGGCGTCCGCGAAGGTGCTCAGCACGATCGTCGAGGCCTCGGCCCCCTCGGCGACTGCGGTCATGGTTCCTCCGTGGTGGTGGGCGCCTGTGCACAGGCTTCGACGGCGGCCGCGACGCGCAGCGCGGCGACCCCGTCGTCGAACGTCGGGACGTCGTCGGTGTCGCCCGCGGCGAGGCTGCGGACGAGCAGGGCGAACGGTTCGGTGGGGCCGCCGTCGGCGGCGATGAGCGGGCGCAGGCCGTCGTCGCCGGTCCGGGCACCGCGCAGCCCCACCGGGAAGTGCCCGGTGTGCCCGGCGGCCTCCGCGACGAGGACGCCCTCGGAGCCGTGCACCACCAGCCGCCAGCCGGCCCCGAACGGGGCGACCCACGAGGTGTGCACGGACACGACGGCGCCGTCGGCGGTGCGGGCGGTGTAGGCGGCGCTGTCGACGCTGGTGGCGGGGACCGGGCCGGCGTCGCCGGGCCACTCGGGCTGCCGGGTGGCGACGGTGCCCCGAACGTCGGTGAGCTCCCCGAACGTCCAGCGCAGGACGTCGGTGGTGTGCAGCCCGTGCACCCGCAGGGAGCTGGCCCCGTCGGCGGCGTCGGCGCACCAGCCCGACGACGCGACCGCGGCCGGGTTGGTGAACGTCGGGTAGAACGCCTCGGCGGCGACGTTGTCGACGCGGCCGACGTAACCGTCGAGCACGAGCCGGCGCAGCTCCGCGATGCCGGGGCGGAACCGCGACTGCATGTCGACGACGCCGCAGACACCGGCGTCGGCCGCGGCCCTCACCATGGCGAGCCCGTCGTCGACGGTCGGGGCGAGCGGTGCCTCGCACAGCACGTGCTTGCCGGCCGCGATCGCCGCGAGCGCCATCTCCCGGTGCCGGCTGGGCCGGGTGGCCACGTCGACGATGTCGACGTCCGGGTCGGCGCACAGCGCCTCGAACCCGACGTGGGCGTGCGGGACGTCGAACTTCGCGGCGACGGCGTCGGCGGTCTCGCGGTGCGCGGTGGCCACGGCGACCAGCTCGACGATGCCGGCCGCGGCGAGCTCGGCGTAGACGGGCAGGTGGGTCCCCGACGCGTAGCTCGCGCCGACGACCCCGACCCGCAGCGGACGAGCCATCATGCCCGGACCGCGGCGGGGTCGGCCGCCGGCTCGAGCTGCGGCAGCACCTCGGTGCCGAACAGCTCCATCGCCTCGAGGACGGCGGCGTTGTCGGGCCCGGTCGGGTAGCGGAAGATCATCAGGAAGTCGTCGACGCCGGCCTGGTCGCGGAACCGGCCGATGGTGTCGACGCACTCCTCGGGCGTGCCGAACACGAAGCGGTCGCGGACGAACTCCTCGAGCGTGATCTGGTCCGACGACGTGACGCCGGGCAGGTCGGTGATGGCGCCGTAGTCGAACAGGGTGCGCGCCATGGCGAGCGCGGTGTCGCCGAACTTCGCCAGCGCGGCCTCACGGTCGCGGTAGGGCCAGCAGAACCGGATCGAGGTGACGTGCGGGTCACGGCCCCCGGCCGCGGCGGCCTCCCGGTACTGGTCCGCCATCGCCTTCATCGTGTCGAGCGACATCAGCGCGTTGGTGATCCAGCCGTCGGCCAGCCGGCCCGCGCGGCGCAGCCCGCCCGGCGTCCACGCGGCGAGGTGCAGCGGCACCCCTTCCGGACGCACCGGTCGCGGAATCACGGACACGTCGTCGAAGCTGTAGATGGTGTCGGAGAAGGAGAACCGTTCGTTGGTGTGCGCCGCGCGCAGGATGCGGACGGTCTCGTCGAACCGCTGCGCGCGGTCGTCCCACGAGACGCCGACGGTCGAGTAGTCGACGGGCATGTACCCGACGCCCAGGCCCAGCCAGGCGCGACCGCCCGAGAGCTGGTCGAGCATCGCGGCGTCCTGCGCGAGCTCGACCGGGTTGTAGAGCGGGGCGATCGCGATGGCCGTGCCGACCTTCACGGTGCGGGTCCGCGCCGCGATCGCGAACGACAGGTGCAGCGGGGAGCCGAAGTACTCGTCGGAGTACTTGTGCTCGGTGGTGAGTGCCGCGGAGAAGCCCAGCCGGTCGGCGGCCTCGGCCTGCTCGAGGATCTCGCCGAGCACCGTGTGCGGGTCGCCGGTGACCAGCCCCTGGGTGAACAAGACTCCGACCGACATCGTGGCTCCTCGTGGTGGATGGATGGGCGGGTCACGGCATCGGGCCCCGCCCGGCTTCAGTGCGCCTGCCGCGCCTCGGCCGGCTGCGGGTCCGCGGCCGGGTCGAGGTGGACCAACGCGATCCGGGTGTCGAGCATGCTCGGCATCCCGGCGTGCAGCACGGTGCCGTGGTCGCCGCGGTCGTCGACACCGCGCGCGACGGCCCGGCCCGCGATCCGGCCGAGCGTGAGGCCGCCGCAGATGTGGATGCCCCCGAGGTCGGACACGGGGTTGAGCCCGCCGACGCAGTCGCCGCCCGCGAACAGGCCGGGGATGGGCGCGCCGAAGACGTCGACGACCTGCATGTCGGTCGTCGTGCGGAAGCCGCCGCAGCAGAAGTTGATGCCCTCGATCATCGGGACCGCGGTGAACGGGCCGGTCGCGCACCTGCGGCGCCCCGGCGGCAGCACGACCCGGCCGTGGTCGGGGTCGACGTCGCCGTCGGTGTCGAGGAACGCGTTCCAGCGGTCGACGGTGGCGCGCAGCGCGTCGGCCGGGACGCCGAGCGTCGCGGCCAGCTCGTCGAGGGTGTCGGCCCGGACCGGCGGCTCCGGCATCTGGCCGATCAGTCCCTCCTTCTCGCGGGCGACGACGTCGTCGACGACGTACCAGGCCCGCCGGTTCGGCTGGGCGTGCAGCTTCTCGACGCGCTCCTCGTAGGGCCCGGCCTCGTCGTGGAAGCGCTCCCCCGCCTCGTTGACCGCGATCGCGTCCTCGACGACCGACGACGACACGATCACCAGCGGTGGCACGAACGTCATGTTGATGAGGTCGCCGCCGACGGCCTGGCCCATGAGGTGCCCGGCGCCGCGGCAGGAGTCGACGCCCAGGTAGGGCGCCCGGGCGACGAACTCGGGCTGGTAGCGACGCCGCAGCTCCGGGTTGGACTGGTAGCCGCCCGTGGCGAGCACGACCCCGTTGCGGGCGGAGATCTGCACCGGGGTCCCGTCGGCGCGGTGGGCCAGCACCCCCGTGACCCGTCCGTCGGTCACGACGAGCCGGTCGGCGAGCGTCCGGTACAGGGTCGTGACGTTGTCGCGCTCGAAGTCGGGCCGGAACGCGCGGCCGATCATCCACGTGTCCTCGACGGCGGCCATCCGGTCGACGCTGTGCTGCTTGGGCCGCGGGATGAACCGGCTGAACCGGACTCCCCGCTCGGTGAGGATGCGGTAGGTCTCGGCCGACTCGCGGGCGAACAGCCGCACCAGCGCCTCGTCCCACTCGACGCCGAACTGGTCGCGCGCGAGGTCGACCATGTGCCGGGCGTCGGCGACGAAGGTCTCCTCGCTGTCGACGATCCCCTGCTCGGCCTGCATCTGCGAGTTCACGAAGGCCAGGTAGCCCGTCGACCACACCGCGTTGCCCCCGATGTGGTCCATCGCCTCGACCGCGACGACCTGCGCACCCTCCGCCGCGGCGGCCGAGACCGCCGCCATCCCGGCGGGACCGGTCCCGAGGACGACGACGTCGGCCTCGTAGGTCTCGGCCACGGTGACCGCCTTTCGACGAGGTGAGCGGAGTCACCAGACCTTCTAACGCCGACGATGCGGCGTCAACCCCCTAACGACGAGTCGTCGGCTGCCCGCCCGTGAGCGGCGATCGTCGCGGTGGCGACCGTCGCCACTCACGACCCGGGGCGGCGCCGAGGCCGACCCCGGCGAGCCCGATCGGAGCCCGAGCCAGCGTGACGCCGCTCAGGAGACGCGGTCGAGGACCGGCAGCAGCGACGGCAGGTCCGTCTCGTAGAAGGACACGTAGCCGAAGCCCCAGCGTTCGCGCAGCTCGGCGAGCCGCTCGGCGACCGCGCCCGCCGGCCCGATCAGCGCGTGCGGCGACGCCAGCAGCTGCTCGGGGGCCAGGTCCAGGCCGAAGGTCGCGATCCGGCGGGCGGCCGCGTCCAGCGGGTCCTCGGTGACCTCCGACCAGTACGCCACCAGGTGCAGGACCGGGTCCCGGTCCCCCGCCGCCGCGCGCACCCAGCCGACCTTCTCGTCGGTCGCGTCCGCCGAGGCCGACGCCGTCGCGTGCGCGCCGAGGCGGCCTTCACGGATGTCGAAGTTCACCCCGACCACGTCGGCGGTCCGGCCGGCGAGCGTCAGCACCCGCCGACCCCCGCCGCCGACGAACAGCCGCGGCGACGTCGCCGGGGCGGGCACGTTGCACAGGTTCCGGACGGCGACGCCGGGCGCGTCGAGAGTCGTCGGCGCGACGGCCGGGCCCTCGGCGGGGAAGAGGGCGCGCAGCAGGTCGAGGGTGCCGGCGAGCCGGTCGATCCGCCGTCCGGGCGGCTCGCGGACGATGCCGGAGACGGCGTAGTCGTCGTCCATCCACCCGGCGCCGACGCCGATCTCCAGGCGACCGTCGCACAGCACCGCCAGCGAGGCGATCTCCTTGGCCAGCACGGCCGGGAGCCGGAAGTCGTTGTTGAGCACCAGCGTGCCGAGCCGGATCCGGTCCGTGACCTGCGCGGCGGCGGCGAGCGCGACGAGCGGGCTGATCGGGGCGCGGTCGAAGTGGTCGGTGGCGTGCAGCGTCGACAGGCCGGCGTCCTCCATCCGCCGCACCCGGTCGCACCACTGCTTCCGGGACGTCACCGGCTCCATCATGAGGACACCGAACTCCATCGCGGGCTCCGTTCTTCGATCCACGGAGCCTGGACGGCCCCACTGCCGCTTGCTAGCGTCGTTAGAAGTATCACGCCGACTCACCGGACAGGGACCACGCCGATGCAGACGATCACCCTCGACGGCTATGCCGACGTCCGCGAGGCCTTCCGGCAGCACGATCTGGAGCAGGCCCTGTACGACGCGGGGGGCGTCGTCATGGCCGACTGCCTGCTCGTGCTGCACGGATCCGACCATCGCCGCAGGCGCCGCGTCGAGAACCGCCTTTTCCGCCGCGGCACGTTCCGGTACTGGGAGAAGGCGTTCCTGCGTGACGTCGTGCGCGACACGCTGGCCCCGTTCGTCGAGGCCGGCCGCGCCGACCTGCAGGAGCTCGGCTACCGCACGATCATGAACCTCACGGCGATGGTGGCCGGGCTCGACCAGCCGACGGGGTCGGTCGAGGAGACCGACGCGCTCTACCGCTTCGCCAAGAAGTTCTCCGAGGGCGCGACGCTCGTGCACACCACCCGCGACCCCGAGGAGGTCCGCGCGGAGGTCCAGCAGGCGCTCGACGACTTCGACGCCATGTTCCTGCAGCCCTCGATCGCGCGGCGCCGCGCGCTGCTCGCGCAGCTCGACGCCGGCGAGATCACCGAGGACGACCTGCCGCGCGACGTCCTCACCGCGCTGCTGCGCAACTGGGACGAGCTCGAGATCGACGACGACATCCTGCGCCGCGAGTGCGCGTTCTACCTGCAGGCGGGCTCGCACTCCACCGCCGACGCGTTCACCCACGCCGCCGACGACTACTTCGCCTGGGCGGCCCGCGACCCGCAGGCGGCCGAGAAGGCCCGCCAGGACCCGGCGATCCTGCAGCGCTGCGTCTACGAGACGCTGCGGCTGCACCCGGCGAGCCCGGTCGCCCAGCGCCGCGCGCTCGCCCCGATCACGCTGCGCGGCGGCACCGAGATCCCGGAGGGCTCGGCCGTGGTGCTCGACCTGGCCGCCGCCAACCGCGACCCCGCCGTCTTCGACCGCCCCGACGTGTACGACCCGCTGCGCGAGGTGCCGGCCGAGGTGCCGCGCTGGGGGCACGCCTTCGGTGGCGGGATGCACGCGTGCATCGGGACGGAGCTCGCGGGCGGGGTGCCGTCGTCGGAGAAGTCCCCCGACGAGGCGCACGAGCAGGTGCTCGGCACCGTCACGCTGATGCTCGACGCGCTGCTCGGCGCCGGTGGCCGCCCCGATCCGGACAAGGCGCCGCAGCGCGACCCGCACTCGGCGCGCGACCACTTCTCGTCGTACCCGGTCGTCTTCGGGGCATGACGAGCGCCCGCGCCACAGTCGAGAGGTTCCTCGCCGCCGTCGGCGCCGGGGACCCCGACGCCGCCGCGGCCTGCTTCGCCCCCGGCGCGACGTACGCGAACATGCCGCACCCGCCCGTCGTCGGCCCCGAGGGCGTGCGAGGGCTGCTCGCGCCGATCCTCGACCGTGCCGAGTACGTCGAGTGGGAGATCGTCACCGCGAGCTTCGCCGAGACGCGGGCCTGGCTGGAACGAGTCGACCGGTTCCGCATCGACGGCCGCGAGTACGCCATCGAGTGCAACGGCGTCGTCGAGATCGATCCGGACAGCGGGCTGATCACGGCGTTCCGCGACTACGTCGACCTCGGCCTGTGGCGGTCCCGGCTCGGAGATGCGCTGGGATGAGCCTGCGCGTCGGGATCGGGCTCTACACCGGGCAGGGCAGCGACTACCGCGACGCCGTGCCGCTCGCGGTCGCAGCCGAGCGGGCCGGCTTCGACTCGTTCTGGGTGACCGAGCACCACGGCCTGCCCGACGGCTACCTCCCGTCACCGTTGACGCTGCTGGCGGCGCTGGCGCCCGCGACGTCCCGGATCGAGCTGGGGACGGGACTCGTGCTGGCCCCCCTGCAGCACCCGCTGCGGCTGGCCGAGGACGCCGTCGTCGTCGACCGGCTGTCGGGCGGGCGGCTGGTCCTCGGGCTCGGGCTCGGGTACGCCGAGCACGAGTACCGGGCGTTCGGCGTCGATCCGGCGTCGCGCGGGGCCCGCCTGGAAGCCCTGGTCGGCTCGCTGCGGGACGCGTGGACCGGCACGAGCTTCTCGGCACCGGAGCTGGGCCTCTCCGACGTCCGCGTCACCCCCACCCCGACCCGGCCCATCCCGATCTGGCTCGGCGGGTACGCGCCCGCTGCCGTCACCCGGGCCGGGCGGATCGCCGACGGGCATCTCGTCGGCCGCGGTGCGCCGCACATCGTCGACGCCGCGTCCGCGCAGCTCGCCGCCGTCCGCGACGCGTCCGACCCGACCTTCACCCGGGCCGTCAACGTCACCTGCGTGCTCGACGCGCCCGGCGGCGGCGCGGCCTCGGCCCGGGCCGGCTTCGAGGCCCAGCAGCTGGTCTACGAGTCGATCCAGGCCGGCCGCCCGGTGTACGCCGGGCTGGTCGGCGACCCGTCCGGCTCGGCCGGCCTCGCCCTCGGCTCCATCGACGAGTACATCCAGGTCGCCGGGGGTGTCGACGACGTCGTCGCCGGGTTGCGGAAGGTGCTCGACGGGCTGCGCGACTGGGCGAACGTGCACCTCGTGCTGCGGGTGCTGTTCCCCGAACCGGACCTGGACGTCCAGCTCACCCGGCTCGCCATCCTCGGCGAGCAGGTCCTGCCCCGGCTCCGAGCCGACGACACGGAGGTCTGACGACGATGCGCATCGAGGACCGGGTGGCCATCGGCGACCTGATGGCCCTGTACTGCGAGCGGGTCGACGAGTACGACATCGACGCCGTCGCCGCACTGTTCACCCCCGACTGCGTGACCGACTACGGCCCTGGCCGCGGCGGGCTCGTCACGGGCCGGGAGGCGGTGCGCGACCGGATCGCCGGTGGTCAGGCCCAGTTCCGGCGGACCCACCACCAGCTCGGGCAGAGCCGCGTGACCTTCGACCCCGCCGACCCCGACCGGGCTACCGCCGTCACCTACGTCACCGCCTCGCACGAGGAGTGGGAAGGCCGGCAGTGGCGGGCGCACCTGCGCTACCTCGACGTCCTCGCCCGCACGCGCGACGGCTGGCAGTTCGCCGAGCGCCGGGTGCACGCCGCCGTGATCGAGAACCGTCCCGAGATCACCTGGGAGTGGGTTCCCCGCCAGGAGCCCGCCGTGCGCGCCTGACGGCCGTCGCGCCCGGTTCAGCACGGTTGCCCCGTTCCCAGATTCCTGATAACAATGTCCCTGGTTCGGCGCGTGAGCTGGACCATGATCGTCATCGGCGCCGATCCCCGGAGGCACTGTCGTGACAGCGAACCCCCTCGACCAGATGCAGGTCATCCACGTGGACGACCAGCCATGGGTGGAGTACGAGGACGAGACCGGCTTCATCCCGCCGGGCGCCGCGGTGAAGCCGCTCGTCGACCCGGAGAGCGGGCACACGTTCATGCTCACCCGGTTCGCGCCGAACTACCGGGCCCCCTCGCACTGGCACCCGTCCGACACGATCTACATCATCACCCAGGGCGAGTTCTCGGTGGAGGGCGAAGGCACCTACCGGCCGGGCGACGTCCGGTGGGTGCGCGGCGGCACCGCGTACGGCTCCGAGTCGGCCGGACCCGAGGGCTGCCAGTTCTACATCGTCAGCATGGGCCCGTTCGACGTGAACGACCCCGAGGCCGACGCCCCGCCCCGCGGCGACTGGCGGACGGTCAAGAACGTCTGACCGCCCGCCTCCGGAGCTAGGCGGGCAGCGGGACGTTCGCCGCGAACAACCCGGCAGGGTCGTAGCGTCGGGCGATGCGCCGCAGCCGGTCGCGGTCGCGGCTCCCCCACTGCCGCGCGACCAGCTCCGCGTCTGCCGGACCGAGCAGGTTGACGAGCCCCTCGCCGGCCGCCCACGGCTGCAGGGCGGCGGCGAGGGCGTCGGCCCGCTGCGGGACCGCGGTGGCGGTGGGGCCCGCCAGCACCCCCAGCGCGTACACCGAGAAGGCGGCGTGCCGGCCCGAGACGGCGTTGGGCGACAACGGCTCTCGGGCGATCGCGCCGCCCAGCAGCCGGAGCTCGACCATCGTCAGCGGCGAACCGGCGTCCGGCCCCGTCTGCGCGAGCAACGCGTCGACGGCCTCGGTGGGCAGCGTGGCCAACGTGATCCCGCGGTCCCGGACGGGCATCGGCGTCGTCGGGTCCATGTGGACGGCGTCGATCGCCGCGTACGGCATCTCCGCGACGGCGTCCAGCAGCGCCGGGGCGAGCGCCCGCATCGGGGCGAGCAGCCGCTCCCCCTCGTCGGGTGTGCCGAGGTGGCAGAACCGCAGGTGGACGACGGAGCGCCCGCGCAGCGGCTCCGGCAGCGCCGGGTCGGGCGGCAGCTGCAGCAAGGCGACCGATGTGGACGCGTCGTCGGGCAGCGTCGGCGCCCAGGCACGCCAACCGTGCAGGACCGCGGCGGCCGCGTCGGCCGCGAAGAAGACGCCGCCGCCGAAGAAGCGGGCCACGGGCAGCAGCCCGAACTCGATCCCGGTGACGATGCCGAGGTTGGCCTTGCCACCACGGACCGCCCAGAACAGGTCCGGATCGCAGCGCTCGTCGACGTCGCGGGCGACGCCGTCGGCGGTGACGATCGTGAAGCGCCGCACGTGGTCGGCGGCGAACCCGAACCGGCGGGCCATCGGGCCGAGCCCGCCGCCCGTCGTGTAGCCGACGACCCCCACGCCGGACGACGAGCCGTTGAGCGGCGCGAGCCCGTGCGGGGCGGCCGCGTCGATCACCTGCCGCCAGGTCGCACCGGCCTGCACCCGAGCCGTCCGCTCCGCGCGGTCGATCGCGACCCCGGCCATCCGGCGGGTCGAGACCAGGACGGTGCCGTCGAGGGCGTCCACCAGGCCGTGGCCGGTGGCCTGCACGGCGACGCGCCGTCCGGTGCGGGCGGCGAAGCGGACGGCGGCGGCGACGTCGCCGGTCGTCGTGGCGCCGACGACGAGCGACGGCGAGGGCCTGATCGCCGCGTTGAACCCGGCGACCTCGTCGGCGAAGGCGGGGTCGGCCGGGGTGAGGACGGGCCCGGCGATGGAAGCGAGGTCGGTGTCGACGAACGTGGTCACGGGACTCTCCTGTCGCGGAAGGGGGATCAGCGGGCGGCGACGACGTCGATCTCGACGGCCATGCCGGGGATCGCGAGCCGGGTGACGCCCAGCAGGGTCGCGGGCGGGGTGGCACCGAACGCGGCGAGGCGCTCGGTGACGGCCCCGTAGCCGGCGAGGACGGCGTCGACGTCGACGGCGTAGACCGTCAGCTTCAGGACGTCACCGAGGTCCATCCCGCCGCGGGCGAGCACGGTCTCGACGTTGGCCATGGCCAGTGCGAGCTGCGCGGTGACGTCGCCCTCGTGCACGAGAGCGCCGTGCTCGTCGACGGGGCCCTGCCCGGCGAGGGTGAGCACCCGGGCCGGCGCGGGGCGCAGCTGCGCCTGGTCGTAGCCGAAGGCGGCGTTCCAGCTGGTGGGGTTGATGCGGCGCACGGCAGGCGCGGTCGTCGTCATGCCGGGAACACTGCGGCGGCTCCGGCACCGCGGGTATCCCAGACCTCCGGGGAGTCCGACCCCCAGAGATCTGGGGTACCGCCCGCGGTGGGGCACTTGCACACTGGGCGCATGCCCGCCCCCTCGGCCGACCGGACCCGCGCCCGGATCCAGGCGCTGGCCACCGCCGGCCTCGATCTGCCGACGTTCGCCACCGCCGCGGTCGAGGTCCTGCGCACCGCGCTGCCGTTCAGCGCCGCGTGCGTCGGGACCGTCGACCCGGCCACCGAGATCGTCACCGCCACCGTGAAGTGGGGCGGGCTGACCGACGGCGAGGACGACCAGTGGGCGTTCCACGAGTACGAGGCGCCCGACCTCTACGACTTCCGTGACGTGATGCGCCGGCCGGGCGCCGTCGCCTCGACCCACCACGAGACCGACGGCGACCCGCACCGCTCGCGGCGGTTCACCGAGTTCTTCCACCCCACCTACGGGTTCGACGACGAGCTGCGGGCGGGCTGCAGCGCCGACGGCATCACCTGGGGGCTCTTCGCGCTGTTCCGCGACGGCCCCGGCTCGGCCTTCACCGTGGCCGAGCACGAGTTCGTCAGCAGCGTGTCGTCGGCCTTCGCGGTCGGCTACCGGACGGCGCTGCTCACCAACGCCGCGGACCCGGTCGTCACGGCCGGTGTCGACGGGCCGGGGGTTCTCGTCGTCGACACGGCGGGTGAGGTGGCGCAGGCCAACCTCGCCGCCGCCGCGCACGTCGACGACCTGGGTGGCGGCGCGATCGGCGACGATCCGCTGCCGTTCCCGGTGCTCGCGCTGGTCGGCGCCGCGCGCCGGTTCGCGCTCGGCGAGGTCACGCTGACCCCGCGCTCGCGGCTGCGCACCCGCTCGGGCCGCTGGGTGGTCGTGCACGCCTCACCGCTGGTGTCGCGCAACGGCTCCGGGACCGACGTCGTGGTCACCATCGAGGAGGCCCGGCCGCCCGAGATCGTGCCGCTCGTCGTCGCCGCGTTCGGGCTGACCGCGCGCGAGCAGGACGTCGTCACGCTCGTGCTCCGCGGCGTCGACACCACCGAGATCGCCCGGACACTGCACCTGTCCGCCTACACCGTCCAGGACCACCTCAAGTCGATCTTCGACAAGGTGGGGGTGCGCAGCCGCCGGGAACTGACCGGCCGGGTCTTCCTCGACCAGTACGCGCCTCGCCTCGCCGCCCGCGCCCCGCTGACGCCGTCGGGCTGGTTCGCGGACCCGACCCCCGAACGAACGGCACGGTCGCGCAACTGAACGGCACCACTGTGCCGTTCGTGCCAGGGGCTCAGTCCGCGAGGGCCGTCGACGCCGCGATGCGCCCGAAACAGAAGGCCTCGGAGAGGTTGGCGCCGTCGGCGGGGTAGAGCATGCCGACGGGTTGCCCCAGTTCACCGGCGGCGTAGAGCCCGGGGATCGGCACGTCGTAGGGGTCGAGCACCCGGCCGGCGGCGTCGCGACGGGGCCCGCCGCAGGTGTTGGACCCGCCCGGGTAGAGCGGCACGCAGTAGTAGGGCGGCGAGTCCAGCGGCACGAGGGTGTCGGCGGCCCGGCCCAGTGGGTCGACGCCCGCCGCGCAGGCCGCGTTGTACTCCGCGACGGTGCGCGCCAACGCCTCCGGGTCCTCCATCCCGGCCGCGGCGGCGGCCTGGGCCGGCGTGTCGCCGCGGGCGATCCAGCCGCGCGCGATCTCCGCCGAGTTGTCGGGGCTCCAGTCGTAGAGGCCGACCTTCACGGCACCGATGTGGGCCAACGTGAGCGGG
Source organism: Pseudonocardia sp. D17 (assembly GCF_036984265.1). Lineage (NCBI taxonomy): Bacteria > Bacillati > Actinomycetota > Actinomycetes > Pseudonocardiales > Pseudonocardiaceae > Pseudonocardia > Pseudonocardia sp. D17. The sequence continues at coordinate 121,684 of NZ_BPRG01000181.1, read as the reverse complement.
CCCGCGGTACGCCGCCGCTCGTCGAAGACCCACCAGCTGGGGATGCGGCTGTAGGCGGCGCGGTCGTAGTCGTAGCGCAGCATCTCGTAGTAGAAGCCGTGCAGGAGCTGCGCCTGCATCGTCTCGTTCGCGTAGCGCTCACCACGGCGGTCGACGATGACGTGCCCGGGCGGGTCGATGTCGATGATGAAGTTGAGCCACCCGCCCTCGGCGGACTCCAGCGGGAAGTGCCCGATCGCACGACCGATCATGGTGTTCATGTGCCACAGCCCCGCGCCGGCGGCCTGGGCCATGCGGACGCCGTCGCCGGTGTTGCCGGGGTTGCCGTAGAAGTGCACGGGGTGGGCGCGGAGGTTGTCGCGCTTGAGGTCCTCGTCGAACTCGTAGCCGCCGCACGAGAGCACGACGCCGTGGCGCGCCCGGAGCGGCCCGGTGTCCGTGGCCACCCCGACGACCCGCCCGTCCTCGACGATCAGCCTGCGCGCGGGTGTCGCCCACCGCACGTCGACGCCCCGTTCGTGGACGGCGGCCGCGACGGCGGCGAAGAGCGCGTCGCCCCCGCCGGCCGTCGGGTCGAGCCGGAACGCGGCGTCGCCCGGCTGGTGGACGCCGACGGCGTCGGCCCCGGGGAGATCGGGGTGTTCGGCGGTGTTGATGCGCGAGAACGTGAGGCCCGCCGTGGTGCGCAGCCAGTCGAGGACGTCGGTGGCCGAGGTCGCCCAGGCCGCGGTGACGTCGGCGGGGACCATCCCGCCCGCGCAGGCGTCGAGGTAGGCCGCGCCCTTGCCGGCGTCGTCGACGGCCATGACGAGCCCGCCGGACATCCGGGTGCTCGGGGTGTGCGCACCGGCGGCCTGCTTCTCGCACACCACCACGCGGGCGCCCGCGTCGTGCGCGGTGATCGCCGCCGCCGCCCCGGCGCCACCGAACCCGACGACGACCAGATCGACCTCGTCCACAGCCACCCCCGTCGTGAGAGACCTACCGACGCTACCGTCCCCGGGGTCGTGAGTGGCAGTGGTCGCCCTGGCGACTATCGCCACTCACAGGGACCGGAGGGCCTCCCGATACCGCTCGACCGACGCGAGCTTGATGTCCTCGTAGCCGCGGATCATGTCGGGGAGACCCGCGATCTGCACGGCGCGCGGGAGGGTGTCGGCGGAGAGGTCGCGCAGGAGGCCGGTCACCGTCGAGCGGTACTCCTCGATCAGCGAGCGCTCCACCCGGCGGACCTCCGCGAGGCCGAACGGGTCGAACCTGGTGCCGCGCAGCCGACGCATGGCCCGCAGCGTGCGGAACGCGGGGCCGGCGGTGCGGCGCAACGCGATCTTGCGGTTCATCCCGAGGGCCCGCAGCACCGGCGGGTGCAGCTTGTACGCGACGCGCGCCCCGGTCCCGAACTGCTCCTCCACCGACGCGGTGAGCGCGGGATCGAGGCTGAGCCGGGCGACCTCGTACTCGTCCTTGTAGGCCATCAGCTTGTGGAGGTTGGTCGCGACCGCCTCGGCGAGTGCCGTCGAGCCCGGGACCGCGGCGTCCTCCGCGGCGCGTACCCGCTCGACGTCCGCCACGTACTGCGCCGCGTATGACGCCGACTGGTAGTCGGTGAGCTCCGGCACCCGGATGCCGACGATGCGCGCCAGCTCGGAGTCGGCGGGTGCCCCGAGACCCGGCACCCGGACGGGGTGCGGCGCCGCGGTCTCGACCGGCGCGAGGACCCGGTCCAGCGCGGCCGGGTCGGCGACGGCCTGCCGGCCCCGGCGGAACGCCTGGACGTTGGCGGCGACGGCCGCGCCGTTGAGCTCGATGGCCCGCTCGATCGCGGCGGCGGGCACGGGCAGCGCGCCCATCTGGTAGCCCGCGCCGACGAGGATCATGTTGGCGTACTGGTCGTCGCCGAACAGCTGCTCGGCCAGCCCACGGGCGTCGAGGTAGGTACCGGCGCGGACGCTGTCGGCGATGCGCCGGACGACCCCGTCGACCTGCGGGAACCCGACGGAGGTGTCGGTGACCATCGCGCCGGTCGGGACCTGCGTCGTCGAGACGACCGCGACCGTCCGCGCCGGGTCGGTGACGGCGAGCTGGGTCTGGTCGGCGGCGACGAGGAGGTCGGCCCCGAGGTAGAGGTCGCACTCGCGGTCGGCGAGCTTGCCCGCCGCCGCCACCTCGGACGCGGTGATCCGCAGGTCGGAGACGACGGCGCCACCCTTCTGCGCCAGGCCGGTCTGGTCGAGCCCGCGGACCTCGCGCCCGGCGATCACAGCGGCCGTCGCGAGGATCTGGGCCACGGTGACGACGCCGGTGCCGCCGACGCCCGCGAGCCGGACGGTGACGTCGGTCCGCCCCGTCGGGGCCGGGTCGGGCAGTGCCGCCGCGGCCAGGTGCGGCGCCGCCTCCCTGCTGAGGGAACCGGGCACGACGGACAGGAACGACGGGCAGTCCCCGGCGAGGCAGGAGAAGTCGAGGTTGCACGACGACTGGTGGATTCGGGTCTTGCGGCCGAACTCGGTCTCGACGGGCTGCACCGACAGGCAGTTGGACTTCTGCCCGCAGTCGCCACAGCCCTCGCAGACCCGCTCGTTGATCATGACCCGGGTCGCGGGGGTGGCAGCCTTGCCGCGCTTGCGCTTGCGCCGCTTCTCGGCCGCGCACTCCTGGTCGTGGATCAGGACGGTGACGCCGGGGATCGTCGCCAGCAGCCGCTGGGCCTCCTCCAGCCGGTCGCGGTGCCACACCTCGACCCCGGGAGCGAGCGTGACGCCGCGGTACCGGGAGGGCTCGTCGGTGGTGACGATCGTCCGGGCCACGCCCTCGACCGCGAGCAACCGGGTGATGGCCGGGACGCCGAGCGCACCGACGGCGTCCTGTCCGCCGGTCATGGCGACGGTCCCGTTGTGCAGCAGCTTGTAGGTGATGTTCACCCCGGCGGCGACGGCCGCGCGGATGGCGAGCGAGCCCGAGTGGTGGAACGTGCCGTCGCCGAGGTTCTGGACGAGGTGCCCGGCCTCGACGAACGGCGACATCCCGATCCACTGGGTGCCCTCGCCGCCCATCTGGGTCAGCCCGACGACCTCGCCGACCTGCTCGGGGTCCATGAGCAGCACCATCGTGTGGCAGCCGATGCCGGCCGCGAGCAGGGAGTCCTCGGGCGGGGCGGTCGAGGTGTTGTGCGGGCAGCCGGAGCAGAAGTACGGGGTGCGGGTCGTCGCGAGCGGCAGCATGACGGGCCCGCGCCGGGCGGGACGGCGAGCCTCCCGCCAGGCCACGACCGACGGCAGGTCGTGCAGGACCGTCGCGAGGCCGGTGGCGACCGCGTCGGAGCCGAGCTCGCCGTGCGGCGCGAACAGCTCCTTGCCCCGCACGGCGGGCGCGTCGGAGCGGCCGTAGAGGATCTCCTTGACGGCGGTCTCGAGGAACGCCCGCTTCTCCTCGACGACGACGATCTCGCGGAGCCCGGCGGCGAACTCGCGCACGATCCCGGGCTCGACGGGATGCACCATCCCGAGCTTGAGCAGCCGGACGCCGCGGCGGCGCAGCTCGTCGTCGTCGAGTCCGAGGGCGTCGAGGGCGTGCCGCAGGTCGAGCCAGGTCTTGCCGGCGGCGACGATGCCGATCCGGTCGTCGCCGGTGCGGACGGGGATCCGGTTGAGGCCGTTGGCGGCGGCGTAGCGCAGGGCGGCCTCGGTGCGGGCGCCGTGCAGGTCGCGCTCCAGCGGTCCGAGGGTGGGCTGCAGCAGCCGGCCGGTGACGGTGTGCCGGAAATCGGTCGGCGACGGCATCACGGGTCGGATCCCGAACCGGTCGACGTGGACGGTCGCCGACCCGTCGGCGACGGCCGTCGTCATCTTCATGCCGGCCCACAGGCCGCTGGCCCGGGAGAGCGCGACGCCGTGCAGCCCCAGCTCGACGACCTCGCCCGGGTCGGCCGGGTAGAGCACCGGGACGGCGAGGTCGGCGAACGTCATCTCCGACGTGCACGGCACGCTCGACGACTTCGCGGCCGGGTCGTCCCCCACGACGGCGAGCACGCCGCCCGTGCGGTGGGTGCCCATGAGGTTGGCGTGCCGGATCGCGTCGCTGGCGCGGTCGAGTCCCGGCGCCTTGCCGTACCAGACCCCGACGACACCGTCGTGGCGCAGCCCGCCGGCCACGGCGGCGAGCTGCGAGCCCTGCACGGCGGTGGCGGCGGCCTCCTCGTTGAGACCGGGGGTGAAGACGACGCCGTGCTCGTCGAGCAGCCTGCGGCGGCGGCCGAGCTCCAGGTCGAGCCCGGCGAGCGGGGAGCCCTCGTAGCCCGAGACGAACGTCCGGGTGTCGAGGCCCGCGGCACGGTCGTGGCGGTGCTGCTGCAGCAGCAACCGGACGAGCGCCTGCACGCCGGTCATGTGGACGACGCCGTCCTCGGCGACGTAGCGGTCGTCGAGGGAGTACGCGCGGGCAGGCGCCGGCGTCTCCGTCGGGCCGGGTTCGACGATCGTCACCGTTGCCTCCTCGCGTAGTCACGGATGGCGCGACGCTAGGAACAGACTGAGCAATCGTCCAGAGTCGATCCCGGTTGACCGGGCCATCGGTACAGTGCCGAGCGCCAGATGCCGGAAGAGGAAGGCCAACGGACCATGACCCTCGACGAGCTCGACCGGTCGCTGCTGCTGCTCCTGCTCGAGCACCCGCGCGCCGGGCTGCGCGAGCACGCCCGCACCCTCGGAGTGGCACGAGGGACGGTCGCGGCGCGGTTCCTGCGGCTGCAGGAGGCCGGGGTGATCTCGGGGCTGGCGCCGGCCGTCGAGCCGCGCGCGTTCGGCTACTCGATGCTCGCCTTCATCCACCTCGACCTCACCCAGGGCTACCTCGACTCCGTGGTCGAGGACCTCACCGCGATCCCCGAGGTCATCGAGGCCTACACGGTCACCGGCGACGGCGACCTGCTGTGTCACGTCGTTGCGCGGGACACGACCGAGCTCGAACACGTCATCCAACGGCTGATCGCGGTGCCGGGGGTCGTGCGGACCCGCTCCCAGATGGCCCTGACCCGGCGCATCCCGCACCGCACGCTTCCGCTCGTGCGGGCCGGGCGGTGGGCGCCGACCCGCACCCGCTGACCCGGGCCGCCCGGCCCTTGCGACCCCACGGGACCGGCGTTAGGTTCCTAACGTCGTGATCGCGGCCACGCGCACGGGCCCGCGGCTGACGCACCCTGTGAGCGGCAATCGTCGCTGTAGCGACCATTGCCGCTCACAGTGTCGAGGACGAGGAGGTCCGCATGGGATCGATGATCGGCGCGGCGGTCGTCCGCAAGGAGGACCCGGCCCTGCTCACCGGACGCGGCACCTATGTCGACGACGTCCGGCTCCCCGGCACCGTCCACATGGTCTACGTGCGCAGCTACCTCGCGCACGCGCGGATCGTCTCGATCGACACCAGCGAGGCCGTGGCCAAGCCCGGAGTCCTCGGGGTGTGGACCAACGCCGACCTGCCGGGGCTCCCACCCAACCGGTCGGTGCCCGGCATGGAGCGCCCCTGCCTGGCCCGCGACAAGGTGCGGTTCGTCGGCGAGCCGGTGGCCGTCGTCGTCGCGGCCGACCGCTACGCCGCCGCCGACGCGGCCGAGGCCGTCCTCGTCGAGTACGAGGAGCTGCCGGTCATGGCGAGCATCGAGGCCGCGACGGCCGACGGCGCCGTCCCGATCATCGACGGGCTGGAGTCCAACGTCGTCCTCGAGCAGGTGCTCTCGGCCACCGACGCCGAGGCCGAGCTCGCCGCCGCGCCGCACCGGCTCTCGATCCACCTCAAGAACCAGCGCTGCGCCGCGGTCCCGATGGAACCGACGGTGTGCCTCGCCGACTGGCAGGCCTCCGGCCTCACGCTCTGGGCGACGACACAGACCCCGCACCACTCCCGCAACGAGCTCGCCGCGATGTTCGGCCTCTCGCAGCAGGAGGTGCGGGTCGTCGCGCCCGACGTCGGCGGCGGGTTCGGCGCCAAGGCGTCGTTCTACCCCGAGTTCATCCTCACCGCGGAGCTGTCCAAGCGGCTGCGGCGTCCGGTGAAGTTCGTCGAGACCCGCAGCGAGAACATGATCTCGATGGTCCACGGCCGGGCCCAGGAGCACGACGTCGAGGTCGGCTTCGACGACGACGGGACGCTCCTCGCGCTGCGCGTGCGGATCACCCAGGACTGCGGCGGCTGGCCCGACGCCACCGGCATCGGCCTGCCGACGCTCACGTCGTTCATGTCGGGCGGCTGCTACAAGATCCCGGTCATCGCGCCGAGCTTCCGGTCGGTCGTCACCAACACCACGCCGGTCGGCTCCTACCGCGGCGCGGGACGGCCCGAGGCGTCGTTCATGATCGAGCGGGTCGTCGACCACGTGGCCGCCGAGCTGGGGCTCGACCCCCTGGAGGTTCGCCGGCGCAACTTCGTCCAGGCCGACGAGATGCCGTTCGCGACCCAGTTCGAGGGCATCGTCTACGACGAGGCGAACTTCCCCGGCGCCCTCGACAAGCTGCTGACCGTCATCGACTACGACGCCCTGCGCGCCGACCGGGCGGCCCGCCGCGACGACCCCTCGAAGCCGTTGCTGGGCATCGGGTTCTCGACCTTCGTCGAGATGGGCGGCTTCGGACCGACGCCGCTGTTCGAGCAGTTCGGCTACGTCGGCGGGTGGGAGTCGGCGAACGTGCGGCTCAACTCCGACGGGTCCGCGGTGATCAAGGTCGGCACCTCCCCGCACGGGCAGGGCCACCAGACCGCGTTCGCCCAGATCGTCGCCGACGAGCTGTCGATCCCGTTCGAGCGCATCAGCCTCGTCCACGGCGACACCGCCACCGTCCAGGAGGGCATCGGGACGATGGGCAGCCGCGGCGCGCCCGTCGGCGGCTCGGCGGTGTTCCAGGCCGCGGGCAAGGTGCGCGCCAAGGCGATGAAGATCGCCGCGCACATGCTGGAGGCCGACGAGTCCGACCTCGAGCTCGTCGACGGCCGGTTCCGGGTGAAGGGCACACCCGACCAGGGCGTGTCGATGGCGGAGGTCGCGGTGCGGTCGTTCAAGCCGCACCTGCTGCCCGACGGCTTCGACCTCGGCCTCGACGAGACCGCCTACTTCGAGCCGAAGAACCTCTCCTACCCGTCCGGCGCGCACTGCTGCGTCGTCGAGATCGACCGCGACACCGGCTTCGTGAAGGTCGCCCGCTACGTCGCCGTCGACGACTGCGGGACCGTCATCAACCCGCTGATGGCGACCGGGCAGATCCACGGCGGCGTCGCGCAGGGCATCGCCCAGGCGCTGCTCGAGGAGGTCCGCTACGGCGCCGACGGCCAGCCCGCGACGGGAACCCTCGTCGACTACACGCTGCCGTCGGCGATGGACCTCCCCCGCTACGAGACCGACCACATCGTCACCCCGACGAGCTTCAACCCGCTGGGCGCCAAGGGTCTCGGCGAGTCCGGCGCCACCGCGGCGCCGCAGGCCGTCGTGAACGCGGTCGTCGACGCGCTCGGCCACCTCGGGGTCCGCGACGTCGAGATGCCGTGCACCCCGCAGAAGGTCTGGCGCATCCTGCAGTCGGCCGGAGAGGACCGGAGCTGACATGTCCCACCACAAGATCCGCGTCACCGTCAACGGCGCGACGAGCGAGGACGAGGTCGAGGCGCGGCTGCTGCTGGTGCACTACCTGCGCGACGTGCGCGGGCTGACCGGCACCCACGTCGGCTGCGACACCTCCAACTGCGGCGCCTGCACGGTGCTGCTGAACGGACGGACCGTGAAGTCCTGCTCGGTGCTGGCCGTCGCCGCCGACGGCGCCGACGTCCTCACCGTCGAGGGGCTCGCCGCCGACGGCGAGATGTCCCCCGTGCAGCAAGGATTCCAGCAGTGCCACGGCCTGCAGTGCGGCTACTGCACCCCGGGCATGGTCATGGCCGCGACCGGTCTGCTGCTGGATAACCCCGACCCCGGCGAGGACGAGGTGCGCGAGGGCATCGAGGGCAACCTCTGCCGCTGCACCGGCTACTCGATGATCGTCGACTCGGTGCGCTGGGCGGCCTCGCACGGCGGTGCCGGTGAGGTCGCGGCCCGGCACGCCACCTCTTGAGTTCTCACCAACCCACACGGAGGTGCCGATGCCCGCAGTGCTGCGCGGCCTCGACGGCAAGAACGTCCTGATCACCGGCGCGGGCAAGGGCCAGGGTGCGAGCCACGCCCGGGCGTTCGCCGAGGCGGGTGCCAACGTCGCCGCGCTCGACATCACCGAGCCGATCCACGACATCTACCCGCTCGCGACCGAGGCGATGCTCCTCGAGACCGTCGAGGAGGTCGAGACGCGCGGCGGCCGTGCCATCGCGCTGCCCTGCGACCTGCGCGACGTCGACCAGGTCGAGGCCGCGGTCTCGAAGGCACTGGGGTTCTTCGACAACCGCATCGACGTGCTCGTCTGCAACGCGGGCGTCGCGGCGCTGGACTCCATCCAGGACATGCGCCCGCACGTCATGGACGCCGTGATCGACACCATCGTCAAGGGCCACATGTACGCCGCGAAGTTCGTGGTGCCCAACATGATCGGCCGCCGGGCCGGGAAGATCGTCAACATCTCCTCCGGCGTCACCGGTTCCGGACACGCGATGCTGTCGCACTACGTCGCGGCCAAGCATGCGATCGAGGGCCTCACCACGGCGTGGGCGTTCGAGCTGGCCGAGTTCGGGATCAACGTCAACTGCGTCGCCCCGGCGACGATCAAGCCCGGCGAGGGCCGCGGCTCCGGCATGGTGCTGGGGTTGGCGGGCGAGGTCGACATGACCCCCGACGCCGCGTACGAGATGTTCTCCGCCGCAGGCAACATGCCCGGCGAGAAGTGGCGCACGGAGGCCCGGCACATCACCGACGCGGTGCTGTTCCTCGCCTCCGACAACGCCGACCAGATCACCGGCACCGTACTGCGGGTCGACGCCGGACAAGGAGCGAAGTGAGCAGAGTTCTCATCACCGGGGCCGCATCGGGGATCGGTGCGGGCACCGCGGAGTTGCTGGCCGGGCAGGGCTGGGACGTCGTCGGGGCCGACCTCAAGCCCGCCGACGGCATCCTCGAGCTCGACGCCGCCGACGAGCGCGACTGGGACCGGGTCCTCGACGAAGCGGGTCCCGTCGACGCGCTCGTCAACTGTGCCGGGTTCCGCAGCCGGGCGCCGCTCGTCGACCTCGAGGTCGAGGAGTGGGACCGGATGATGACCGTGCACGTGCGCGGCACGTTCCTCGGCATCCGCGGCTGCGCCCGGCGCTGGCTGGCCGCGGGGACGCCGGGTGCCGTCGTCGCCATCGCGTCCGTCACGGCCACGCACGCCGTCGCCGGGCAGCCGCACTACGTCGCGGCCAAGGCCGGCATCGCGGGCCTGGTGCGGGCCGCCGCCGTCGAGCTCGCACCGTCCAACATCCGCGTCAACGCCATCGCCCCGGGCATCATCGCCACCCCGATGACCGCCGACCGCCTCGGCGACCCCGCGCAGCGCGGCTGGCTGGAGAACCGGGTCCCCGCAGGCGAGCACGGCGAGGTCTCCGACATCGCGGGCGCCGCCGCCTACCTGATCTCCGACGCCGCCCGGTACGTCAACGGCGTCCTCCTGCCCGTCGACGGGGCCTGGAGCGCCTGCTGAGGGTGCGCGGCCCTGCGCCGCAGCCCCCTGCGCCCCTGCAGGAACGGCACTTTCCGCAACCGGGTTGCGGGAAAGTGCCGTTCCTGCAGCTCGGGAGACCCGGACCGCGGACCGCCCGGCGCGCTGGGGTTGACCCGGGTCTCCAGGGGCAAAAGGATGCGGCACATGCAGTTGCTCCCCGGGGTGCGGTCCGTCGTCGTTCCGACCGACCGGCTGGAGGTGCACCTCGTCGAGTACGGGCCGGAGGAGGGCGTGCCCGTCGTCATGCTGCACGGCAACCTCTCGACCGGCCGGTTCTTCGAGCACCTCTTCCCCGGCGCGCCGCAGGGCTACCGGATCATCGCGCCGGACATGCGCGGCTTCGGCGACACCGAGCGCCTCCCGCTCGACGCGACCCGCGGCCTCGCCGACTGGGCCGACGACGTCGCCGCCCTCCTGCGGGCGCTGCGCGTCGAGCGGCCCGTCCACCTCCTCGGCTGGTCGACGGCGGGCGCCGCGATCGTCGACTTCGCGAGCGCGCACCCCGTCACGTCCCTGACGTTCCTCGACCCGGTGTCGCCCTACGGGTTCGGCGGCGTCCTCGCCGACGGCACGCCGTGCTTCCCCGACTTCGCCGGGTCCGGCGGCGGCATCGTCAACCCCGAGGTCGTACGCCGGCTCGCCGAGGGCGACGACACCACCGAGAGCCCGTTCTCGATCCGCTCGGTCATGCGTGGCAGCTACTGGCTGGAGTCGCACTCGGAGCCGCGCGAGGACCTGCTCGTCGCCGAGGTGCTCAAGACCGTCACCGGCGACGACAACTACCCCGGCGACTCCGTCGCGTCCCCGAACTGGCCCGGCAGCGCGCCCGGCACCACCGGGATCATCAACGCCCTGTCGCCGAAGTACTGCAACTGGACGCGCGTGGTCGACCTCGACCCGAAGCCGCCGGTGCTGTGGACGCACGGGGCCGAGGACACCGTCGTCGCCGACGCCTCGATGCAGGACCTCGGAACCCTCGGTGAGCTCGGCTACGTGCCCGGCTGGCCGGGTGCCGACGTCTTCCCCTCGCAGCCGATGGTCTCCCAGATCCGCGAGGTGCTCGGGCGCTACGCCGCAGCGGGCGGGCACGTCCGCACCGAGATCCTCCCCGGCGCCGGGCACAGCCCGCACATCGAGCTGCCGGAGCTGTGGTCGGGTGTTTTCTGGGACTTCGTCGGCGCCGCGGAACGCGGCTGACTCGTCCGTCCGGGTGAGAGCCCGACGGGAACCGCGGCCGCGGGACGAGGTAGGGACGTGCATCGCGACGAGCAGGTCCGGCCCGATCCGGGCCTCGCGCTGCTCGCGTTGTACGACACCGCACTACCGGAGGTCTACGGCTATCTGCTCGCCCGCTGTCGGCGCCGCGCACTGGCCGAGGACCTCACCGCGGAGACGTTCCTGGCCGCGGTGCAGGAGTGCCGGCGCACGACCGCCGGCGGGCCCGTCGTGGATCCGACGACGGGCTGGCTGATCGGCATCGCCCGGCACAAGCTCGCCGACCACTGGCGCGCGCTCGCCCGCGAGGAGCGCGGGCTGCGCGCCGTCGCCGACCACCACGAGGCCGGGACCGACCCGTGGGACGACGAGCTCGACGCCCTGCTCGCCCGCGAGGTGCTGGACGAGCAGAGCCCGCTGCACCGCGCGGCGCTGACCCTGCGCTACCTCGACGGCCTGCCCGTCGGCGAGGTAGCCGGCGTGCTCGGCCGCAGCCGACGGGCCACCGAGTCCGTCCTGGCCAGGGCGCGCACCGCGTTCCGGCACACGTATCTGCGACGCACGGGAGGCGATCCGGCATGAACGACCCGCTGGACGCCCTCCGCGAACCCGTCACGCCGGTCGATCCCGACCCGGCCTTCGCCGCGCGGCTGCGCGCCCGCCTCGAGCGGGCGGTGCTCGCCGCGCCGGGCCCTCAGGAGGAGCCCATGACCAGCACGATCTCTCGTGGCACCGCACTCGCCCTGCACTCGGTCACCCCGTACCTCGCGGTGCCCGACGCCACGGCCGCGGTCGACTTCTACGTCGACGCGTTCGGGGCCGTCCGGCGCGGTGAGCCGATCGTCATGCCCGACGGCCGGATCGGCCACGCCGAGGTCGCGATCGGCGACAGTGTGCTGATGCTGGCCGAGCCGTTCCCCGAGCTCGGGGTCGTCGCCCCGCGCGACGGCGAGGCGACCGTCTCGATGCGGCTGGAGGTGTCGGACCCGGACGCCGTCGTCGACCGCGCGGTGACACTCGGTGCGCGGCTGGAGCGGCCCGTCGGCGACTCCCCGTACGGGCGCGGGGGCGTCGTCCTCGACCCGGCCGGGCACCGCTGGATGGTCTCCCGCGAACCCGCCGCCGGCGCTGCGCTGCAGGTCGGTGACGTCGGCTACGCCTCGCTGTGGCGCCGCGACGTCGACGCGGCCGACCGGTTCTACGCCGCCGTCCTGGGCTGGACGACCGAGGGCGCCCGCGACGGCCACGCCCGCCGGGTCGTCGGGGTGGGCCAGGAGCTCGGGATGTACGGCGGGCAGGACGCGGCCACGACGATGTGCGCGTACGCCGTCGACGACGTCGACGAGACCGTCGCGCTGGTCCGGGCCGCGGGCGGCAGCGCCGAGGAACCGCTCGACGAGCCCTGGGGTCGCACCGCCACGTGCGCCGACGACCAGGGCCTGCCGTTCGCGGTGTTCGCCGCGGGACGCCAGAACGTCCGGCCCGACACGACGCGGCCGGGGACGCTCACCTACCTGACGATCGAGGTGCCCGACGCGGGCCGGGCCCGGGCGTTCTACGGCACCGTGCTCGGGTGGCGCTTCGGCCCGGGCCGGGTGCCGGACGGCTGGCACGTGCGCAGCGCGTCCGGCGACGAGACATCGCCGATGACCGGGCTGCACGGCGGCCACGACGCGGCGCAGGTCGTGCCGATGTTCGTCGTCGAGGACGTGGCGGGCGCCGTCGCGGCGGTGCGGGCGGCCGGTGGCACGGCCGACGACCCGGCCGACGCCGGGTACGGCGTCTCGGCCCGCTGCACCGACGACCAGGGCGCGGCGTTCTGGCTGGTCCGGTACTGAGCCGGCCGGGCCCGCGGAGGGCGGCCTACCTCGCCGCGCACAGGCCGATCGGTACCGACCGTTCGTCGGACCACCGGGCCCGGCGGCGCCGACGACGCGAGAGTTCGTCGCACGGTGACGACCTTCGATCTCTTCACTCGTCCGGCGTCACTCAGCCCGGTGATCGGAAAGCTACGATCCGCGACGTGCCAGTGTTGCGCGACGTCGGCTCGTTGGTCTCCGAGTGGTCCGCCCGCCGGACGCTGCGACGCCTGATCGACCAGTTCGGGCTCCCCGGTCTGGCCGCCGCCCGCCGGTCCCCCGGGCTCGGCGCCGCACTCGACCAGCACGTCGCCGCGGTGCGCGACATGCTCGACGACCGGCCGGGCTTCCGGTCCGCGGTGCTCACCCGCGTCGACTCCCGCGACCGCGCGGTGCGCCTCGCCGCGTACGCGCGCGGCCTCGTCGACGAGCAGTGCCGCGGCGGCGGGTCGGTCGCCGTGCCCGCCGACGGCCGCTGGGAGCACGCCGACTGGGTCGCGTTGCGGCTGCTCGCGATCTGCCATCTCGGTCGCGAGGTCGCCCGCCGGGCCTGACCCACCGTGATCAGCACGTCGTGGCCTGCCCACGCCGAAATGCGTCGATATGCCTCGACAGGTTGACGCGTTTTGATCACGTCCATAGGCTCCTTCGGTACCCCTACCGCGAGGAGTCTGCGATGGCGGTACCACCTCCCGACCAGAAGGCGCTGGCCGCGGCCGCCGCCCGATACGGTCTCTCCCTCTCCCCTGCCGACCTCGACTCGTTCCAACCCTTCGTGCACGGGCTGCTCGCCTCGTGGGACGCCGTCGAGGAGCTCTACTCCGCGACCGCGCCCGCTGTGCCGCAACGGTCCTGGCAGCGGCCCGACGACGCCGACAACCCCTACAACGCCTGGTACGTCACCACCGAGATCCGGGGCGCCGCCGACGGGCCGCTCGCCGGGCGCACCGTCGCGATCAAGGACAACACCGCCGTGGCGGGCGTGCCGATGATGAACGGCTCCAAGACCGTCGAGGGCTTCGTCCCGAGGCGCGACGCCACGATCGTCACCCGGTTGCTCGCCGCCGGCGCGACGATCGCGGGCAAGGCCGTCTGCGAGGACCTCTGCTTCTCCGGCGGGTCGCACACCTCCCGCACCGGCCCCGTCCGCAACCCGTGGGACGAGACGCGGTCGGCGGGCGGGTCGTCCAGCGGCAGCGCGGCGCTCGTCGCGAGCGGCGTCGTCGACCTCGCGACGGGCGGCGACCAGGGCGGGTCGGTGCGCATCCCGGCCGCCTACAGCGGGATCGTCGGGCACAAGCCGACGCACGGGCTCGTGCCCTACACCGGCGCGTTCCCGATCGAACAGACCATCGACCATCTCGGACCGATGACGCGCACCGTCGCCGACGCCGCGCTGGTCCTCGACGTCATCGCCGGTCCCGACGGGCTCGACCCGCGCCAGCCCGCGGGCCTGGTCACCGACGACTACTCCGGCGCGCTCGCCCGGTCCGCGGCCGGGCTGCGCGTGGGCGTCGTCACCGAGGGCTTCGGCCACGCCAACTCCGACCCGGGTGTCGACGCGACCGTCCGCGCCGCCGTCGACATCCTGCGCGAGGCCGGCCTGGACGCCGAGGACGTCTCCGTGCCGTGGCACCTGCACGGCGCCCGTATCTGGGACGTCATCGCCACCGAGGGCGCGGCCGCGCAGATGGTCGAGGCCAACGGCTACGGCATGAACTGGCAGGGCGAGTACGACCCGGAGCTCATCGCGCACTACGGCAGGCAGTGGCGCGCCCGGCCCGACGAGTTCTCCGAGACCGTCAAGTTCGTGCTGCTCGCCGGCGGCTACGGCCTCGCCTCCGAGCACGGCAGGCACTACGCGATGGCCCGCAACCTCGCGGTCGACCTGCGCCGGGCCTACGACGAGGCGCTGCAGCGCTACGACGTCCTCGTCATGCCGACGCTGCCGATGACGGCCTCGACCATCCCCGGCCCCGACGCGCCGCGCGAGGAGATCATCACCCGGGCACTGGAGATGATCGGCAACACCTGCGTCACCGACGTCACCGGCCACCCGGCGACGTCCGTGCCCGCCGGGCTGTCCGGGGGCCTGCCGGTCGGGATGATGATCATCGGCCGGATGTTCGAGGACGCCACACCGCTGCGCGTCGCCCACACGTTCGAGCAGGCCGTCGGGGGTTTCCCGGCCCCCACGGCCGCGACCACGGGGAGCCAGGCATGAACGGCGTGCACGACCTCGGGGGCACCGACGGCCTGGGCCCGGTCCCCGTCGAGGAGGAGGAACCGGTCTTCCACGCGGAGTGGGAGAAGGCCGCGTTCGGCATGTTCTCGATGCCGTTCCGGGCCGGGTTCTTCGGCGTCGACCAGTTCCGGTTCGGCATCGAGCAGATGCACCCCGCGATCTACCTGCTCTCGCCCTACTACGAACACTGGGCGCACACCGTCGAGCACTTCGGGGTCGAGAAGGGTGTACTCGATCCCGCCGACATCGAGGAGCGCACCAGGTACTACCTCGAGAACCCCGACGCGCCGCTGCCGCAGCGCTCCGACCCCGACCTCATGGCGTTCGTCGACGGCGTCGTGAAGGCCGGTGCGTCGGCCGCCAGGGAGTCGGACAAGAAGGCGGCGTACGCCGTCGGCGACCGGGTCAGGGTGCTCGACTCCAGCCCGCTGGGGCACACCCGCCGCGCCCGGTACATCCGCGGCAGGACCGGCGAGATCGTGCTGGCCCACGGCACGTTCATCTACCCCGACAGCGCGGGGAACGGGGGCGGGGACGCCCCCGAGCACGTCTACACCGTGCGGTTCACCAACTCCGAACTGTGGGGCGAGGAGGCCGCCGAGCCGAACGGCTACGTCTACTTCGACGTCTGGGAGCCCTACATCGTCCCGGCCGCCGGCACCGAAGGGAGCGCCGCATGAGCACCACGCCGACCCGTCCGCCGACCGTCCGCCAACCGACCGTCCGCACCCAGGAGGAGATCGCCGCCAGGGTCAAGGCACTCGAGGCCATCATGATCGAGAAGGGGATCATGACGACCGAGGCGGTCGACCGGCTCGCGGAGATCTACGAGAACGAGGTCGGGCCGCAGCTGGGCGCGGCCGTCGTCGCCAAGGCGTGGACCGACCCCGACTTCCGCGAACGGCTGCTGCGCGACGGCACCGCGACCTGCCGGGAGCTGGGCATCGGCGGCCTGCAGGGCGAGGACATGGTCGTCGTCGAGAACACCGACACCGTCCACAACGTCATCGTCTGCACGCTGTGCTCGTGCTACCCGTGGCCGGTGCTCGGACTGCCGCCCAACTGGTACAAGGGCCCGCAGTACCGCTCGCGCATCGTCCGCGAACCGCGCAAGGTGCTGCGCGAGGACTTCGGGCTCGACCTGCCCGAGTCGGTCGAGGTGCGGGTGTGGGACTCGTCGTCGGAGATGCGGTACTGGGTGCTCCCGCTGCGCCCGGCCGGCACCGAGGGCATGGACGAGCAGGCCCTCGCCGCCCTCGTCACCCGCGACTCGATGATCGGCACCGGCGTGGTGCCGGCGCCGTGACGGGCTTCCGGCCCGACGCGACGGAGCTCGGCGACGCGCGCCGCCGCGTCGAGGCGCTGGTCGCCGAGCTGCCCTCGCGGCCCGGGGAGGAGCCGTTCGCGGAGCTGTGGGAGCTGCGGGCCTTCGCGATGGCCGTCGCGGCCTACCACAACGGACAGTACGAGTGGTCGGAGTTCCAGCTGTCGCTCATCGAGTCGATCCGGCGTTGGGAGGCCGAGGGCGGCGACCCCGACGCGGCGCCGTGGTCGTACTACGAGCACTGGCTCACCGCGCTGGAGACCGTGCTCGCCGGCAACGGCGTGCTCTCCGAGGCGGCGCTCGACGAGCGCACCCGCGAGGTCCTCGCGACCCCGAGGGCGCGCAACCACCACGAGCCGCACTACGAGCCCGTGGCGGTGGACCCGGCCCGCTGACCCTGCTCCGCTCGCGCCCCTCCCGACGCGGAACGAACGGCACGGTCGCGCAACCGAGTTGCGCGACCGTGCCGTTCGTTCGCCCGGGGAGACCCGCCGCGACCGGGCTCACATCGAGATCGAGCCCTTCCGGAAGTCGCTGCGCCCCAGCCGGACGTCGACGAGCACCGGACCGTCGGCGGCCTTCGCCTTGGCCAGCGCCGCGGGCAGCTCGGCGGCGTCGTCGACGTGCAGTCCGACGGCGCCGAACCCGGCCGCGACCTGGTCGTAACGGGTCGGGGCCAGCACCGTGGCGACGTCGTCGCGCAGCAGTTCCACCTGCTCGCGCGCGATCTGCGACCACGACGCGTCGTTCCCCACGACGGCGACCACGCCGATGCCGTGCCGGACGAACGTGTCGAACTCCGAGAGCGAGTAGCCGACCGACCCGTCGCCGAACACGATCCACAGCGGCGCGTCGGGGTGCACCGTCGCGGCGCCGAGCGCGAACCCGGCCCCGACGCCGAGCGTGCCGAACACCCCCGGGTCGAGCCAGCGCAGCGGGCCGTCGGGGCGCAGCACGTACGACGCGGTCGCCACGATGTCGCCGCCGTCGCCCACGATGATCGCGCCCGCCGGCAGCGCGGCCGCGACCTCGACGCACATCCGCACCGGGCCGACGCCGTCGTCGGTGCCGGCCTCGGCCTGCGTCGCGATGTCGGCCTCGCGCTCGGCGTCGCGGCCGCGTACGACGTCCATCCACTCGGGCCAGCGCGACGGCGCGGCATCGTCGTCGCGGGCGGGCAGGGCGGCGGCGACGCCGGCGAGGGCGAGCGCGGCGTCACCGAGGATCGCGACGTCGGGACGCCGGTTGCGACGCAGGTCGCCGCTGCTGCGGTTGGCCGAGACGAGCGTGGCACCACGCCGGACGTGGTTGCCGTAGTCGAGCCGGAAGTCGGCGGGCACGCCGGCGAGGACGACGAGGTCCGCGGCCTTCAGGCTCTCCCGGCGCTTGTGCCTGGCCTGCAACGGATGGTCGGCGCCCAGCAGCCCGCGCGCGGTGCCGGACAGGAACACCGGGGCGCCGATCCGCTCCAGGGCCGGGACCAGCCGGTCGGCCGCGCCGGGGGCGACCATCGCCTGGCTCCCGACGAGGATCACCGGCCGGGTCGCCTTCGCCAGCGCGGCGGCGGCCGCCGCGACGCGGTCCGGGGCCGGGACGGGCGCGGGGACGTCGACGGCCGGGCCGGGACGGTTGCGCCCGGCGCCGCTGAACATCCGCGCGACCCGCGCCTTGAGGTAGGTCTGCACCGCGCGCTCCCCCAGCGACCGCCCGCTGCGCGCGGCGCCGTACCACTGCCGGACGACGACCTCGTCGTAGAGCAGGTCGATCGGCAGCTCGACGAACACCGGTCCCGGCACCCCGGACAGTGCCGACCGGAACGCCTCCTCGACGGCGGGACCGATGTCGCGCACCCTGCGCACGGCGTAGGACCACTTGACGTGCGGGCGCAGCAGCGCCATCTGGTCGATGTCCTGCAACGCCCCCCGGCCCTGCAGCACCGTCGGTGCCGCGCCGCCCAGCAGCACCACCGGCGACTGCGCGAGCTGCGCGTTCTTCACGGCCGTGACCGTGTTGGTGAGCCCGGGCCCCGCCGTGACCGCCGCGACGCCGGGCCGGCCGGTGAGCCGGGCGACGGCGTCGGCGGCGAAGACCGCCGTCGCCTCGTGCCGGGTGTCGACGATCCGGATGCCACGAGCCTTGGCACCCACGAGGATCGGTGAGATGTGGCCACCGCACAACGTGAACAGCGCGTGCACACCCTGCGCGCTGAGGACATCGGCGACCTGATCGCCTCCGTGCACCGTCCG
This sequence comes from Pseudonocardia sp. D17, assembly GCF_036984265.1. Taxonomy (NCBI): domain Bacteria; kingdom Bacillati; phylum Actinomycetota; class Actinomycetes; order Pseudonocardiales; family Pseudonocardiaceae; genus Pseudonocardia; species Pseudonocardia sp. D17. The sequence goes on along the minus strand of NZ_BPRG01000181.1, from coordinate 103,133 downwards.
CTCCCCTCGCCGCGCGGATACCGTTCCCCACACTACGAGCGCCGGGACGCCCTGCCGAGCCCGATAGCACCGCGTTCGCCCGATTCCGGCCCGGACCCCGCACCGGGGACCGACGCCCACGATCGAGAACGCCGTCCCACGCGCGCCCCGCGGCGACCGGTGATCGCCGACTGGCATCCTCGGCGCCGTGGACACCGACGTCATCGTGGTCGGCGCGGGGCTGGCCGGGCTGGCCGCCGCCGCCGAGCTGGCCGACGCCGGGCGGCGGGTGATCCTGCTCGACCAGGAGCCCGACGCCGCACTCGGCGGCCAGGCGTACTGGTCGTTCGGCGGGCTCTTCCTCGTCGACTCCCCGGAGCAGCGCCGCCTCGGCGTCCGCGACTCGGCCGACCTGGCCTGGCAGGACTGGCTCGGCAGCGCCGGGTTCGACCGGGACCCGCACGACCCTGCGGGCGAGGACCACTGGGGGCTGCGCTGGGCCCGCGCCTACGTCGACTTCGCCGCGGGCGAGAAGCGGGCGTGGTTGCACGCCATGGGTGTGCGCTGGTTCCCGGTCGTCGGCTGGGCCGAGCGCGGCGGCGGGCTGGCCGACGGCCACGGCAACTCCGTCCCGCGCTTCCACGTCACCTGGGGCACCGGGCCGGGGCTGGTCGACCCCTTCGAACGACGGGTCCGCGAGCACGCCGCCGCCGGACGCGTCGAGCTACGGTTCCGGCACCGCGTCGACGCCCTGACCAGCACCGACGGCACGGTCGACGGCGTGCGCGGCACCGTGCTCGAACCGTCGACGGCCGCGCGCGGCACCGCGAGCTCGCGCGTCGTGACCGGGGAGTTCGCGCTGAGCGCGCAGGCGGTCGTCGTGACCTCGGGCGGGATCGGCGGGAACGTCGACCTGGTGCGGGAGAACTGGCCCCGGCGGCTGGGCCGGCCCCCGCGCGATGTCGTCGTCGGGGTGCCCGCGCACGTCGACGGCCGGATGCTGGGGATCACCGAGGCGGCGGGCGGGCGCGTCGTCAACCGGGACCGCATGTGGCACTACACGGAGGGCCTGCGCAACTGGGATCCGATCTGGGACCGGCACGGCATCCGGATCCTGCCCGGACCGTCGTCGATGTGGTTCGACGCCCGCGGCCGCCGCTTCCCCGCACCCGCGTTCCCCGGCTTCGACACGCTGGCGACGCTGAAGGCCATCTCCGACACCGGCTTCGACCACTCCTGGTTCGTGCTGACGCGCACGATCATCGAGAAGGAGTTCGCGCTGTCGGGCTCGGAGCAGAACCCCGATCTCACGGCGAAGGACGTCCGCGCGACGCTGGGCCGGGTCCGCTCCGGCGCGCCGGCGCCGGTGGCGGCGTTCATGGAGCGCGGGGAGGACTTCGTCGTCGCGCGGACGCTGCCGGAACTCGTCGCGGGGATGAACCGGCTGACCGGTGAGAAGCTCGTGTCGCTGGCCGAGCTCGAGCGCCAGATCGTCGCCCGCGACCGCGAGATCGACAACCCGTTCGCGAAGGATCTACAGGTCACGGCCCTGCGCGGCGCGCGCCGCTACCGCGGCGACCGGCTGGTGCGGGTCGCGGCGCCGCACCGGATCCTGGACCCGAGGCACGGACCGTTGATCGCGGTGCGGCTCAACATCCTCACCCGCAAGACGCTCGGCGGGCTGCAGACCGACCTCTCCGGATGCGTCCTCGACGCAGCCGGTGAGCCGATCCCCGGGCTGTACGCGGCGGGTGAGGTCGCCGGGTTCGGCGGTGGGGGCGTGCACGGCTACCGCTCGCTGGAGGGGACGTTCCTCGGTGGCTGCCTGTTCACCGGACGGCAGACCGGGCGCGCGGTGGCCGTCGCCACGGCGTGATCGCCTAAGGTGGGGGGCGGCCGCGACCGGCGAAGGTGGAGCACCACCGGGGAGCGACCGTGCGCACGTCCACGGAGCGTCGACCGCCTGGGTGCCCCGGTCCCCCGCCGTACGACCGTGAGGACCTGCCATGCTGCTGCGCCACGGCATGAACCCGCACCAGCGGCCGGCCGGCGCCGTGCCGCTCGATCCCGCCCGGCCCCCGCTTCGGGTGCTGTCGGGCGAACCGTCGCTGGTCAACCTGCTCGACGCCGTCAACGCGTGGGCCCTCGTCCGCGAGGCCGCGGCGTCCTGCGGGGCACCGGTCGGCGCGTCGTTCAAGCACGTATCGCCTGCGGGCGTCGCGCTCGCCGGGCCGGTCGACGACGTCGCAGCCGAGACGTTCGGCCTCGACGCGGCGAGCGTCGGCTCACTGACCAGCGCCTACGTCCGTGCCCGCGACGCCGATCCGCGGGCGTCGTTCGGCGACATGATCGCGGTCTCCGAGCCGGTCGACGCCGAGCTGGCCGACCTCGTCCGCCGGCTGACCTCCGACGGCATCATCGCGCCCGGGTACGCGCCGGGGACCGTGGCGACGTTGGCCGCCAAGAAGGACGGCCGGTTCGTCGTGCTGGAGGCCGACCCGGCCGTCGTGCCGCCTGCGCAGGAGGTGCGCGAGGTCGGTGGACTGCGCCTGGTCCAGCCCCGTGACGACGCCCCGCTGACCGCCGACCTGCTCACCCGCGCCGCGCCCGCGCTCGCCCCGCAGGCGGTCACCGACCTGCTGCTGGGGCTGCACGCCATGCGCTACACGCAGTCCAACTCCGTCGGCTACCTGCGTGGCGGGATGGCGATCGGGATCGGCGCGGGCCAGCAGTCGCGCATCGACTGCACGCGCATCGCGGGCGCCAAGGCCGACAAGTGGTGGCTGCGCCGGCACCCGGCCGTGCGGTCCATGACGTTCGTCGAGGGTGTCTCGCGCACCGAGCGGACGAACTGGCGGCTGCGGGTCGTCGAGGGTGATCTCGACGCCCAGGAGACCGCTCTGCTCTCGGCGGTGACCCGCGGTGTCACGCTCCTGACCCCGCGGGAACGGTCGTCGTGGCTCGGCCGCCTCGACGACGTCGCGTTCGTCTCCGACGGCGCGATCCCCTTCCGCGACAACGTCGACGAGGCGGTCCGGCACGGGGTGCGGCACCTCGCCGAACCGGGCGGGTCGACGCGCTCGCCCGACGTCGTCGTGGCCTGCCGCGAGCACCGCGTCACGCGCGTCGCGGACGTGCCACGGCTGTTCCACCACTGACGCACGCCGAGTCGATCTATTGACATTCGATAGATGCTTGTCGAGACTCACTGCATGACGATCGAACGTCGAGCGATCCCCGCGCTCCGGGTGTTCCTCGTGGTCCTCTTCGGGGTACTACTGGTGTTCCAGACGCTCTCGCTGCCGGGGCAGTTCCGGTACATGGCCGAGCAGAACCCGCACGACGCCCCGCTGCGCTGGCCCGCGACGGCGGTGACGGTGTTCTGGCTGCTGTGCGTGCAGGTCGTGATCGTCGCGACGTGGCAGCTGCTCACCCGGGTGAAGCAGGACCGGATCTTCAGCGAGAGCTCGATGCGCTGGGTCGACGTGATCGTCGCGGCGATCGGCGCGGGCTGGGTCGTGCTCGTCGCCGTGGACGTCTTCGTCCTCACCCAGGCCGACGACCCGGGCATGCCCATGCTGCTGCTCCTGCTGACGACGGGCGTCACCGTCGTCGGGCTGCTGGTGCTCGTGCTGCGCGCGCTGCTGCGCCAGGCCACGACACTGCGTACTGACCTCGACGCGGTGATCTGAGTGGCCATCGTCGTGCGCATCGACGTCGAGCTGGCCCGGCGGAAGATGAGCGTCGGGGAGTTCGCCGAGCGGGTCGGGCTCACCCCGGCCAATGTGGCCGTCCTGAAGAACGGGCGCGCCAAGGCCGTGCGCTTCTCGACGCTGGAGGCCATGTGCCGGGTGCTGGACTGCCAGCCAGGCGACCTGCTGGAGTTCGTCGACGAGGACGAGCCGGCCGACACCCCGGCGCGAGGCTGAGCGGCGACGTCAGCGCGGGTCGATCGTGTGGAAGGTCCGTACCTCCCGCGACGCCAGCTGCGGGATCGCCTCACCCAGCACGTACTGCCGGAAGTGCGGCGTGTCGCGGTGGTCGGCGTAGCCCGACGCGTCGGCGTACTGCTCGTAGAGCAGGAAGGTACCGGGCTCGTCCGGGTCCACCTGGCCCTGGAAGAACAGCACCTTCTCCTCGGCGCGCGACAGCGGGGTGAGGAGCTCGATGATCTTCGCGATGCGCTCCTCCGCGCCCGGCACGGCCCGCCAGGTCGCGGCGACGACGAATGCCATCGTCTCTCCTCTCAGAGTCGGAAACCGATGGCCTGCAGTTGTTCGCGGCCGTCGGGGGTGATCAGGTCCGGCGTCCAGGCCGGCGACCAGACCCACTCGACGCGGACGTCGCGGACGGGACCGGCCACGAGCGCCGCCCGGATCTGGTCCTCCATGACGCCCGTGAGTGGGCACGCGGGCGACGTGAGTGTCATGACGAGGCGGACGACCGGTCCCTCGACGGCGACGTCGCGCACGAACCCGAGGTCGACGACGTTCACCCCGAGATCCGGGTCGATGACCTCGTGCAGGAGTTCGGTGACCCTCTCGGTGGAGGGCAGCCCCACCGGCGGCTCGTCCATTCGTTCCTCCTCGATACGAGTACGGGCTGCTCAGGCGCTGACCGAGTGCAGTATCGGGACGCTCAGCACGACCGTGATCGACGTCGTGCGGGTGGTGATCCAGGTGGCCAGCCCGTGGGCCTGGCGTCGCACCCGGACCACCGTCTCCCCTTCCCCGACCTCGCCCGACTCGACGACGCACAGCGCCGCGGGCACGTGCAGTACCCGGGTGGCGTGCGCGAGGGCGGCGTCGATGAGGCGGGCGACGGGTTCGCAGAGGTGGCCGGCGGAGAAGGTCAGCGACTGCACCGCGTCGGTCGCGGCCATGCCCTCGACCCGGTCGAGGGCGCGTCGCGCGACGTCCGCGGCGACCCGGGCCTGTGTGGACCGGGCCGTCACCCGGCCCGTGGTGTGCTCGACCTCCATCACGATGGCCCTCCCCCCTGCCGGCGCAACAGCCGGCGCAGGTCGACCGCGTCGTCCTCGAGCTGCTCGGCCGCGACGGTGGCCCCGGCGGCGACGAGCTTGCGCCCGGTGACGACGTCGCGGCCGCGGTCGAACGCGAGCACGGAGACCAGCCGGTCGCCCCGCAGGTGGAAGACCGAGAACGCGCCCTCCCCGGGGGAGCCGCGGACGACGGACCGGTCGTGTCCCTCGGGCGAGCCGACCATCTGCAGGTTGTGCTCGAACTGGTCGGACCAGAACCAGTGCGGGTCGTCGTAGACGTCGCGGGCACCGAGCATGTTGCGGGCGGCGACGGTCGCCTGCCGGACGGCGTTGTCGTCGTGCTCGACGCGCACCCGCCTGCCGTACCGCGGATGGTGTGCGGCGGCCACGTCGCCCGCCGCGTACACGCCGGGAACCGACGTGGCGGCGAACTCGTCGACGAGCACGCCGTCGTCACAGGCCACCGGGGTGCCCGCCAGGAGCTCGGTGGACCGCGAGATCCCGATCGCGACCAGCAGCGCCGCGCACTCGAGCACCTGGGCGCAGGTGCGCACGACGACCTGGTCGCCGGCCTGGACCACCGAGTCGACCCGCTCACCGGTCAGCACCGTCACCCCCCGCGACCTGTGCAGCGCGGCGAAGAGGTCACCGAGCTCGGGGCTCATCGCCCGGGACAACAGGGTCGGTGCCATCTCCACGATCGTGACCTCGACGCCCGACGCGCGGGCCGCGGCAGCGACCTCACAGCCCAGGAACCCACCGCCGAGCACGACCAGCGGGCCGTCGCCGGCGAGCTGCTCGCGCAACGCCGCGGCGTCCGCGACGGTGCGCAGATGATGGATGCGGTCGCCGCGCACGCCGGGCAGGCGCCGGGGCCGGCCACCCGTCGCCAGCAGGAGCCGGTCGTAGCCGAGCCGGGCTCCGTCGGCGAGCGTCAGCTGCCGGCTCGCACAGTCCAGCGCGACGGCGCGGGTGCCGGTGATCAGCTCGACCGCGTTCGTGCCGTACCACTCGGCGTCGCGAACCAGCAGGTCGTCGACGCACGGCGCCGCGCCGTCCCACGCCTTGGACAGCGGGGGCCGCCGGTACGGCGGGTGCGGCTCGTCGCCGACGACGACGAGATCGCCGTCGAAGCCCTCCCGGCGCAACGTGGCCGCCGCGGCGGCCGCTGCCCGCCCCGCGCCCACGAGCACGATCCTTTCCCGGCGCATCACTCAGCCCGTCCGGACGAGGACCGCCCCGTCCTCGACGCGGCAGTCCAACCCCGTGAGCCGGCAGTTGTCGGGGTTGATGCCCTCGCCGGAGAGCACGTCGAACTCCCACAGGTGTCGGCTGCACGTGAGGGTCCGGCCGTCGAGGTCGCCCTCGTCGAGGGCCCACTCCTGGTGCGGGCAGCGATTGACGTAGGCGCGGACCTGCCCGTCGACGTTGACCAGCAGCACGCTGGTCGCGCCGACGGTGACGGCCGTCATCTCGCCCTCCCACAGCTCGTCGAGGTCGAGGGCTCTCGCCCAGGAGCCCACGCTGTCGGTCGCGGACCCCTCCGCGGTCGTCTCAGGCACGGCACCCACGTCACGTCCTCTCGCGGAGCGGTGCGGCGGCCGGATGCGACGGCCGTCGACACCGCGATGGATCGGTCCCGGGGCGGGCCCTAGAGGCCCGCTCCGTCCAGCAACTGCTGTCGGGCGGCCCGTGCCGCGCCGAGGAGCTCGCCCCCGGGGCACGGCCGGTCCGGAAGCGTCTCCAGCAACGTCGCCAGCTCGGCGACCGCGTCGTCGGCCCGCGGCGACCAGCGGTCGATCCAGCGTCGCAACACGTCGGCGTTCTCGGGCCGCTCACGCACGGCGAACGCCGCAACCTCGCCCGCCCACCGATCGCGCCGCCGGGCGTCCTCGGCCAGGTTGCCCAGCAGTAACCAGGTGAGCTCGTCGCCGTTGTCCCGCGCGAGCTCCCGGAACCCGTCGAGCAGCACCGCGTCAAGCGTCGGGAGGATCACCAGGTTGAGCGCGGTGTGCGCCTCGCCCCAGTCGTAGGCGACCAGGGCCGTCTCGACCAGCCGGCGCACGCCCTGCCATCCCGGCTCCGTCTCCCAGATCTGCCGCTCCTGCTGTCCCGCACCGCTCCCGGGTCGGGTGAGCTCCAGCTCGCGGGTCCGGTAGGCGACGGCGGTCACCCGGCGCAGCAGGTCCGCCGTCGAGAAGGCGGCGGCGGTCGTGATGTAGGAGGTCGGAGCCAGATGGCCGACGTAGGCCTCGATCTGCTGCAGGGCGTGCAGCGGGAACCGCGTCGGGGTGAACACGGTCGCGAGGGTGCGCACCCACGCCGGGGACAGCGCCTCGGTCGCCCCGGCGGCGGCGTACTCCTCCAGGACCCCGGCCAGTCGGGTCTCGGCGTCGGACTGCATCGTGACGTAGGTGCGATAGACCAGCTGGTCCGGGTCGCGGTACTTGTTCCACTCGGCGACCCGGAGCGGAGAGGCGTCGCGGTAGGTGTGGAACCAGAGGTTGGCCGGGGACGACGGGTTCTGCTCGAACGCCGCCTTCCGGTTGGGCCGCAGGGTCCAGTTGGCGTCGTGGGTCATCACCTCGTAGTCGCTGGGCATCCGCCGCACGTCGCCGAACGCGCTCCAGGTCCGCCGCCTGCGTGGACCGCCGCTCATGCTTCGCCTCCTGTCCGCGCGAGCCGCTCCCGACGGCCCGCGCCCCACTCCCACACGATCTCCTCGCTCGTGGTCGAGATGCGGCCGCTGAACGCGGAGAGCATCGTCTGCAGTTGCCGGATCTCGAAGGTCGGGCCGAGGTGGCGACGCAGCGACTCCTGTGTGACGCGCAACCGGTCCGACGCCTCGACCCGGACGTAGGCGCCACGGTCGGTCACCTCGATCTCGGTGTCCGGGTTGTCGTCCTCGATGGCCGCGACGACGAGCTCGACCTCATCGCCCATCCGGAACACCGGGCCCACCGCGTTGTTCATGTCGGTCGCCCCCTTCAGACGTCGTACTCGACACGGACGTGGTCGAGCGGTCCGATGCCCGCGCCGGCCACGGTGAGCCGCGGGTCGAGCCGTCGCCCACCGTGGAAGACGACCTTGGGCGCGTCCTGCTTGCGCACCCGGCGGCCCTCCACGTGGTAGGCGACCTTCTCGGCGACCTCGGCGATGGTGTCCGCGGTCGTCACGGGCACGAGGATCTGCACGAAGTCGGTGTGGAAGATGGCGTTCACCGGGACGAGCTGAGGCTCGGCGGCGGCGTCCGTGACGGACTCGCTCATGCCTGCGCACCTCCCGCCACCTGTAGCGGCGTCGTCGTGACGCGGTCGCGGTACTCGGCCGCCCAGGCGTAGTCGGGGTCGTCACCCATCACGTCCGGGGTCAGCCCCATGTAGTTGAGGATCCCGCCGACGTCCATCGGTTGGATCTCCCCGGCCAGGAACCGGTCGATCACCGTGGGGCTGTTGAGGGTGTCCTTGTCCTTCCACCAGATCTGGCGGCAGCCGTTGGTGCAGAAGTGATAGGTGACCCCGTTGTGGGTGAGCGAGTGGTCACGGACCCGCCATCTGCCGTCGCGGCCGAGGGTGGCGTTGCAGCAGGGCAGGTGGCACAGGCTGCAGAGCCAGGGCAGGGTCTCCGGCAGCGTCGCCTCGACGTTGCCGGCGTTGACCGCGTCGATGATCACGTCCCACTTGTCGCCGTAGACGGTTTCCCAGTTGGGGTACTTCTCCTGCAGCCACTCGCGGTCGGCCTTGGTCACCGCGGCGGTCGGACGCCACCAGATCGTCGGCCGCCAGAACCACAGGCCCATGTGCAGCGCGTGGTGCCAGGTGTCGAGTCCCTTCATGAACTCGTCCCAGAACCAGGGCCGGCGCAGCCCGTAGTCCTCGATCGTCCGGATGAACTGGTCGATGATCCATTCCTCCATGAACTCCCGGTAGGACTGCTTCCGGTGCTCGACGGGGGTGTAGTAGTCCATGGCCGGGCCGGTCAACGCCGCGAACGCACGGGCCGACCCCCAGAACGCCTTGTCGATCACCCACTGGGCACGAACGGGGTCGTGCTCGACCAGGATCTCCAGCGTCGGGCCGCCCTGCTGAGCGTGCCGTGCCTCGTCGGTCTGGATCGAGCTGATCATATTGGCGAAGTTGACGTCCCCGGACTCCAGCGCGTCCGCTGACAGCGCCACGAACTGGAGGTTCGTGAACCCTGTCTCGAACGTGAGCGGCAGTTGGATGGCCAGGTCCACCACGTTGTTGGTCACCATCATCGAGTCGAACAGCGAGCGCAGCGAGATGGCGACCCAGTCGTTGGTGTGGAACATCTTCTGGGTCCAGTCGTACTGCGGATCACGCCCGACGAACTCGTGACCGAAGAACATCGTGATCTGGGCGTGCCGGATCTCGTCGAGCGCGCCGAAGGCGGCCATGTTGCGCCACGCCGGGTTCAACCCGAACCGCGCCATCTTGAGCTCGCCGAGGACGGCCTCGAACTCGACGAGCGCGACGCCGCCGTAGTGCATCTTCGTCGAGGACTTCCAGCCCTCGGACAGCTCGTCGAAGGCGTTCGACCGCTGCAGCGCCGCCTTCACCGCGTACGCGGCGGTCTCCTTCTCCCGCTGGGTGGAGACGTACTCGGGATAGGAGACCTTGTAGTCCTCCTCCCAGGTCCGCCAGGCCGCACGCGGCACCTTCCCGGTCCCGGACAGCCATTCCGGGTACACCGCCTCGTCGTCGACGTAGGAGTACGTCCAGTCGACGTCCCGGACGAGGTGCTGCCATTCCTCGCGCTTGAGCAACGTCATCGTTGTCCCTTTCCGCTCAGTCCACCTCGAGATGGCCGAGCTGGCGGCTGATCCCGGCGCCGTCCCAGTAGGCCGTGATGCCGTCGACGGCCCCGTCGGCGACCCTGAAGACGAACAGGTGGGGCTCGTCGTAGTGCCGGCCACGGTTGGCGATGGCGCCCCACGGCAGGGCCTGGGTGCCGCCGATCGTCACCTCGGCGACGACGTCGCCCGTCGCGCTCTCGGCGATCGCGTGCACGTCGACGGTGAGATCGGGGAAGGCGTGGATCAGGCCCGCCCAGATCGCCTTGCCGATGGTGCGGACCTTGCCGTCACCGCGCAGCACCCGCTGCTTGCCCCACGCCTCGAACGGGACGTAGCTGAACTCCGCGTTGTCGCTGCAGAGGTCGACCATGCCGTCGACGTCGTGGCGGCGGTAGGCGTCGAAGAAAGCGGTCACCACCACACCAGGGGTCCGTCCGGAGGTCGCGTTCGTCGCGTCGGACCCGGTCACATCGGGTGTCGTGTCCAGCGTCATGTCGTGGCTCCCTCAGACGATGGCCGGTTGGTCGAGGCGTCTGACCGCCAGCCGGCGGTACACCTGGTTCTGACACCAGTAGCCGTGGATCGCGGTGATCCGCCCGTCGCGCACCCGGAACAACCAGCCCTCGTCGACGTCGAGGTGCTTCTCCTGGTTCACGACGCCGAGGTAGTCCCCCGCCTGGGTGCCTTCCAACGTCAGCTCGACGACGACGGTGCCGTCCCCGGCCACGACGGTGCGCCGGGCCCGTACCGTGAGGTCCGGGAACGCGGTGAGGGTGGCGTGCAGGAACCCGCGCGCCGCGGCGGCGTCCCCGTTCACCCCGGCGGCCGGTAGGCGCACGTCGGCGTCGTCGGCGACCAGCGCGAACGCCCCGTCGAGGTCGTGGTCGGCGACAGCGGAGAGGAAGGCCGCCACCACCGCACCCGCGTCCGCCGCCATCTCAGAGCACCTCCAACGACTTGAGGACGGCGTCGGCGACAGCATCGGCCGACATCGGGTTCTGGCCGGTCACGAGGTTGCGGTCGACGACGACGTGGGATGTCCAGGCCGCCGGCGCGTCGTCGAGCACGGCGCCGCAGTTCTTCAGAGCGGTGTCGACCACCCAGGGCATCCCGACCGAACCCGGCCTGGTCTGGTCCTCCTCCTCGTCGGTGAAGCACGTCAGCCGGTATCCCTCGAACAGCCATTGCCCGTCGTCGCGACCGCCCGCCGCCAGCAACGCGGCCGGTCCGTGACAGAGTGCGGCGACGGTGGCGTGTTTCTCCTGGAGGATCCCGAGCAACCGGCCGACATCGGGGTTGTCGGCCAGGTCGACCATCGGGCCGTGGCCACCGGGGACGAACACGGCGTCGAACCCCGCCAGCTCCGCGTCGGTCATCGCGGACAGGTCGGCAGGCGCGCGGAAGTCCGGCAGCTCGGCGAGCGCCGCGGCGATGTCGGCGGCCTCGGCCCGCGCGGCCGCCTCGGTGTCGGCGACCAGCGCGCCGATCCGCTCGGGACCGAGCGGCGCGGCAAGCCCCTCCTCGACGAGCACCGGGCCCAGCCGGCGGTCCCGTTGCCAGGCGATCTTCGCTGCGCGGTTGACCCGGGCGCGTGCCTCGTCGGCGGGGAGCCCGGCCTCGGTGAGGGCGAGGAAGATCCGGCGCGACGCGGCGAGGTCCAGCTCGGTCAGGTGATGCAGAGTGACCCGGATGTCGTCGACGTCGTGGTGGAACGAACGGACGACCGTGCCGAGGAAGTCCTGGTCCTCGTCGACGTAGTGGAAGAACGGCTCGAGCCCATATGGATCGGCGAGTGGCGGTCGACCGTCCGGGGTCGCGACGACGACCTCGACACCCGCGTCGGCGAACCTGCGGTAGGGGGTCAGTGCCTCGTCGGCGAAGTACCCGGTGACGTGCGCCCTGCCGTCGGCAAGAACGATTTCCCGGGCACTGGAAACGAGGAACAACAATCGTGGTGACATGAACCTGCTCCCGAGCCTCATTGGTGGGCAGCGTGTCGGTGACGCGAAACCCTACGGACCGCGCGCCGGGTCCGTTAGTTGCGTTCCTGCGGCGGATCTGCGTGATCCTGCATGCTCGCCGCCGACGACCGACGGACTCGTTGAGCTGTGTCGATCCGGCGACGACCGCGTCGCACGGGCGGGATCCGCCACTGTCCGGCGACACTGCGGAGCGCAATACGACAATAAGCGATCGCTTAGCAGGGGAAGCGGGACAACGAATTCCGGAATCGTCGGTACCGGCGGACACTCGATCCGCGACGAGTTGCGGGCCCGGACGGCGCAGGCCGCTGGCGCAGCGCCCACCGCTGATGGTTTGCTCTGTCCGGAGCAACCCGACGGCGGGAGGCAGGGATGACGACTTTCGAGCTGTCTCCCGAGGAACGGCTCAGCGCGGGAGACCTCATCGCCACGTTCGCCGAGCGGACGTCCGCGATCGGCCCGAACCCGTGCGACTGGCCGGGCCTGACGTTCTACCGGTTCGTCGAGCCCGCGGCTCCCCAGTGGGACGACGTGAGCTCGTTGTCGCTGTGCATCGTCGTGCAGGGCCGCAAGTGCGTCACCGTCGACGGTGCCGCCTACCACTACGACCCGTTCAGCTATCTGATCCTCAACCGCACCATGCGCTTCCAGGCGGAGATTCTCGAGGCGAGCGTCGAGAAGCCCTTCCTGTCGCTGGTCCTGCAGATCGACCCGACCATCGTGCGTCGCATCTCCGCCGACATGCTCGACCGGTCCACCACCGTGTTCCGCGGGGCCGGACCGGAGCGGCCCGAGCCGGCGCGGGTCTCGCCGCTGGACCAGAACCTTCTCGGTGCCGCGCTGCGGTTCGTCAAGGCCGTCGGGCGCGGCTCCGACCGTCGGGTACTCGCCCCGATCTACCTGCAGGAGGTCGTCTACCGGATCCTGCAGGCCGAGCAGTGCGAGCGGCTCATCGCCGCGGCCGCGGCCGAGATCGACCGCAATCCCGTGTCCGACGTCATCAGCTACCTCGACTCCCGGATCGACGAGCCCGTGACGGTCGCCGAGCTCGCCGAGCACGTGTCGATGAGCCCGTCGGCCTTCGCCCACATGTTCCGCGACGTCACGGGCATGTCGCCCTACCAGTTCTTCAAGCGGATGCGGCTCGACCGCGCGCGCGTCCTGCTCGTCGAGGAGCACCTGACCGCCAGCGAGACGTCGCGCCGCGTCGGGTACACGAGCCTGTCCCACTTCATCAACGAGTTCAAACGACACTTCGGGGTCACGCCGCGGGCCTATGCCGAGTCGCAACGCAACAGCGTCGCGTTCAACATCACGCGCTCGACGTCGCCGGAGTGAGGCGACGCCGGCCTACGGCCCGGGCCGCAGCAACCGGCCCAGCGCCTCCCGCGCGGCGGCGTCGCGGGCCGCGATGCGGGTGAGGTCGACGGCAAGCGCCTCCAGCCACAGGTCCACCCCGACGGCCCGGCGGCTGATCACCACCCCCCGCACGACCTGCCGGATCTCGCCCTCCACCGCGCCGCGGGCACCTTCGCGCAGCTCGAGGTCGCGGTCCTGGCCGTGGACCAGCACCGCGACGGGACGTCCTTCGCGCCCGGCCATCCGGTCGGTCAGCCCGCGCCGGTGCTCGACCTCGACCATGCCGGCGGGCAGCGCACCGGCCAGCGCGCCCGCGAGCAACCGCGCGTAGGACGCCACGTCGGCGCGGTCACTGCGCAGCATCGCCGCGAGCAGCTGAACGTCGCCCATCGGGCCGAGCCCGCTCGGTCCCCCGCCCGGTTCCGTCACGGACACAGGTTCTACCGGTCCGTCAGCGGGAGCACGAGTTGCGGGGTGGCGATCGTGTGGTCGGCACGCAGCGGCCGCACGGCGGTGCCGATCGCGAAGAACTCCGTCGTGTGGCCGCCCCAGCGGTGTCCGTGCGAGCGCAGCTGCACCCCGACGATGCCCTCGGCGTGCAGCTGCTCGGCCTCGGCCTGCATGCGGCTCATCGCGAGCTCGCGGGCGTCGTAGAGCGCCTCGGTGAACTGCGGGAGCTCGACGTTCTGCCCGATGTTGCCCATCGCCTGCCAGAACCGCTGGTGGGCGACGTGGTACACGCACGACCCCATCACCATGCCCAGCGGCGCGTACCCGGCCTGCACGAGCGTCCAGAAGTCCTGGCCCGACAGGTCGGAGGTGAACGGCTGGTTCCGGTTGTTCCGCCAGCCGTAGCCGTCCGGCGTCGTGGGCGCGTCGGCCTTCACCGCGGTGCCGACGGCGATGAACTCCGCGAGGTCGGAGCCGAACTCCTTGAACTCGATGTCCAGCCGGACGCCGACGATGCCGTCCGCGCCGAGCTGGTCGGCCTCGGCCTCCATGCGGGTCATCGCCAGCTCCCGGGCGTGGTACATCGCCTGGGAGAGCACCGTCAGCTCCTGGTTCCTGTTCCACCGGCCCATCTGGAAGCCGACGTGGTAGATGCTCGACCCGAGCACCAGCCCCAACGGGCGGAAACCGGCCTCGCGGACCAGCAGGAACTCGTTGACCGAGAGGTCCGAGGTGAACAGGCTCGTCGCCTGCCCGGGGCGCATCTCGGCGAGCCGCCGCATGGCGTCCTCGGGGATGCCCAGCTCGGTCGGGTCGGCGGTCACGCGGTCCTCCAGATCGGTGCTGCGGACCTGCTCGGCGCTGGTCAGCGCAGCGGCAGGTAGGTGAGTGTCCGGGTGGGCGCCGCCGCCCCGGCGTGGAAGCGGCCGAGTGCGGTGCCGAAGACGGTCGCCTCGGCGACGTGGTCGCGATGGTTCTCCGCCGGCTCGACCGACCACACCGACAGCGTCATGTCGTCGAGGACCGCGCCGTCGGCACCGGTGCGGCGGACGGCGTCGCGCAGCAGCCGCCGCGCGTCGGCACGGGTGGTGCCGATCAGGTCGGTGTACCCGCTGACCTCGACGTTCCCCGCACCCCACGACGCCTGGGAGCGGGTGGCCCAGTCGTCGTGACGCAGCGCGACGGAGATGCCGTAGACGATCTGCACGGGCACCCACCCGGCCTGCAGCAGCGCGGTGACGTCCGGGGCCGGCAGTACCGTCGTGAAGATCCGACCGGGGCGGGTGCGGGACCGGGCGCGGACCGCGGTCCCGATCGCCGTGAACTCGTGGGCGGTGCCGAACATCGGCTCCTGTGCGAGCCGCACGCCGACGACCCCGTCCGCGCCGATCGCCGCGGCCTCGGCGACCAGCCGGCCGATCGCCGTGCCGTGGCCGGTGTAGAGCGCCTGCACGTAGGGCGCGAACCCGGAGAAGCGGTTGCCGTCCGACGACGTGATCGTCGTCGGAACCCCGCCCCAGCCGTACCCGCCGCAGCCGCGGTAACCCTGCCAGCCCATGCGCTGCACCATGCTGCCCATGACCTCGCCGACGGGGTCGAACCCGGCGACCTCGAGCGCAGCGGCGGCCGGTGCCGTGAGCAGCGACGTCCACGCCCCGCCTGCCGCGGCGCGGCGCACGCGTTCGGCGGCGACCGGCGGCAGCCCCTGCCCGTCCCACTCGGCCACACGCCCGACAGTAGCCGTGACCGTGTGCCCGATGGGGTGGATCGCCCCACGTCACGGCGCGGTTCGCCCGGCCTCGTCCCCGATGCCCGGAAATCCGCACCGGACCGGCTGCACCGCGGGTCGGACCACGCCGTCGTCCACCGATCGACGGTGCCCGGCGTCGGCCCCCGCACCGGCCGTCCGCCCGACGGTCCGCGACCCCGCCCGGAGAGACGCTTCTCGGGTCAGGGAAACGCCCCCGACGGACACCGGCCCCACACCGAGACCGATGCCCCGACAACACAGACCAAGGAGCCCGCCATGAACATCGTGACCAAGTCCGTCGCCGTCGTCCTGACCGCCGCCGCCCTCGGCGGCCTCGGCGCCGGCGTCGCCTCCGCCGCCACCCCCACCGACACCCCCGCCGCCGTGTCCCAGGCCGCCGTCGGCCAGCAGAAGCTCGGCGACACGCAGTCCGAGTTCCAGTTCGTGAACGGCACCAGCCACTACATCCTGGAGCTCCTCGGCACGTCCGACCCCGACAACACCAACGCGACCTGGGAGGGCCGGCCGCCCGCGGGCGAGCTGCTCAGCCCGGCCGGCGGCAGCGCAAACGTCGACCTGAACACCACCGGCAAGACCGCCGAGCAGGGCACACTGCACTTCTACCTCGTGGACAAGAACACCGGGAAGGTCGGCTACTTCGACGCCACCGTCGCCTGGCTCGACAACGGCAGCAAGCTGGGCGCGCAGATCGTCAAGACCGGACCGAGCACCTGGGTCGGCGCCAACCCGGTCAACCCGCCGTCGGACGTCAAGATCAACCTCGGCCCCAACTACCTGTCCGTCGTCGACGCCTGACCACCACCCACGCACACGACAGGGCCGGACGGATCTCCGTCCGGCCCTTTCGCCGTCGGCTCCGTCGGGCCGGCCGGCACGTCCGCCGATCGGTGGAGCCCGACCTCGACCCCCGCACCGACCACTCGCCCGACGGTCCGCGACCCCGCCCGGAGAGACGCTTCTCGGGTCAGGGAAACGCCCCCGACGGACACCGGCCCCACACCGAGACCGATGCCCCGACAACACAGACCAAGGAGCCCGCCATGAACATCGTGACCAAGTCCGTCGCCGTCGTCCTGACCGCCGCCGCCCTCGGCGGCCTCGGCGCCGGCGTCGCCTCCGCCGCCACCCCCACCGACACCCCCGCCGCCGTGTCCCGGGCCGCCGTCGCCTCGCAGGTCGGGGCCCGGCAGAACGTCACCTACCTCGTGTCCGACGCCAGCACCCACTACCAGCTCGTCCTCACCGGCATCTCCGACCCGACGAACGCCGACAACACCTGGGCCGCCGTGCCGAAGGTCGGTCAGGTCCTGGTCGCCGACGACCTGAACATCCCGTTCGCCCTGAACGTCGCGGGCAAGACGGCCACGCAGGGCACGCTCACGTTCCGCGTCATCGACCAGAACACCGGTGAGCAGGGCGACTTCACCGCGACCCTGGCCTGGTACGACGACGGCACCCCCAACGGCAAGACCGTGATCACCCTCCCGAACGGGCAGTCGTCGATCAACCCGACGCCCGGTTCCACGGTCCTGGAGGCCGCGAACGGACTCGAACTGGTCAACGCGCAGCACTGACGGCAGGACATCCGAGGAGGGCCGGGCGGACCACCGCCCGGCCCTCCCGCGTCCGCGACGTCCGCAGCCGGCCACGGACCCGCGGCACCGGACGAGGAACTCGTGGTCGGCACCGGCGGGATAGCGTGGGCCGCATGGCCTCCGCGTTCCTGGACCTGCACCACGGCGACACCCCGCTGCTGATCCCCAACCCCTGGGACGCCGGATCCGCCCGCCTGCTCGCGTCGCTCGGATTCCAGGCCCTCGCGACGACGAGCAGCGGCTTCGCCGGGACGCTCGGCCGCCGCGACGGACGCGTCACCCGCGACGAGGCGATCGCCCACGCGGCCGCCGTCGTCGCCGCGACGCCGCTGCCCGTCTCCGCCGACCTGGAGAACGGGTTCGGCCACTCCGCCGACGAGGTGGCCGCGACGATCGTGGCCGCCCGCGGCGCGGGACTCGCGGGCGCCTCGATCGAGGACTACACCGGCGACGACGCGGACCCGATCTACGCACGCGATGCCGCGGTCGAGCGGGTCGCGGCCGCGGCCGAGGCGGCCCACCGCGACGGCGCGACGCTCGTGCTCACCGCCCGGTGCGAGAACCTCCTGCACGGCGTCGACGACCTCGCCGACACGATCGCCCGGCTGCAGGCCTACCAGGACGCGGGCGCGGACGTCCTCTACGCGCCGGGCCTGGCCCGGACCGCCGACGTCGAGACCGTGGTGCGCAACGTCGACCGGCCGGTGAACGTCCTGCTGCGCGACGGCGGGCCGTCGGTGGCCGAGCTGGCCGACGCCGGCGTCGCCCGGATCTCGGTCGGCGGCACGTTCTTCTACGCGGCGGCCGGCGCCCTGGTCGCCGCCGGGACCGCGCTGCTCGCGGGCGACACGTCGTTCTTCGCCGGGGCGGACGCCGGCCGGGCCGCCGCCGCCCGGGCGTTCGACTGAGGGGCCGCCCGGCCGCGCTCAGCCGAGCAGCTCGCGCAGCCGCTCCGGGTCGCCGCCCTCGACGTCGAGGATCTTGGTGCGCGAGGTGGCACCGCTGACGAGCCGCACCGCGCCGCGCGGCACCCCGAAGGCGCCGGCGACCGCCCGCAGCGCCGCCGCGGTGGCGGCGCCGTCGACGGCGCGTTCGTTGACCCGCACGACGAGCGCGTCGGCGTACGCCCCGCCGACCGAGGTCCGCGATGCCCCCGGCCGGACGCGGATCGTCAGCCTCAACGTCGTCACGCCCACATTCTGGGCCCGGCGCTCACGAGAGCGCGGGCCGGGCCGCCGCGCGTCGCCGGGCGGCGACCAGCCACTGCGCCACCAGCGCGACGATCCCCAGCGCGACGACGACGATGCCGTAGCCGACGGTCGTCGGCCGCAGCCCGACGGCGGTCGTCGCGAGGCCGGCGGCCACGGCCGGCACGCTGAAGGCCAGGTAGGAGATGGTGTAGGCGACGGCGAAAAGGGCCCCGCGCTCATGCGGGGCGGCGATCCGCGCATAGGTGCCGAAGGTCCCCAGTGCGGCCGCGCCGAAGCCGATGCCCGCGACGACGGTGCCCACCACGCCCAGGACGGCCGGCCCCGCGTCGACGCCGACGACGGCCGACGCCGTCCCGACGGCGAGCAGCAGCGCGGCGACGACGACGAGCCGCTCGACCGGCCAGCTGCGCAGCAGCAGCGACGTCAGTGCCCCCGGCACGCACAGCAGCCCGACGACGAGCCCGCCGACGAGGTGGTTGTGCAGGCCGAGGACGTCGGCGGCCACCGAGGGGCCGAGCGAGAAGAACAGCCCGCCCAGCGACCAGCTGGCCAGCAGGATCGGCACGAGCGCGAGGACCTCGATGCGGATCCGGGCGGGCACGGCGAGCGCCGGGCGCAACGAGCCGACGGCGCCGGACCGCCGGGCCGAGGTCTCCGGCATGGCCGCCACCGCGATGCCGCCGAGCACGAACAGGGCCAGGAACACCGCGTAGACGAGGTGCGTCGGCGCGGGCGCGTACTCGACGAGCGCGCCGGCACCCAGGGCGCCGACGGCGAGACCGCTCACCGGCGCGACGCTGTTGACGACGCCGGCGCGTCCGGGCCGGTGCGCCGGGACGCTGTCGACGAGTGCCGCCGAGAGCGTCGTGATCGCGGCGCCGGTCGCGAGCCCCTGCAGGACCCGCGCCACCAGCAGCATCGGCACGCCGCCCGCGACGAGGAACAGCACGAACGACGTGGCCTCGAGCGCGATGGCCGCGGCGAGCACCGGACGGCGGCCGACGTGGTCGGAGAGCCCGCCGACGACCAGCAACGATGCGAGCAGCCCCGCGACGTAGACGGCGAACACGACGGTGAGCGTCGTCGCCGAGAAGCCCCAGTTCTTCTGGTAGACGACGTAGAGGGGGGTGGGCGCGCCTGCGGCCGCCATGAACAGGACCACGAGCGCGGCCACGACCGCGAACGTCCCGGCCTGCGACAGCCGAGCCGTCGTCGCCGGCGGCCCGACGGAAACGTCGATGGAGGACATCGTTCTCCCGGTTGCAAAGTTCGTTGCGTTAGGACGGTAACCCGAACGCAACGATCGCTGCAATAATGCCCTCGTGAGCGAGACCAGGACGGGGACCACACCGCACGCCCGTGCCACCGACGACCCCGACGCCGGGACGGTCCCGCGGCCGCGGCCCGGCGGGCGGTCGGCCCGGGTCCGCGCCGCCGTGCACCGCGCCGTCGCGGAGCTGCTGACGGAAGGCCCGGCCGAGCACCTCACGATGCCCGCGATCGCCGCGCGTGCAGGCGTCCACCCGACGACGGTCTACCGGCGCTGGGGGACCCTCGGCGAGCTGCTCGCCGCCGTCGCGGCGAGCCGCTTCAGCGGCGACCTCGTCGTGCCGGACACCGGGTCGCTGCGCGGCGACCTGGAGCAGTGGACGGCCGACCTCGCGACCGACCTGACCGACCCCGACTCGATCGCGATCATCCGGGCGGCGCTGAGCAGCGGCACCGAGGGCGGGTGCGCGTGCACGACCGAGCGCCAGGAGCAGCTCGCCTCGATGCTCGACCGCGAACGCTCGCGGGGTGGCGCGGCGCCGACGGTCGAGCGGGCGCTCGACGCCCTGCTCGCGCCGGTCTACTACCGGGCGCTGTTCACGCCCGCGCCCGGCACCCCGGACTGGGCCCGCAGCCTCGTCGACACGCTGCTGCCCCGGCCGGCCTGACCGCGCCGTCCCGCGAGAGCGAGACCACAGCCGCTTTTCTGGACTGGTTCCAATAAACGGCTAAACTGGAACCTGTCCAGAAAAGAACTGACGCGTCGAGGAGGATCTCGTGGACGTCGAACGGATCGGAACCGACCTGCAGGACACGCTGGTGGAGCTCACCGACCTGTCGCTGCAGGCCAAGCAGCTGCACTGGAACGTCACCGGCCGGCATTTCCTGCCCCTGCACGAGCAGCTCGACGGGCTGACCGACGAGGTGCGTGCCGCGGCCGACGCCGTCGCCGAGCGTGCCGTCGCACTGGGCTACGCGCCCGACGGACGGGTGGGGACCGTCGCCAAGGAGAGCCCGCTGGCCGACGTCGTCGGCGGCCGCGTCGCCGACACCGAGGTCGTCGCGCACGTCGTGGCGGTGCTCGGGACCGTCGTCGAGCGCATGCGCCGGCGCATCGACACGCTCGACGAGCTCGACCCGGTCACCCAGGACCTGCTCATCGGCATCGTCGCGGGACTGGAGAAGCAGCGGTGGATGTTCGACGCGCAGCAGGCCTGAGCAGGAGACTCCGCGACGGCGGACTGCGGGCCACCGGCCCGCGCACCGAGGTCCTGGGCGCGCTCGAGGACCTCGGTGGCCACCGCACCGCCGACGAGGTGTACGACCTGCTCTCCACCCGGGGCCGGCGGATCCCGCGGTCGAGCGTCTACAACGTCCTGGCCTCGCTGGTCGGGGCGGGACTGGCGCTCACCGCGGACGCCGGCCCCGGCGCCGTTCTCTACGAGGTCGCGGGCGAGTGGCACCACCACTTCGTGTGCAAGGTCTGCCACCGCGTGACCGACGTGCCGTGCGCCGCCGGGAAACCGTGCCTCACCCCCTCCGGCGACATCGGCGTCGTCGACGAGGCCCAGGTCATCTTTCGCGGGACCTGCGCCGACTGCCTGACCCACTCCTGAGGTCACGACTCGGTCACCGTCTCAGTTCGAGACATCCGGCAGCCTTCGGAGCGGTCACCATTCGACCGGTCGGACCTGTACTCCCGACCCATCCGCCCGACCAGGAGGTACCGCGACCAGGGTGTCCCCACCGTGGCTCGCTGCCAGGTTCGTCCAGTCTGCAGTACCGAACTCAACGAGGAGCTTGGTCATGACAGTCGAGAACGAGGCGCAGGCCGCCGCCGTCGAAGCACCCGCGGCCGCACCGCCGGCCGGCAACCCGTCCCTGCTCGCCCTGCCGACCTTCCTGGTCGGCTCGATCACCCTCGGACTCTGGCTCGTCGGCTACCTGCCGACGGCCCTGCCGGGCGGCCTCATCGCGGCCGTCTTCTTCGCATCCGGGATCGGGGTGCTGGCCTCGGGTCTGTGGGCCGCCCGGATCGGTCAGAGCGCCGTCGCCGGCATCTTCGGGATGTTCGGCGTCTTCTGGATGAGCTTCGGCTTCCTGGTGATGGGCCTGGTCAACGGCTGGTTCGGGGTCTCCTCCGACGCCACGGCCGCCGCGACCCAGGTCCAGGCCGTCCAGGCCACGTTCCTGATCTCGTGGCTGGTGGTGCTCGTCGTCGTCACGCTCGCGACGATGCGTCTGCCGCTCGCCTTCACCCTGCTGTTCGTCGTCGTCGACATCGCGGTCGCGCTCGTGCTCGCCGGCGTGCTCGGCGGCTCCACCGCGATGCTCACCGGCGGCGGCATCGCCGTGTTCGTCTTCTGCCTGATCGGCGTCTACATCTTCTACGACGCCATGAACCAGGAACTGGGCGGACGCGCGCTCCCCATGGGCGCGCCCGTCGTCAAGTAACACCCCCGTGCCCGGGTGCGGGTCCCGTGATCCGGGGCCCGCACCCGTGACCACCGTCCTCGGAGGGCGGGCCGGGCTCAGCCGAGCCGGGTCTCCACCCACGCCGCCGTCGCCAGCAGGTCGTCCTCCCGCCGAGGATGCCCGACGAGCTGGACACCCAGCGGCAACCCGCCCGTCGTCGCGAGCCCCGGCACAGCGACGGCGGGCATGTTCATGAGCTGGAACGGCCGTGACATCGCGGGGTTCCCGGTCGCGCCGAGGCCCACCGGGGCCGGTCCTGGCGCAGCCGGCAGCAGGATCGCGTCGGCGTCGCCGAGCAGCCCCAGCAGCAGGTCGCGCTGCGCGGCCGCCCGGGCGAGCGCGGCGTCGTGCGCGGCGCCGCCGACCGTCGTTCCCTTCTCCAGCATCGTGCGCAGGATGTCGCTCAGCTCGTCGGGATGCGCGGTGAGGTCCTCGCGCATCGAGATGGCCGCCTCGTGCTCCATGACCGTCAGGTGGTCGTCGATGAGCGGGGAGAGCGGCGTCGTGAGCTCGGTGAGGCGCGCACCCGCGGCCGTCAGCGCGGTCGCGGCCGACTCCAGCGCCGCCGCCATCTCCGGCTCGACCGGACCCAGCTCGTCGCCGCGCAGGAGCAGCAGCGTCGGGGCGTCGGTCCGGGCGACGGGGACGTCGGCCCGCCCGTCGACCGCCGTCCGCACGAGCGCGAGGTCGGCGACGGCCGGTGCGAAGAAACCGACGGTGTCCAGCGACGGGCACATGGGGTGCACGCCCGCGTAGGACAGCGCCCCGACCGGGGGCACGTACGACGCGACGCCGCAGAACGCGGCGGGCCGGATCACCGACCCCGCCGTCTGCGTGCCCAGCGCGAGCGGGACGACGCCCGCCGCGACGGCCGCCGCCGACCCGCTCGACGAGCCGCCCGGCGTGCGCGAGAGGTCGCGCGGGTTGCGCGTCGGTCCGGGCTCGAAGTAGGCGAACTCCGTCGTCACGGTCTTGCCGAGGACGACGGCACCGGCCGCCCGCAGCCGCTGCACGACCCAGGCGTCGGCCGCCGCGACCGCACCTGCGCGCAGCGGCGAGCCGCACTCCGTCGGCAGGCCCGCGACGTCGATGATGTCCTTCACCCCGAACGGCACCCCGTGCAGCGGGCCCCGGTGCGGTCCGGCGTCGAGGGCCCGGGCCTGCTCGCGAGCGGTGTCGGCGGCGACCGTCACCCACGCGTGGACGTCCGGTTCGGTGGCGGCGAGCCGTTCGAGTGCCTCCTCGACCAGCCGGGTCGCGGTCGTCGATCCGCTTGCGAGGTCACGGGCCGTCTGGGTCAGCGAGGCGGTCACGGCTGCCGACCCTACGCCCGCGCGCGTGCGGGTCCGTTGCGCACGGGCCCGCACGCGCCGACCGCCCGGCGCCGGTCTCGCCTCAGTGCGACATTCACCCCCCGGGCGGCCACCTGGCGGGGGGATGGGCCGTGGCACGGCGCACGGCACGCTCGGAACGCGGACCCGGCCGGGGCGCGGGTGCCCCCGGCCGGGCCCTGACGTCCTGTTCGCCCGGCTGCGGGGAGAAACGCCATGCTCGCCGACCGCACTACGCTCGCCCGGTTCCTCGACGCCGAGCGGCGCCGACACCCCGGCGCCGTCGGTGACCTCAACTCGCTGATCCTCGATGTCGCGATCGCCTGCAAGGCCATCGCGGGCCGGGTGGCGCACGGCGCGCTGGAGGGCGTGCTCGGCGCCGAGGGCACCCTGAACGTCCAGGGCGAGACGCAGCAGAAGCTCGACGTGCTGGCCAACGACATCTTCCTGCGCGCCACCGAGTGGGGCGGCCAGGTCGCCGGCATGGCCTCCGAGGAGCTCGACGACCCCTACGGGATCCCCGCGGAGTACCCGCGGGGCAAGTACCTGCTGGTCTTCGACCCGTTGGACGGCTCGTCGAACATCGACGTCAACGTCTCGGTCGGGAGCATCTTCTCGATCCTGCGGGCGCCCGAGGGCACGGGCGAGACGCCCGGACCGGAGGCGTTCCTGCAGCCGGGCAGCACGCAGGTCGCGGCGGGCTACGCCATCTACGGCCCGTCGACGATGCTCGTGCTGACGACCGGCCGCGGCACGCACGGGTTCACCCTCGACCCCCGGCTCGGCGAGTTCATCCTCACCCGCGAGGCCATCCGCATCCCGGAGACGACGCAGGAGTTCGCGATCAACGCGTCGAACCGGCGGTTCTGGGAGCCCGCGGTGCGCCGCTACGTCGACGAGTGCCTGGCGGGCAGGTCCGGGCCCCGCGGCAAGGACTTCAACATGCGGTGGGTGGCCTCGCTGGTGGCCGAGACGCACCGGATCCTCACCCGCGGCGGCGTCTTCCTCTACCCGCGCGACGCCAAGGACCCGGCCAGGCCCGGCCGGCTGCGGCTGCTCTACGAGGCCAACCCCGTCGCGTTCGTCGTCGAGCAGGCGGGCGGCGCGGCCCACACGGGCCGCGAACGCATCCTCGACGTCAGCCCGACCGCCCTGCACCAGCGCATCCCGCTCGTCTTCGGCGCCGTCGAGGAGGTCGAGCGCATCGCGAAGTACCACGTCGAGAACGTCGACAGCGGGGTCGACACCCCGCTGTACGGCACGCGCGGGCTGTTCCGCGCCGCGAACTGAGACGGAGACGGGCATGTCGACCAAGCATCCGATCATCGCGGTCACCGGTGCCTCGGGCGCCGGCACGACCTCGGTCATGCGGGCCTTCCAGCAGATCTTCCGGCGGGAGCACATCAACGCGGCCGCGGTCGAGGGCGACAGCTTCCACCGGTTCGACCGGGCGGAGATGAAGGTCCGCATGGCGGACGCGCACGCCCGCGGCGACCACAGCTTCAGCCACTTCGGCCCCGAGTCGAACCTCTTCGAGGAGCTGGAGGAGCTGTTCCGCACCTACGGCGAGACCGGGCGCGGAAAGGTCCGCAAGTACCTGCACGACGAGGAGGAGGCGGCGCCGTTCGACCAGCCGCCGGGCACCTTCACGCCGTGGACGGACCTGCCCGGCGACTCCGACCTGCTCTTCTACGAGGGACTGCACGGCGCGGTCGTCACCGACAAGGTCGACGTCGCACAGCACCCGGACCTGCTGATCGGCGTCGTGCCGGTGATCAACCTCGAGTGGATCCAGAAGCTGCACCGGGACAAGACCCAGCGTGGCTACTCCACCGAGGCCGTCACCGACACGATCCTGCGCCGGATGCCGGACTACGTGAACCACATCTGCCCGCAGTTCTCGCGCACGCACGTGAACTTCCAGCGGGTCCCCATGGTCGACACGTCGAACCCGTTCATCGCCCGCACGATCCCGACGGCAGACGAGTCGATGCTGATCATCCGCTTCGCCGACCCGCGCGGGATCGACTTCTCCTACCTGCTGTCGATGCTGCACGACTCGTTCATGTCCCGGGCGAACACGATCGTCTGCCCCGGGGGGAAGTTCGACCTCGCCATGCAGCTGATCTTCACCCCGATGGTCTGGCGGCTCATGGAGCGCCGCACCCAACTCGCGAGCTGACCCGACACTCCTGCGCGCGTCGTCACGTCACGATCGCCCCGCCCGGCTCCCGGGCGGGGCGGTCGGCGTCTGCGGCCCCTGTGCCGGTGACCCGGGATCCCGACCCCGGACTTTTTGCGTCCATTATTGTTAACAATCTTGTCAACCCGCTATGCTTCCCCGCGCGGTTCCGGGGACCACGCGCCGTCACCCCCTCTGGCGGCACGCCGGCACCGCTGCAGTATTCCCCGGCACGGGCACGTCGGGCGCCTCCGCACGCCGTGAATCTGCCTCTGTCGTGACCCCGACGCGCCGTCCGCGGCCGCCGGGGTCTGTCCAGCACACCGCCGTATGGGCAGTTTCGAGAGAGGTGGATCGAGCCATGCGAACAGGCTCCGAACGGGGCTCCCGACACAAGCGGATAGCCGCGGCGATCGCGGCACTGGCCGCGATCGTGCTCGTCGGGACGGCCTGCGGGTCCAACGGGGGCGCCACGTCGGCGGCCGCCAACCCGGACCATCTGGACTCGTCGAAACCGTTCGGCGGGGACCCGGCCGAGGAGGGCACCCCCAAGCCCGGCGGCACGCTGATCGTCGGCATGTACACCGAGGCCCGGTCGTTCGACCCCGTGATCGGCTCGAACCTGATGGCGTCGGCGGTCTACGACTCGCTGCTGAAGATGGACAGCAAGGGCAACCCCCAGCCCTACCTCGCGCAGTCGATGGACACCCCCGACGGGGGCAAGACCTGGGTCATGAAGCTCCGGCCCGGCGTCACCTTCCAGGACGGCACGCCGTTCAACGCCGACGCCGTGATCTTCAACGTCAAGCGGCAGATGGACACCCCGGCCGCGCTCGGCAAGCTCTACACCGAGCCGATCCAGACGATGACCGCGACCGACCCGCTGACGATCACCTTCGTGCTGAAGCGGCCGACGGCGACGTTCCCGACGTCGTTCGCGCTGCCCTTCAGCTCCGGCAACCTCGGCAGCATCGCCTCGCCGACGGCCGTGCAGAAGGAGGGCGCCGACTACGGCCGCAACCCCGTCGGCGCCGGTCCGTTCCAGTTCGTCGACTGGATCCCGAACAACAAGATCGACGTCAAGAAGTTCGACAACTACTGGGACAAGGGCAAGCCCTACCTCGACGCCATCCAGTTCCGGCCCATCTCCGACACGGACGCGCGCTACGCGTCGGTCCAGAACGGTGACGTCGACCTCGACATCGGCGGCTTCTTCAGCGAGCTGCGCCAGGCGTCGATGAACAAGGACCTGGTGACCTACTACGGCCCGGGCGGCGACGGCCAGTACCTCTACTACAACCTGACCAAGAAGCCCTTCGACGACAAGAGCGTGCGCCAGGCGCTGGTCATGGCGATCGACCCGAAGGCGCTCAACGCGACGCAGTACAACAACGTCGGCCTGCTGACGACCACCCCGTTCGCCCCGGACTCGCAGTACTTCAGCCAGGCCGCCGCGGACGCCTACCCGAAGTACGACCCGGCGAAGGCGAAGCAGCTGATCGACGCCTACAAGGCCGGCGGCGGGAATCCCGACTTCACCTACAACACGGGCAACTCCCCCGACGACCACCAGCTCGGCCAGTTCCTGCAGGCGCAGTGGGCGGCCATCGGCGTGAACGTCAAGCTGCAGTTCGACGACATCTCGACGTTCATCGGCCCGATCATCCAAGGCACCCAGTTCGGCACGGCGACCTGGATCAGCGGGCCCTACGAGAACCCGTTCCCGTTCATGACCAACCAGTTCCACACGGGCGGCATCAACAACTACGGGAAGTACTCGAACCCGCAGGTCGACGCGGCCCTCGACGAGGCGGCCGCCTCGACCGACCCGGCCACCCAGATCGCCGCGTACAAGAAGGCGCAGGAGCTGATCACCCAGGACCTGCCGGTGGTCTGGCTGTCCCAGGCGGCCAAGGCCGCCATCGCGCGCCCGAACGTCAAGGGCGTGTCGCGGTACCTGTCCAGTGAGCTGTTCTGGGGCGGTACCTGGAAGTCCTAGTCCCCGTGAGTCGTAGTCCCCGTGAGATGGGCGGGCCGCCGCACCCGGCGGCCCGCCCATCGCGCTTCCCCCCGGGGGCTACGGGAGCGGCGCGAACCGCGGGGCCCGCTTCTCGAGGTGGGCGGCCACCCCCTCCTTCACGTCGGTGCGCCGGAAGGCCTCCCGCATCAGCACGTCGGAGCGGTCGAGCGACACGTCGAACGGCTCGTCGAGGGCCGCCCGCACCTGGTCCTTCATGATCGCCATCGAGGTGGGCGAGCAGTTCTCGGCCAGGTCGGCGGCGTAGGCGAGGGCGGCGTCGACCAGCGTCGCGGGCGTCGCCAGGTGGTCGACGAGGCCGATCCGGGCCGCCTCCTCGCCGCGCACCACGCGACCGGACAGCAACAGGTCCAGTGCACGGCTGGTGCCGACGAGCCTCGGCAGCACCCAGGCGACCCCGTACTCCGCGATGAGCCCGCGCCGCGCGAACGCGGTGGTCAGCTTCGCCTCCGGCACGCAGAACCGGACGTCGGCCGACAGTGCGACCACGAGCCCGAGCCCGGCGGCCGCGCCGTTGATCGCCGCGATCAACGGCGTGCGCAGTGTCGGCAGCACCAGGCGGCGCCCGTCGAGGTCCGCCGGGTCCAGCGTGTCGACGCCCCTCAGCTCGTCGAGGTCCGCGCCGGCGCAGAAGCCGCGCCCGGCGCCGGTGAGGACGATCGCGCGCACATCCGGGTCCGCCTCGGCGCCGGCCAGCAGCTCCAGATACCGCCTCTCGAGCTCGGCGTTCCAGGCGTTGAGCCGCGAGGGCCGGTTGAGGGTCAGCAGCAGCACGCCGCCGTGGCGCTGCGCCAGGACCGTGTCGGAGGCCGTCATCGCACGCCTGCCGCGTCCGGTGCGGCGTTCTGCCGCTCGGTCGCGAGCAGCGTCGCGATGCGCTCCCGCAGCACGAACTTCTGGACCTTTCCGGCGAGGTTCTTGGGCAACTGCGCGACCTGCTCGAGCCGCTCGGGCACCTTCTGGACGGCGAAGCCGTGCTCGAGGAGGTACTCGGTGAGCTCGGGCAGCGTCGGCGGTTCGTCGCCCGCGGGGACGACGAAGGCGCACGCCCGCTCGATCATGACCGGGTCCGGCATGGCCACGATCGCGACCTCGGCGATCTTCGGGTGCGCGTAGAGCTGGTCCTCCACCTCCTTGACGCTGATGTTCTCGCCGCCGCGCAGGACGATGTCCTTCTTGCGGCCCTCTATGGTCAGCTGCCCGGCGGCGTCGATGCGGGCCAGGTCGCCGGTGGCGAACCAGCCGTCGGCGTCGAAGACCGCCTCCCCCGCCGGCGGTACCAGGTAGCCGGTGAACCGCTCGGGTCCGCGCACGAGCAGCTCGCCGCGCTCCCCCGGCGGCAGCTCGGCCCCGTGGTCGTCGACGATCCTCAGTTCGGTGCCCTCCACGGGCCGGCCGTCGGTCTCGGCGCGCCGGTCGAGCGGGTCGTCGGTCCAGCCCTGCGTCGCGGTGGGGTACTCGGTCGATCCGTAGCCGCGCGCGACGGTCGCGCCGAGACGGGCCTCGGCCTCGCGCACCAGGCCGGGTGGCACGTCCCCGCCGCCGATGTTGACCCACCGCAGCGACGAGACGTCGCGCCGGTGGAGCTCCGCGCTGTGCGTCAGGCCGTGGACGAACGGCGTTGCCGCCGTCGTGAAGGTGCAGCGGTGCCGCTCGATCAGCCGCAATGCCTCCGTCGACTCCCAGACGTCCTGCAGGACGACCGGGCAGCCGAGCATCGCCGGCAGCTGCACCCCGTAGAGCAGGCCCGTGACATGGGTGAGCGGCGACGGCATGAAGATCCGGTCCGCCGCGGTCAGGCCCCAGCTCGCGATGCACCCGCGGTTCTCCCGCACCAGCGTCGCGTGCGGATGGACGACGCCCTTGGGGTCCGACGTGGTGCCCGAGGTGTACATCAGGACGGCCGGGTCGGTTGCCGCCCGCTCGACCTCGGGCGCACCGGCGGGGCGCAGCAGGTCCTCGAACGCGGGACCGGTCCCGGCCGTGCCCCGCACGACGACGGTGTGCGCCAGCGCGGGCAGCGTGGGCGCCAGCTCGGCCACCATCTGCTGGTGGTCGAAGCCGCGGAACTCCCCCGGGTGCACGAAGACCTTGGTCTCCGCCTGACGGAGCACGAACTCGACCTCACGCCGCCGGTGGATCGGGACGACGGGGTTGCTGACCGCTCCCAGCCGCAGGATCGCGTGGTGCAGGGGCACGGCCTCCCACCAGTTCGGCAGCTGCCAGGAGACGACGTCGCCCCTGCCGACGCCCATCCCGTGCAGCGCCGCGGCGACGGCACGCACCTGCTGCTCGAGCTCCCCGTAGGTGACGGTGCGGGGGCCGTCCACGACGGCGGGCAGGGCGGCCGTCGCCCGGGTCCGCCGCCCGCACGGCGACGAACCCGTCGATCAGCTCGTCGGTCCACAGGCCGGCCCTCCGGTAGCGCTCGGCCTCGGCCCGCGACGGTGTCGATCTCACGGCCATCAGGCGACCCCGGATCGGGACGGCGGCCGGATCCGGCGACTGTCGAGGACGTGCAGGCAACTGCGGCACTTCGTCACCCGCAGCCAGCCGCGGTAGTCGACGACCCGGTAGGCGAAGACAGCGGCCGCACCACACGTCGGGCAGTCGGAGTCGACGGCCTCCAACGGTTCGGCCACTGTCGGTTCGGTGGGCTGGGGGAACATCAGGCCTCTCCCTCGCTGGTCGGTCCGCCGAGGTCCACGCCGTAGAGCCGGTTCGCCGCCGCCGCGGAGACGATCTCGTTGCGGACGTCGCGGCGCACGGCCTCCGGGTCGCGCTGGTCGGCCGGGCCGTACCCGCCGGCGCCGGCGACCTGGAACGCCACGACGTCGCCCGCGGCGAACCGGACACCGGCGAGCTTGCTGATGCGGAACTCGGCGCGCTCGTCGTCCGGGTCGGCGGGTGACCCGTCGGCCGGGTCGGCGAACCCGGCGACGACCTGCGGCTCGGCGAGCTCCTCGCCCCTCGACCAGCGAGCGAGCCCGCCCTCGTGGAGCCGGATGCTCGCCATGCTGCCGCCACCGCCGCCGAACTCGCCCTTGGTCGGGAACCGGCACTGTTCGAGCTGGTAGGTGCTCTCGGCGTCGACGAGCGGCGCGAGCAGGACCCGTGTGGCCGGTCCGCCCCGGTGCTTTCCCGCTCCGGCGGTGTCGGTGACGAACTCCCGTTCGAGGAACAGCAGCGGGAAGGCCTCCTCCTCGAACTCGATCGAGGTCTCGACGGCGTTGCCCTCCTCGATCGGCATGTACGAGCAGCCGTCCCCGAGCGCGTGCCCGCCGAAGGGACCCAGCGGGAAGCGGATGAAGACGAACGGGCTCGGCGTCGCCGACCGGTTGTCGACGCCGGAGAAGCTGATGATGCAGATGTCGTCGTAGTTCTCGCCGACGGCGAACCTCGGGTGCGCCTTCGACAGCGCCATCTTCACCAGCGTCGTGCTCTTGACGAGGAAGAACAGGTGCCCGGAGTTGGTGGACATCGGTGGGAGCGCGTGGAAGCAGGACCCGGGCGGCGCCACGACGTGCACCGGCCTGTACGCCCCGGCGTTCGGCGGCACCGAGTCGAGGAAGATCGCCTGCAGGCCCAGGTGAGCGGCCGAGACGGTGTCCGACCACTGGCAGGCGTACCCGTTCCAGTCCTCGCGCGCCGAGCCGGAGAAGTCGATCTCGATTTCGGACCCGTACTTGCGGACCGTGCACTTCAGCAGCATCGGCTCGCCCGCGGAGTCGTTGTCGAGGTGGTCCTCGGCCTCGTACGTGCCGTCGGGGATCTCGAGCAGCGCCTGGCGGACCGCCCGCTCCGAGTAGTCGAGGGTGTACTCGACGGCACCGAGGTAGGCGTCGACCCCGTAGCGCTCGACGTAGTGCCCGACCATGTCCACCCCGACCTGCAGCGCGGCCTTGATCACCTGCAGGTCGTTCGCGCTCATCTCCGGGATGCGGGTCTGCACCGTGAACAGCTCGACGGTCTCCTCGACCAGCTCACCCCGCTTGTACAGCAGCCGTGGCGACAGCCGGATGCCCTCGGCGAAGACGTCGCGCTGCAGACCCGGCCCGAAGCCGGTCGGGATCGGGCCGCCGATGTCGAGCCAGTGGGTGATGCTGGCCGCGAACCCCAGCAGCCGGCCGTCGTGGAAGATCGGCATGACGGCACCGATGTCGTTGACGTGGCTGCCGCCGCGGTACGGGTCGTTGTAGATCACGACGTCGCCGGGCTCGAAGTTCTCCGCGCCCCAGTGCTCGATCGCCGTGCGCGCGTAGTACTGGTTGATGACGAAGTGCGCCGGCGCACCCGTCGACATCGCGATCGCGTCGAAGTCCAGGTCGCGGGCCTCGTCGCGCGGCGCCAGCAGCCCGATGCCGAAGTCGTTCATCTCGCTGAGCAGCGGGCTCAGCGCGGCGGCGTTGACCTTCTGCTGCATCTGCAGCGCGATGTAGCGCAGCGCGTGCCGCAGCACCTCGGCGGCCGTCAGGTCGATGCCGTAGCGGGCCTGCACCTCCTGGGCGCTGAGCGCCGCGGTCGTGCGCGTGCTCTCCTGCTGGACGGTCATGTCAGGCCTCCCGAACGTCGACCAGGATGTCGCCGACGGAGTTGATCTCGGCGACGTCGCCGTCGCCGATGACTGCGGTGTAGCTGGACGCCTCGACGACCGCCGGGCCGGCGATCCGCTGGCCGGGGGCCAGCGCGGCCACCTCGTACACGGGCACCGCCTCGTGGGGGTCGCCGCCGATGACGATGTCGCGGGCGCCCTTCGGCCGTCCCTCCTCCCTGGCCGAGAGCTCGGTCGGGAGCACCTCGTGTGCCGCCGCCTCGACGGCCCGGACGCGCACGGTCGAGATGAAGACGTCCGCCGGAAGGGTGTAGCCGAACTGCCTGCGGTGCGCCGCGTCGAACATCTCCCGGATGTGCGCGAGCGGGTCCGCGTGCGTCGGGTCGACGAGCGCTTCCAGTTCGCTCCGCTGCCCGGCGTACATCCCGTCGAGGCGGAACTCGAGGTGGACGTCCGCGAGCCCGGCGGACGTGCCCAGCCGCGCACCGGCCTCCCGCAGCCGCCCGAACACCTCGGCCGCGAGCTCGTCGGTGGCGGTCTGCATGACGGGGATCACCTCCTCCTCGAAGACCTTCGCCCCGAGCAGGCCGAACGCCGAGAAGACGCCTGCGAGCGCGGGGATGACGACGCGCGGCATGTGCAGGGTCCGGGCGACCTGGGTCGCCACCAACGGTCCGGCCGCGCCGTAGGCGAGCAGCGCGAACTCCCGGGGGTCGGAGCCGCGGTAGACGGTGAGCTGCCGCACGGCCTCGGCCATGTTGTGGATCGCGACCTCGGTGACGGCCTTGGCCAGGTCGCCCGCCGTGGTACCCAGCTGGTCGCCGAGCGCGGCGTAGGCGCGCTCGGCGGCGTCGACGTCGGGTGGGATCTCGCCGCCGAGCGCCACCTTCGGATCCAGCATGCCGAGCAGCAGGAACGCGTCCGTGACGGTCGGCAGCGTGCCGCCGTGTCCGTAGCATGCGGGGCCGGGGTTGCTGCCGGCGCTCTCGGGTCCGACGTTGAGTCCGCCGGCCGCGTCGAGCGACGCGATGCTGCCGCCGCCCGCGCCGATGCTGTGGATCTCCAGCACCGGGATGCCCGCGATCAGGTCGTGCTCGAGCTCCAGCTCGCGTTCCGTCGACGCCCGACCGTCGGCGACCACCGCGACGTCGGTGCTCGTACCACCCATGTCGAAGCCGACGAGGTTGGGGATCCCCAGTCGGCGCGCGTACATCTCGGCGCCCATGACCCCGCCGACGGGTCCGCTGTTGAGCGTCGTGACCGGCCGCGCGGTGGCCTGCTCCGGCGCGATCAGGCCACCGTCGTTCGTCATGAACATCAGTGGCGCGGTGTACCCGGACTCCTTCAGGCGCGCCTCCAGCTCGGCCGTGTACGTGTCCATGAGCGGCTGCGCGTAGGCGTTGAGCACGCAGGTGCAGAACCGGCTGTACTCGCGGGGGAACGGCGCGATGTCCGCCGACGTGCTGACGCTCAGCTGCGGGAAGCGCTCGCGGACGAGCGCTGCCGCACGCTGCTCGTGCCCGGGGTGCTTGTAGGAGTGCATGAAGCAGATCGCGATGCTCTCGCAGCCGTCCGCGACCAGCTTCTCGACCTCCGCGAGGAGGTGGTCCTCGTCGAGCGCGACGACGGTCTCGCCGTCGGCGCGGACCCGCTCGGGCACCGTCCGACGCCGATGCCGCTCGATGATCGGCCGCAGCTCGTGCGGGCGCCGCCATCGTGGGTCGATGAGGGCGTCCTCCCAGGGCCGCCACGCGCGTCCCATGTCGAGAAGATCTCGATAACCCATGGTGGTGACGAGGCCGACCTCGGCGCCGCGCCGGGTCAGGATCGCGTTCAGTGCGACCGTGGTGCCGTGGACGACGCGCTCCACCTCTCCGCCGTCGACCCCGGCCTTGGCCAGCGCGTTCAGTGTTCCGCGCGGCAGGTCCCCGTGGGTGGTGAGCGATTTGACGGCGGCGTGCACGCGGTCGCCGTCGGCGACCACCAGGTCGGTGAAGGTGCCGCCGGTGTCGATGCCGATGCGCAGGGGCACTGCTCTCTCCTCTCGATTGGCGGTGTCAGAAACAACCGACGTGCTGGCCACCGTCGGCGGCGATCACCGTGCCGTTGGTCCACCGGCTCTCCTCGGAGAGCAGGAACAGGGCGACCCGCGCCATGTCGTCGGGCAGGGCGATCTGGTTCATGGGCGAGTAGGCGGCGACCGCGGCCTGCGCCTCCGGGGTGGGCAGCCAGGAGTCGTACATGTCGGTCTTGGTGCTGCCCGGCGCGATCGCGTTGACGCGGACGCCGGCGCCGCCGTACTCGAGGGCGACGCTCTTCGTCATCCCGATGACACCCCATTTCGAGGTGATGTACTCGGAGATGTTCGGCATCCCGATGATCCCGCCGACCGAGCTGACGTTCACGATCGAGCCGCCACCGGACGCGAGCATCGCAGGGATCTCGTACTTCAGGCTGAAGTAGACGCCCATCAGGTTCACGTCGAAGACCTGGCGCACGTAGGCGCTGTCGGTCTCGACGATCGGGTTGCCCGCCCCCGAGAGGGCTGCGTTGTTGAGCGCTCCGTCGAGCCGGCCGAACCGGTCGACGGTGGTCTGCACGGCCCGGGCGACCGAGGCCTCGTCGGTGACGTCGAGGCCGACCGCGAGCGCCTCGCCGCCCTCGGCGGTCAGCTCGTCGACGAGCCGTTCGAGCCGATCCGTGCGCCGCGCCCCGACCGCGACGCTCGCGCCCTCGGCCGCGAACCGACGCGCCGCGGCCTCGCCGATGCCCGCCGAGGCGCCCGTGATGAAGATCGTCTTTCCGGCGAGCCTGCGGCCTCGGATCGTGACCGGATCCGGGTTGTGGTTGGGATGTGCCGTCGAGATGACAGCCATGGGTTCCCCTTCGGGTGCGTGGCGACGTCGACCGCCGTCGCGCTCAGGAATGTGAGTACTCGGGCGTGCGCCGTTCGAACGCGGCGGTGCGCGCCTCCTGCGAGTCGGGGTGCGCGGTGAGCCGGGTGGTGACCCGTTGCTCGGCCTCGTAGCCGCTCTTGAGGTCCATGAACTCGATCGTGTTCAGGGACTCCTTGGCGTGCCTCAGCACGGCCCGGCTGTGGACCGCCATCCGCTCGGCGAGCTCGAGTGTGGTGTCCAGCAGCTGCTCGTCCGGCACCACCGCATGGATGCCGCCGTACGGGAGGAGCTCAGCGGCGGAGGCGTGTCCGGCGGTGAAGTACAGCGTGCGCATCAGGTGCTCGGGGACCAGGCGCCGCATGTGCCGCGCACCCCCCATGACGCCGACCCCGACCTCGGGCACGCCCAGGCGCGCACTCTCGCCGCAGACGATGGTGTCGCAGCACGCCGCCAGCGCGACCCCGGTGCCCACCGCGACGCCGTGCACCGCGGCGATGACCGGCACCGGGCAGTCGTAGACGGCCGCGAACGTCTCCCGCACGAGCTTCTGCCGGCCCGGGGAGTTCTGCGGGGTGAGGCTCGCGAACTCCCTGAAGTCGTGCCCGGCGCAGAAGTGCGAGCCCTTGCCGCGGAGGACCAGGACGCGCACCTGCGGGAGGAACTCGTCGACGCGGCTGAACAGCGCCCGGATCTCCAGGCACATCTCGGTGTCCACCGCGTTCACCGGTGGCCGGGCGAAGGACACGACCGCGATGGCCCCCCGGTCGTCGACCTCGAGGTGGCGGAACTCCCGGGTGTCGGGTTCGAGCCCGTCGCCCGTCGCCCGCAGGGAGGTGGCCTCGCTCATTTCGATGTACTCCTGTCTCGCAGCCCGAGTCCGAAGAGGACCGGCCGGCAGGGACCGCCGGCGGATGAGGTGGACGTCCAGGGCAATGTCCATGACAACTCATGATGAGAGCGAGCATGTGATGCGCTCTGCACCCGTCGGCACCGGGACTTTACGACTGCTATTGCTTTCTTGTCAATCACCACTAACTCCTGTTCCTACCTGAGTCCGCCGCCGCCACCTGCCTCTCCGCTTCCGCCAGGCACGCCACGGCGGGCGGCGCCGCGCGGGCGCCGGCCGGACCGGGCCCGGATCCGGCGGCCGTGGACGGCGAGCGCGAACAGCGTCAGCCCACCGGTGAGGATCACGTTCCAGCCTTCACCGAGGCCGAGGGTGGTCGGCAGCGTCAGGCCGAGCGCGAGCAGCACCGAGCCGAGCACGCAACCGAGGAACGTGCCGCGACCGCCGAGCAGGCTCGCGCCACCGATGATCGGCGCGGCGATCGCGAGCAGCACGTACGAGTCGCCCACCGTGGGGTCGCCGACCCCGACCTGGCCCGCGAGGACCACACCGGCCAGCCCGGCGAGCACGGCACAGAGCACGTAGCCGAGCCGGCGCAACCGTGGGGCCCGGACCCCGAGCCGGTAGGCGAACCGGGCGTCGAGCCCGACCGTCCGCAGCCGCAGCCCCGTCCCGGTCGAGCGCAGCAGCCGGTCCGCGACGAGCACCGACAGGCACAGCGCCAGCAGCGGCAGCGGGAAGACCCAGAGGGGCATCGTCAGCACGTCGGTCAGCCCGGCGTCGATGACGCCGTCCGGCGTCGGTCGCAGGGTCAGGGCGACCCCCTGCAGCAGGCCCAGCGTCGCGATCGTCGCGATCACCGGCGGTACACGCAGCCGCTCGATCAGCACCGAGTTGCCGATCCCGACGAGCACGCCGACACCGATCCCGGTCGCCAGCGCGAGGAGCGGTCCGCCCGCCGAGGTGCTCTGCGCCACGAAGGAGAGGACGCAGACCGTCACGCTCATCGTGCCGACGACCGAGATGTCGATCCCGCCGATGTACATGACGACGAACTGGGCGGTCGCGACGGCGGCGAGCGGCGCCGCCAGCAGGAGCACGTTGTAGATGCCGGCCGTGGTGAGGAAGGTGCTCTCCTGGCTCTGCGCCCAGGCGCCGAGGACGAGCAGGACCGTCGCCAGCAGCCCGAGTCGCACCGCGTCCGGGTGCCGGCGCAGCGCCGCGCGCACTGTCGTCCCGCGCGGCGCGGGCCCCGCCGGCTCCGGTGCGGTGACGGAGCGGTCCGGACCGGCCGTGTGCGCGGTGAACGCGTGCACGATCCGAGTCTCCGACGCGTGCTCGCCGTCGAGCTCCGCGACGACCCGGCCCCGGGACAGGACGAGCACGCGGTCACAGAGCCCGGCCAGCTCCGCGGCGTCCGAGGAGACGACCGCCACCGCGAGCCCGTCGTCGGCACCCCTGCGCAGCATCCGGTAGATGTCCAGGCGGGAGCGGACGTCGACGCCCTGGGTCGGCTCGTCGACGAGCAGCACCCGGGGCCGGGTCTCGAGCACCTTGGCGATGGCGACCTTCTGCTGGTTACCGCCCGACAGCGACGACATCGGGTCCTCCGGCGACCCGAGGCGGACGCCGAACCGTTCGACGCTCTCCCGTACCTGCCGATCCTCGCGGCGCCGGGTGACGATCCCGGCCCGGGAAATCCGACCCAGCACACCGAGGACGAGGTTCTCGCGGATCGGCAGGTTCTGGTGCAGCGACGCGGCGCGGCGGTCGGAGGACAGGTAGGCCACGCCCGCCGACCAGGCGGCGCGACCCGTCGGCACGGGACTGCCGTCGACGGCGAGACCGCCTGCGGTCGCGCCGAGCGCGGCGAGACCCTCGAGCAGCTGCAGCTGGCCGTTGCCGGCCGCACCGGCGATCCCGACGATCTCGCCGCGGCGCAGCCGCAGGTCGATCGGGCCGTACCCGGGCCCGCTCAGCCCGGTGGCGTCGAGGACGACCCCGCCGACCTGTCCCGACCGCGCGGGGAATTCGATGTCGACACTGCGGCCGGCCATCAGCTCCACCAGCGCCGCCTGGTCGACGGCCGCCGGTTCGTAGGTGCCGCGGAACCGCCCGTCGCGCAGCACCGAGATCCGGTCCGCGACGCGGAAGACCTCCGAGAGGCGGTGGGTGACCAGCAGGACCGCACACCCGTCGGCGGCGGCGTCGCGCATCAGGTCGAGCGCGACGTCGACCCCCGCCGCGTCGAGCGCGGACGTGGCCTCGTCGAGCAGCAGCACGGCCGGCCGCGCCATCAGCGCGCGGCAGATGTCGAAGAGCTGGCGGTCGGCGGCGGAGAGCCCGGAGGCCGGGCGCTCCGGCGCGAGGTGCCCGAGACCGAACGCCGCCAGCCGCTCGCCCGCCCATCCGGTCACGCGCCGGTACGGTGGCCTGCCTGCCGGCGGCGTGCCCAGGAACAGGTTCTGCGCCACGGTGAGCTCGGGGATCACCGACCCGTCCTGGAACACCGTGAGCGCGCCGTGGCGCTGCGACTCCCAGGGCGTGTGCCGGCGGCAGGCGGTGCCGCTGATCTCGACGCTGCCGGCGTCGGGCGCGACGACGCCGCTGACGATGCCGACCAGCGTCGACTTGCCCGATCCGTTCTCCCCGACGAGGGCATGGACCTCGCCGGGGGCCAGCTCGAGGCTCACCGACTCCAGCGCGGTGACGGGACCGTATCGCTTCGCCAGGTCGCTCACCCGCAGCGCGGACCCCGCCGGCACGGTGGCCGGGCCCGGCCGGGTGCCGCCGAGGGGGACTGTTCGCTCCGCCATGTCGTCGGTCCCCTACCTGGCCGCGAGCATCTTCGCGGTGAGCGCGTCGGGCACCAGCGCGGGACCCGGGTACTCCGCCGGCTTGCTCGTGTCGCAGTCGCTGTCGGTGACCTCGAAGAACGGCAACGGGAAGACGACCGAGTCCGCCACCTTCGCCCCGCCGGCGGCCCGGACGCCCGCGTCGACCGAGATCCGCGCGGCCCAGTTGGCCGAGTTCGTGAGGTACAGCGGGTAGGGGTGCTCCGCCCGCTGGCAGACGGCCGCGTTGCTCTGGGTCAGGCTGATGATCGCCGGGACCTCCTTGCCGGCTTCCCGGTAGGCGTTCACGATGCTCGGCACCGTGTTCGCGTAGCTGTAGAGGATCGCCGTCGCCGGCTTACCGGAGGCGATCAGCGCGGACGCGGCCCGCTGCGTGCCGGCCGCCGTGTAGTCGGTCGCCTCGGTGAACGAGGTCTCCGCGCCCGTGTCCGCGACGCAGCTCTTCACCTTCGCGTCCTGCGGATTACCGGCCAGGCCGTCGAAGTAGGCGACCGGACCCGGCGTCGCGGTGGCCTTGCGCGCGGTCTCCGCCATCGCCCGCCCGGTTGCGCAGAGGTCGTACTGCACGCGCGTCGTGTATGCGGTGGGCGGGGCGTCGTCCATCGCTCCCAGATAGGTCGTGACGACGACGCCCTGCCGCTGGGCCGCGGTGAGCGCCGCGTAGGCGGCCGGGCCGAACTCGTTGATGGTGACGATCACGTCGGCACCCTGCGCGGTCAGCGTCCGCAGGTTGGCCTGGTACGTCGCCAGATCGAGGTTCGCATCGGTGTAGACGTACCTGCCGATCTCGGGATGGGTGAGCGCCTGCAGGATCACGTTCATCTTCGTGAACTGGCGCCAGGTGTTGCCGCCGAACGGATCGGCCTGCGCGAGGGTGAGCGGCCCGTCACCGAGCGTGCAGGACGTCGCCTTCCAGCACTCGTACGCCTTGTCGATCTGGGCACTCGTGAGCGGGTGGCTCGCCCGTGCGAGCGCGTCCCGCATCAGCGGCGGCAGCGTCGACGCTGCCACGTCGCCCGTGCTCAGTGCCTGGTCCACGGTCTTCTGCAGGTCGGCCTCCGACACGGCGACCTCGCCCGCGGACCCGGCATCCGCGGGCACCGGCCCCGTCGGGCTGCCGGGGTGCGCGGCCCCGCATCCGGCGGTGACCGCGACGAGGACCGCCGCAGCGGCGCGGATCGCGAACGAGCGGCCGAGCCCTCGCCCATGTTCGGCGGACCTTCTCATGAATGACATCCGTCCTCCTTCGGCAACTGCGACTTCGGGCAGGGCCCGCGATCAGGCGGCGAGCCGGCGCAGCGCGCGGCCGAGCTCCGCCCGGTGGCGGACGACGTTGACCATGGCCAGCCCGAGCACCAGTACGGCACCCTGGGCGATGAGTCGGGCGCCCGCGGACAGGCCCAGCACCCGCAGGTCGAAATCCAGCACCGTGATGAAGACGGCGCCCATCAGCGTGGCCATGGGGCTCACGCGTCCGCCGGCCAGCGCGGCCCCGCCGAGCACGACCGCGACCACGCTGGTCAACAGGTACGGCTCACCCAGCGTCAGGTCCGGGGTGCCCGTCCGACCGGCCGCCAGGACCCCGCCGACGCCGTACACGAGCGCGGCGATCACATAGGCGGCGGACCGGTATAGCGGCGCCCGGATGCCCGTCAGCGATGCCGCCCGCTCGGCGGTGCCGGCGGCGACGAGGCGGCGGCCGGCGACGACACGATGCAGGAAGAACGTCGTGAGCACGGCCAGCGCGACCGAGGCCAGCAGGATGGCACTGATCCCGCCGACGCCGGCGGTCGCCCACGCGGCGAGGCTGCCCGGCACCTTCTGCACCGGTGACACCGCGCCCCGGTAGAGCTGGGCGCACCCGAGCACGAGCTGGCCGACCGCCAGCGTGACCACCAGCGAGTTCAGGCCCAGCCCCTCGACCAGCACCCCGTTCACGAGGCCGACCAGGACGCACACGCCGACGCAGAGGAGCAGGGCCCCGGGCAGCCCCTCGTCGGCACCGCCGGAGTGCTCGAGAACGATCGCGCCGACCCACGTCATCGTCCCGGGCAGGCTGAGGTCGACGCCGCCCGTGCTGATCACGAAGGCCTGGCCCACGGCGACGAGCGTCAGGATGCCGATCAGGGGGGTCAGGGTCGAGAGCGACCCCTGCGAGAAGAAGCCCCCGGTGACGGCGAGCTGGGAGACGACCACCAGCAGCACCACCGCACCCGTGACGACGTGCGTCGCGGTCGGCCGGATGACGTGACGCACGGCCGTTCCGTCCGGCGTGATTCGGCGAGAGCGGTTCACGACACCTCCGGCACCTTCGCCTCAGCCACATGTACTTGGCCACTAACGGGCAATGGGCCCGCCTGCAGCGCCAGACACTGACACACCAGGCGCGACGAGGTCAAGAGATCCTAACGCTCCAGATCCTTCCGACGTCGGTAGACAAGCCTTTGACCCGCACTGTTACAGCGATCAGGTCTGTTGAGGTAATCCGTACTCATCTCTGAACCGCCCATTCTCCATGTCGTCCACCGCTCACTGTCTCCGTCCAGGTCGTCGGGCGGTCACAGCGGCCACCACCGACGTGGTATCTTCGCGGACAGCGCGTGCCGCATCGGCGAGTCGGGCCGGAGGCGAAGTGCCGAGGGCGGCGGCCGCGCACGCTTCGATACGATTGCGCGCACCACGCGCGATCCCGACCGCGTCGAGGAGAATTCGATGCTCGTGGGCGAGAATCCGTGAGATCCGCCGCCGCACGAGGTGACTCGCCCGCCCGACGACCGCGCGATCGTGGTTCCCAGATCGCCGCCATCGCCAGCGAGCTCTTCGCCGAGCGCGGATATCAGTCCGTGAAGATGGAGGACATCGCGGAATCCGCGGGGATCACCCCGCGCGCCATCTACCGGCATTACGAGAACAAGCAGGCGCTACTGGCGCACGTCGTGCTGGGCGAGCAGATGCCCGTCATCCAGGTGGTCGAGCGGCTGTCGACGGACTCCGCCACAACGCCCGTCCCGGAACGGCTCAGGGCGTTGGTCGAGGTCAGCCTCGACAACCGGCGGCTGTCGGTGCTGTGGCAGCGCGAGGCGCGGCACCTCACGGGCGAGGACTTCACCCTGGTCCGCGAACGCACCAAG
This sequence comes from Pseudonocardia sp. D17, assembly GCF_036984265.1. Lineage (NCBI taxonomy): Bacteria > Bacillati > Actinomycetota > Actinomycetes > Pseudonocardiales > Pseudonocardiaceae > Pseudonocardia > Pseudonocardia sp. D17. Next base: position 61,391 of record NZ_BPRG01000181.1, on the reverse strand, counting down.
ATGCTCGCGAACCAGTACATCCCGCTGTTCATCGCGCCGGAGCGGTCCGATCTCGACGACGACACCGCGCTGCTCCGCGCGTGGACCATCGGCAGCATCAGCAGCAGCGCGGCGTACTTCGAGTCGACGATGCCGCGTGCGCAGCTCGTCGAGGAGCTGGTAGGCGCCGCGCACCGGGTCGTCGTGGCCGAGCCCGCCGAGCGCTCCCCCCACCCGCGCGCCGGGGCGGTCCGGCGGACTCCCGGGTCCCGGCGGGAGCAGCTGATCGCGGCCGCGGCGAGCGCCTTCCGCCGGCACGGGTATGCCGGCGTCAGCATCGACGACATCGGGGGCGAGATCGGCGTCGTCGGGCCGGCCCTCTACCGGTACTTCGACAACAAGGCCGAGATCCTGGTGGCGGCCATCACCCGGCTGAGCGAGTGGCGCGCCCTCGAGACCCTGCGCACCCTCGAGCAGGAACCGCGGTCCGAGAAGGTGATCGACGGCCTGGTCGACGGCTACGTGGGTCTCGCGGCCCAGTTCCCGGACCTCGTCGCGCTGTCCCTGACCGAGCGGCTCTTCCTGCCGCAGGACGCCCGGGAGCGACTGCAGCGGACGCAGTCGGAGCACCTGGCGGAATGGCAGCGATGGCTCGTGGCGGCCCGTCCGGAGCTGGATGCGCAGCGCGCCGCGGTATTGGTGAACGTCGCCAGAACGGTGATCGACGACTGTGTGCGTAATCGCAGGCTACAGGCGAATGAGTCCTTCGAGCAGGAACTCAGGACGGTGGTCCGGGCGACGCTCGGAATCGCGCCGTGACACCGAACCCGTCGCAGAGAAGTCGCCTACGAGCCTTCAGAGGGCGCGGGCGGCGCGTTCGACGATCCGGCGGAACCAGCGATGGGCCGGGTCGGTCGTCAGCCGCTCGTGCCACCACAGTCGCTCGACGAACGGCTCCAACGGGGCGGGCGGATCGAGGATCCGCAGACCGAGCCGCTCCTGCATGGTCCGGGCCATCGTCTCCTGCATCAGCGCGACGTGCCCGGACGATGCCACCAGGAACGGCACCGCCACGTAGCTGTCGACGCGCACCGTCACCGTCGGGCGCAGTCCGAGGGCGGCGAGCTGTCCGCTCACCGGCACCACGGACGGGAACTCCGAGTCCCGGTGGTACGGCACGACCCAGGTGGCGTCGCGCAGGTCGTGCAGGGTGAGCGGGTCGCCGACGACGGTGTCGCGGCCGACGACCACCACCCAGCGGTCGCGGAACAGCAGCGTCGAGCGGATCTCCGGCTGCCGGAACCGTCCTGTCGCCGAGGACACGACGGCGTCGACGGCCCGGATCGTGCGGTCGATACCGGCCGCCAGCGCCTCGCGGACGAGCACGACGTTGAGCCGCACGTGCGGTGCCCTGGCGTGCGCCTCGGCGGCGAGCCGCTCCCCCATCACGGCGATCGCGTAGTCGGACATGACGATCGTGAACTCGTGGTGCGACGTCGCCGGATCGAAGTCGGCGCCCGTCGACAGCAGCCGGTCGATGCCGTCGCACACCGTCTCGACCTGGTCGACGAGCTGGTGGGCCAGCGCGGACAGCTCGTAGCCCGCGCCGCGGCGGACGAGCAGCTCGTCGTCGAAGTGCCGGCGCAGGCGGCCCAGCGCCGCGCTCGCCGCCGGCTGCGAGACCCCGACGCGCGCCGCGGCCCGGGTCACGTTGCGCTCGCGCAGCAGCTCGCGCAGTACCACCAGCAGGTTGAGATCGAGGCGCGCGAGCCTCGACGACGAGGACGTCACCGGCCCATCACACCACGGCGCGAACGGGCCGACGGTATTCGCCGTGCTTATGGCGGGCTAGACGAAGACGTTGTTTCCGTGCCGTGAACCGCTCGGATAACGTCGATCACGTGATCCGGCGGACTCTCCCGCCGTTCATCAGTGATCACCCACTCCGGGACCAACACCGTCGTGCCCGGAGCACGGCTGTGCCCGGGTTCGTGACGAGGAGGGCCGACGATGCTGTCGCACGCGGACAACGAGACCCTGTGCCGGGTCGGGCCGGGGACCCCGATGGGCGAGGTGCTGCGCCGCTACTGGACCCCCGCCGCGCTCAGCGAGGAACTGCCGGAGCCCGACTGCCCACCGCTGCGGGTGACGCTGCTCGGCGAGAAGCTGGTGGCGTTCCGGGACACCACCGGCAAGGTCGGCCTCATCCAGGAGAACTGCCCGCACCGTGGTGCCTCGCTGTTCTTCGGCCGCAACGAGGAGTGCGGGCTGCGCTGCCCGTACCACGGCTGGAAGTTCGACGCGGACGGCCGTTGCGTCGACATGCCCAGCGAGCCGCCGGAGAGCTCGTTCAAGGACCGCGTGCGCGCGAAGGCCTACCCGGTCCACGAGTCGGGCGGGATCGTGTGGACCTACATGGGCCCGGCCGACACCATGACCCCGTTCCGCGACTTCGGCACCGAGACGCTACCGGCCGAGAAGACGCTGGCCACCAAGCTCTACGCGGACTGCAACTGGATCCAGACGATGGAGGGCAACCTCGACACCGCCCACATCTCCTGGCTGCACGGGTTCTTCGCCGCGGGTGAGTTCTCCGACGACGGCACCGACAAGCCGGGCTACCCGTCGAACAAGGCGACGTGGAAGTTCTGGACCCACGACCAGGCGCCGCGCATCGAGGTCGAGAACACCTGGTACGGCTTCCGCTACGGAGGCCTGCGGACCACGCCCAACGGCCACACCAACGTGCGCATCACGGAGTACATCGCGCCGTACTCGACGATCATCGCCGCGATCCCGTACAACACCCGCCACCTCATGGTCGTCCCGATCGACGACCACAGCTGCTGGCGCTACAACTTCGACGCCCAGGTCCAGGCGAACCCGCAGGGCCACGGCGGCGCGCCGCTGCACGACTTCAGCCCGTTCGAGACGCCGTTCACCCGCCGGGTCGGGGGCATCACCCCGCGCGAGTACACCGCCGACAACGACTACAAGCTCGACCGCGACGTCCAGCGCACCGAGACCTTCAGCGGCGTGGCCGACTTCGTCAGCCAGGACCTGATGGTCACCGAGTCGATGGGCAAGATCTACGACCGCAGCAGCGAGCAGCTCGGCCAGCTCGACAAGGCCGTCATCCGGATGCGCCGCATCCTGCTCGGCGCGGCGAGGGCGCTCGAGGCCGACGGCACGCCGCCACCCGCGCTGGCCGGTCCCGGACACGACTTCACGACGATCCGTGCGGCCGACAAGATCCTCGAGGAGGGCGAGGACTGGCGCTACCTCGGCACCGACGACGACCCGGCCGTCCGTGAGGCGCTCGACTCGCTGCGACACCTCCCGGTCGCGGGCGACTGACGGCGTGGGAATCAGCCGGCTCAACCACGCCGTCCTCTACGTCCGGGACGTGGACCGCAGCGTGGCGTTCTACCGGGATCTGCTCGGCTTCCGGGTCGTCATGGAACGACCCGGCCGGGCGGCCTTCATGCAGGCCCCCGACTCGACGAACGACCACGACATCGGGTTGTTCGCCATCGGCGACGGCGCGCACGACTCGTCGGCGGGCACCACCACGGTCGGGCTCTACCACCTGGGGTGGGAGCTGCGGACGCTCGGTGAGCTCGCGGAGCTCGCCGAGGTCCTCGCCGGGGCGGGCGCGCTGGTCGGGGCCACCGACCACGGCACGACGAAGAGCATCTACGCGCGCGACCCCGACGGGATCGAGTTCGAGGTCGCGTGGCTCGTCCCGGCCGACCGGCTCGACGACGCCGCGTACGAGGCACGGACCCGGCGCGGGGTCCCGCTCGACCTGCCGGCCGAGATCGCCCGCTACGGCGCGACGACGCGCGGCGGCGTCGGCGTCTCGGCCCCGGCGATCGCGGGGAGCGGCGCCTGACCGACCGGGCCGTGCCCGGCGGCCCGTTGGGCTTCGGAGAACCTCCCCGGGTGTCACTGCCGGACTCGACGAGGAGTGGGTGGGCGATGCAGCAGCGAACAGGCCTGCGAACAGCGGGCCGGCGACGGGCACGGTGGGCGGGGGTGGTGGCCGCCGTGGCGGCGGTGCTGCTCGTCGTCACCGGCTGCGGGTCGGCCGGGGGTGGATCGGCCGGCGGGTCGGGGCCGATCAAGGCGATCGACCCCTACGGCGGGAACCTTGCCGAGGAGGGCACACCGAAGCACGGCGGCACGCTGATCCTGGGCGCCGACCGCGAGGCCGTCACCTTCGACCCGACGGTGCAGAACACGAACATGGCGCAGAACGCCGTGTTCGACTCGCTGCTGAAGCTCTCCCCCGACGGCAAGATCGAGCCGTTCATCGCGAGGAGCATGACCACGTCCGACGGCGGCACGACGTGGACGATGACGCTGACGCCGGGCGTCACGTTCTCCGACGGCACGGCCTTCGACGCGAACGCGGTCGTGGTCAACACCCAGCGCCACATCGACAAGGCGACCTCGCCCGCCCACCAGTACGCCGCGATGATCGCCTCGATGACCGCCGTCGACCCGCTGACAGTGCGGTTCACGCTGCGGTCGCCGCTGGCGTCGTTCCCGATCGTCTTCGCCCAGAGCGGCTTCAGCGGCACCCTCGGGATGATCATCTCGCCGGCGGCGCTGCAGAAGTACGGCAAGGACATCGGCGCGCACCCCGTCGGCGCGGGTCCGTTCACGCTGACCAGCTGGGTCCGCGACTCCAAGATGACGTTGGCGCGCAACCCGCACTACTGGCAGCAGGGGATGCCCTACCTCGACGGACTGGAGTTCCGTCCGTTGCCCGACACCGACGCCCGGACGGCCTCGACGCAGAACGGCGACATCGACCTCGCGTTCGCGGCCTACAACCAGGAGATCGTCCGCGGGCTGGACAACCCGCAGCTGCAGGTCTATTACGGCCCGGGAAACTCCGGTGAGTACCTGTTCTTCAACTTCACGAAGGCCCCGTTCGACGACCGCGGCATGCGCGAGGCGGTCATCCGGGCGATGGACATGAAGGCGTTGTCGGCGAGCCAGTACAACAACCGGCTCACCACGGCCAACAGCCTGTTCGACACGAGCAGCCCGTTCCACACCCAGGGCGCGTCGGGCGAGTGGCCGGCCTACGACCCGGGCAGGGCCAAGCAGCTGGTCGACGCCTACCGGGCGAAGGGCGGGAACCCGGACTTCACGTTCAAGACGACGACCAGCCGGCAGCCGTTCGCGGAGTTCGTGCAGGCGCAGATGGCCGCGATCGGGATCACGGTGACCGTCCAGACCTACGACCTGGCGCAGTACTCCTCGGCCGTCGTGCAGAGCGGCGACTTCCAGCTCAGCACCACCGTCGCGCCGCTGGACAACCCGTTCCCGGGCGTGCAGCGCATCGTCGGGACCGGAGGGAGCGGGAACTTCGGCCGGTACTCGAACCCCGACGTCGACACGTGGCTGGCCGACGCGGCCGTCACCGGCGACGACGCGCAGCGCACGAAGGACTACCAGCAGGTCGAGGACCAGGTGAACAAGGACCTCGCGGTCGTGTGGATCAGCCGGGCCTATCTGGCGACGATCACGAAGAAGGACGTCAAGGGCATCGACCGCTACCTGTCGCGGGACATGTTCTACGCGACGACGTGGCTCGACCGCTGACCCCGTGAGTGGCGACGGTCGCCACTCACGACAGGGTCTCCAGCCCGTCGAGGAGCCAGTCGAGGATCGCCTCGAACGTCTGCGGCGGTGCGCCGAGGCGGTCCGGGTCGGCGGCCCATGCAGTGGAATGGGGGTGGTCGCCGGCCGCGGCGATGCGGGCGAGGTAGGGGAAACCGCCGGTCGAGGTCCCGATCGGACGGCAGGCCCGCCCTCGCCCGCATCGACCGTTCCTCGAGCAGCGCGAGCCCCGAGCCGAGGACGTGCCGGCTTGCTGCGCGCACGTCATGCCTCCGCCGCACCCGGTGCCGACGCCGACGTGCCGACGCCGGCATCGCCGACGCCCAGCAGGTCCTCCTCCCCTCACAGGGGACCGCGGACGGCTAGAAGTTGCCGCGGCGGGCCTGCTCGCGCTCGATCGCCTCGAAGAGCGCCTTGAAGTTCCCCTTGCCGAAGCCCAGCGAGCCGTGCCGCTCGATGAACTCGAAGAACACCGTGGGCCGGTCGCCGATCGGGGCGGTGAAGATCTGCAGGAGGTACCCGTCCTCGTCGCGGTCGACGAGGATGCCGCGGGCGGCGAGCTCGTCGACCGGGACTCGGACCTCACCGATCCGGGCCCGCAGGGCCGGGTCCTCGTAGTACGACGCAGGCGTCGGCAGGAAATCGATCCCCTTGGCGCGCAGGCCGTCCACCGTCGCGAGGATGTCGTCGGTGGCCAGCGCGAGGTGCTGCACACCCGGCCCGCCGTGGAAGTCGAGGTACTCGTCGATCTGCGAGCGCCTGCGGCCCCGCGCGGGCTCGTTGAGCGGGAACTTCACCCGCCGGTCGCCGCTGGCCACGACCTTGCTCATCAGCGCGGAGTACTCGGTCGCGATGTCGGCGCCGACGAACTCGGCCATGTTCGTGAAGCCCATGACACGGGTGTAGAACGCGACCCACTCGTCCATCCGGCCGAGCTCGACGTTGCCGACCACGTGGTCGAGCGCCTGGAACACCGGCCGGCCGAGCGCGGGGGCGTCCTGCGCGACGTAGCCCGGCAGGTAGGGACCGGTGTAGCGGGAGCGGTCGACGAGGGTGTGCCGGGTGTCGCCGTAGGCGGCGATCGCGGCGGTGCGCACGGTGCCGTGCGCGTCGGCGACGTCGTGCGGTTCGACGAGCACCGTCGCACCGGCCGCGCGTGCGTGGGCGATGCAGCGGTCGACGTCGGGGACCTCCAGCGCGATGTCGGCGACGCCGTCGCCGTGGCGGCGGTGCCGGTCGTGCAGCGGGCTCGTCGGCGCCACCCCACCGGTGACGACGAACCGCACCTCACCGGCGCGCAGCACGTAGGCGTGGTGGTCGGGGTTGCCGGTCTCGGGCCCGGAGTAGGCGACGAGGTCCATGCCGAGGACGAGCCGGTGGAACAGCGCGGTCTGCGCCGCGTTGCCGACGACCCACACCACCGCGTCCCAGCCGGTGACGGGGAACGGATCGGCGCCGGTGTCGTGCTCGACGAGGCCGAGCAGGCGCCGCAGCTGTGCCGGGTCGAGGTCGTGGTCGATGCTCATGACACCTCCTGGCGCGGGTGTGCACAGGACAGCGCAGTCACGGCAGCCGCGCAACCGACGCACCCGCGGCTGATCCGGCTGTACAGATCAGGCAGCTCGTTCCGTCGTGAGCTGTACAGTCCGCCCACATGACCGACCTCGACGCCCTGGACGTCGACCTGCTCGCCGCGCTGCGTGAGCACCCCCGCGCCGGCGCGCTGGAGCTGTCCCGGCTGCTGCAGGTGGCCCGCGGCACGGTGCAGGCGCGGGTCGACCGGCTCGAACGCGAGGGTGTGATCACCGGCTACGGCCCGGACGTCGACCTCGCCGCGGCCGGGTTCGGCGTGCACGCCTTCGTGACGCTGGAGATCGCCCAGGGTGCCCTCGACGCCGTCGCCGACGAGCTCGCCGCGCATCCCGCGGTGCTGGAGGCCTACGCGACGACGGGTGCGTCGGACGTGCTGTGCCGGCTCGCGGCGTCGTCGCACGAGGACCTCCAGCGCACCCTGCTCGAGCTCAACCGGTCCGGGGTGGTGGCCCGCTCGACGAGCGTCGTCGTGCTCTCGGAGGTGGTGGCGCCGCGGACGATCCCGTTGCTGCGCAGCCTGCCCCGCGAGGCGCCGCGGCGGGCCCCGGCCTACCGCGACTGACTCTCGACCGGGCCGAACGCGGTGAGGAAGCGGTCCCGGAAGGCGTCCATCCCCCAGACCGGGGCCTGCGCCGACGGTCGCAGCCCGGGTTCCCAGCCCCAGCTCGCGATCCGGTCGAGCAGGGCCGGGTCGCGCGCGACGATCGTCACGGGCACGTCGTGGTCCGGGGCGTTCCCGGTGGCGACCGGCGCCGGCTCGTGGTCGCCGAGGAACACCATGACGAGATTCGGGTCGCCGTGGGTCTGCAGGTAGGAGACGAGCGTCGAGAGCGTGTACCGGATCGAGGCGAGGTAGTCGGCCCGCACGACGGCCGGGTCGGTGGTGAGGATGGCCTGCGGCGGCAGGCTGGGCCCGGACATCGAGTCGTAGACCGAGCCGTCGCCGACCTGGTCCCACGGCAGCAGCCGGGGCAGCGGCGTCCACGGCGCGTGGCTGGAGACCAGCGTGATCTCGGCCATCAGCGGCGCGTGCCCGGGCGCGCGCAGCCGCTGCTCGAAGGTGGCGAGGGTGTACTGGTCGGGCATCGGCGCGAAGCTGAAGTTCGGTCCCCGGTAGCCGAGGTGCTGTGCGTCGAGGACTGTGTCGTAGCCGTAGAAGTCCGCGTCCGGGAACCCGGACGTGGTGCCGGGCTGGACGGCTGCGGTCGTCCAGCCCGCGCGGCGGAACGCGCTGCCCAGCGTGAGCCGGCCGGTCGCGTCGAGGTCGTCGAACCGGGCCTGGTTGTCGATCCACACGCCGCTCTCGAGCGTGGAGTGGGCGAGCCAGCTGCCGCCGCCGGACGTCGGCGAGGTCAGGTAGGCGCTGCGTGCGACGAGACCGGCGGCGCCGAGGTCACGCGTCCCGGCGTCCAGGAGGGCGTCGACCTGGGGATCGGCGAGCGCGGAGCGTCCGTAGCTCTCGACGTAGGTCAGCACGACGTCCTTGCCGCGCAACGCGGTCAGCAGGTCGGCGGGCGCGGCGTCGCGGAAGGCGTCGGCCGCGGCGGCGGCCTCGAACTCGCGGTGGTCGCGGATGTCGGCCCCGATCTGGCCGACGTGGGTCGCGGCGAGCGCGGCCGCGTCCCGCGAGGCGACGGGCAGCCCCGCGGCCTGCGTGCCGAGCACCGCCAGGACCGTCCAGGCAACGGTCAGCACGGCGACGACCCGGGCCGACGGGGTCGGACGGCCGGCCACGACCCGTGCCGTGCGCAGCACCGCCGCCGTCACGACGCCGACGACCAGCAGCCCCAGCACGACCGCGCCGATCACGGTCCCGACCGCCGCGGCGCCGCCCGCGGTCGACCGCACGAAGTCGACGCCGCCCACGAGCAGCCCGGCGTCGGTCATCGGGTCGAAGGTCCGGTCGAGCACGGCGGAGAATCCGAGGTCGAACAGGCGCAGCACCGTCAGCGCGCCGAGCGCGAGCCCGGACACGACGGCGGCGACCCGGCGGGCCCGGCCACGCAGCACGAGCAGCACCGCGCCCAGCACGAGCCCTTCCAGCGGGATCCGGACGAATGCGGCCGGGCGCAGGTCGGTGAACGCGTCGGGTGCGACGAGGGCCGCGGCCACGAGCGCGACGGCGAGGACGCTCCAGACGCGGCCGAGCGCGGTGCGCAACGCCGTCATCCGGCCGTGTGGCCGGTCGCGGCGGCCGCGCGCCCGCGGCGCGCCAGCAGCACGAGCGCCCCCGGCACCGTGGACGCGAACGTCAGCAGGCCGTAGACGATCGAGGCGGACGCACCGTCGGCAGCCGGGAGGCCGGCGGCGCAGAAGCCGAGCGCGGCGACGGCCTCGCGCGGCCCGAACCCGCCGATCCCGATCGGCAGGCCGGACGCGAACAGGGCCACGAGGACGACCGGCAGCAGTTGCCCGACGGGTGCCGTCGCCCCGGTCGCACGCGCCGCGACGACGAACAGGGTCACGTTCGCCGCGAGCGCGACGGCCGAGAGCCCGAACGCGCCCGGCCAGATGCGTGGGGCGAGCAGACCGGTCCGGGCGTCGGCGAGCAGCGTCGCGACCGCGGACCGCAGCCGCGGTACCGCGAGCACGACGGCGGCCCCGGCGACGGCGAGCGCGCCGACGATCTCCACGGCCGCCCGGCCCGGCAGCAGGACCGAGAAGGCGTCCGGCCTGGTCAGCAGCACCGCCGACCCGATGACGACGAGGACGACCTGACCCGCGGACCGTTCCAGGACGACCGCGCGGGCCGACCGGGCCACCGCACCGATCGCACGGCCGTGCCCGACGGCGCGCCCGACGTCGCCGAGCACGCCGGTCGGCAGCACGGAGTTGAGGAACGTGGCCTGGTAGCAGTCGGCCAGTGCGGGCCGGAACCGCAGCGGCAGGCCCAGGCCACCGGCGACGAGCCGCCAGCGGCCGGCGTTGCACGCGGTCGTCACCAGTCCGGTCGCGAGCGCGACGAGCACCACCTGCGGGCTGAGTGCGCGCAGCCCGTCGAGCAGTGGGCCCGCGCCGAGCTGCCAGGCGACGACCGCGAGGACGACGATCCCGCCGAGGGCACCGGCGTGGCGGCGCAGGATCGCGAACCGGGCCGGGGCGGTGACCGGATGGGCCGGAGCCGCGACGGCGACGGTCATCGGACCAGCACCGGAACCGGCGTGAGCGCGTCGAGCACGGCGGCCACCCTGGCCGCGGTCACGTCCCACCCCGGGACGGCGAACCGGGCCACCATCGCGTTGCGGCGCAGGGCCTCCCGTAGGCCGACGTCGTCGAACCAGCGGCGCAGACCGCGCGCGAGCGCCCCCGCGTCGCCGGGCTCGACGAGCAGCCCACCCTCGCCCAGCGCCTCACCGACACCCCCCGCGTCGGTGGCCAGCACCGGGATCGCGCGGGCGGTCGCCTCGCGCACGACCATCCCGAACGCCTCGGTCCGCGACGGCAGCACCAGCAGGTCGGCACCGTCGAACGCGGCGTCGAGGGCGCGACCGGCGAGCGGCCCCTCGAACGACACGCGGTCGGCCAGCCCGTGCAGCCGCGCCCGCTCCCGGACGCGGCGGGCGAACGCGGGTGCGCGGTCGAGCGTCCCGCCGACCCGGCAGGTCCACGGCCGGTCCGCGACGGCCGCCAGCGCCTCGACCAGCACGTCCTGTCCCTTGGTCGGAGTCACCGACCCCAGGCACAGTAGGCTGCCGCCGTCCCCGGACCCGGCCGCGAGCGGGGCGGGATCCGCACCGGGCTCGGCGACGTGCACCCGCGCGGCCGGGACCCCGTGCCCGGTCACGACGCGTCCCGCGGTCCACTCGCTCGTCGTGACGACGGCGGCGGCCGCGTGCAGGACGCGCCGCTCGGCGGCCGCCAGCCCGGGCGCCGCGCCCGCCTCGTCGCCCAGCGGGAGATGGACGAGCACGACCAGCCGCAGCCGGGCGGCGTGCGGGACGACGACCTCCGGCACCCCGCAGGCCACCAGCCCGTCGAGCAGCACGACGGTGCCCGCGGGGATGGCGGCGAGCGCGGACGCCAGCGCCGTGCGGGCGCCCGGTCCGGGCCGCGGCCACGCCCCGTCGACCTCGATCTCGCAGACCGGCCGGTGCGCGGCGAGCGTGGTGCACAGCCGCCGGTCGTAGACGTTGCCGCCGGAGGGACGCGCGGGGTCGTCGATGCCGGCGGGCAGCACGACGACCGTGACCGGCCGGTTCACCGGGTGCTCACAGTGCACGCTCGTAGCTCGCGGACGCCACGTGCGACTCGTGCAGCGTCACGCCGATCCCGGCGAGACCGCGGGCGCCCTCCCCCAGCGCGCCCGCGTGCACCCGGTCGGCGAGCCGGTCGGCGACGACCTTGGCCAGGAACTCCGTCGACGTGTTGTGCCCGGCGAAGGCGGGCTCGTCGTCGAGGTTGCGGTAGTTGAGCTCCCCGAGCACCTCGCCCAGCTGCGCGGTGGCGAGCCCGATGTCGACGACGATGCCGTCGTCGTCGAGCTCGGCGCGGCGGAAGACGGCGTCGACGACGTACGTCGCGCCGTGCAGCGCCTGCGCGGGGCCGAACACCTCGCCGCGGAAGCTGTGGGCGACCATGAAGTGGTCGCGGACGGTGATGGCGAACAACGTCAGCTCCTTCCCCCGTACTCCACACGGTGCAGGAGCCCGGACGGTTCACCGGTGAGGACCCGCGGGAGTGTGACGGGCAGCTCGTCGAAGCTCCCGGTACTGGTGACGAACGCGTCGAACCGGTCGTCGGCGAGCAGCCGCAGCGCCACCGCCAACCGTCCGGCGAATCCCCGGTGCGCACGCCGGGGCGCGACCGTGCCGACCTGGCTGCTGCGGATCGTGAGCCGCCGGGAGTGGAACGCCTCGCCGAGCGGCAAGGTGACCGGCCGGTCCCCGTACCAGCTGAGGTCGACGACCTCCCCGTCGGTGACCAGCAGCTCCAGCGACCGCGCGAGGCCCGCGGACGTCGCGCTGGTGTGCAGGACGAGATCGCAGCCGCCGTCGGCGGCCTCCGGTGTCGCGAAGCCGATCCCGAAGGCGTCGGCGATCGCCGCTCGTGAGGGCACCGGGTCCACCAGCTGCACCCGCGCACCCGGCAGGCCCGCCAGGACCGCGGCCACCGCGCACCCGACCATCCCCGCGCCGACGACCGCGATCCGGTCGCCCACCAGCGGCGCCGCGTCCCACAGCGCGTTGACCGCGGTCTCGACGGTCCCGGCCAGCACGGCCCGGGCGGGGGGCACGTCGTCGGGGACGACGGTGACGGCGGTGGCCGGGACGACGTAGTGCGTCTGGTGCGGGTAGAGACAGAAGACGTTGCGCCCCAGCAGGTCCGCGGGCCCATCGTCGACGACGCCGACGTTGAGGTAGCCGTACTTCACCGGCGCGGGGAAGGCGCCCTCCTGGAACGGCGCGCGCATCACCTCGTGCTGGTTCGCCGGGACCCCGCCGCGGAACACCAGTGCCTCGGTCCCCCGGCTCACCCCGGTGTGACTCGTCCGGACCAGCACCTCGCCCGGGCCCGGCGGCGCGAGCTCGACGGGCCGGATCTCCGCCTCCCCGGGTGCACGCAGCCACAGGGCGCGTGCGGTGGACTGCTCGGACATCGGCCTCCCCTCACCGGCTGCGGTCGCGGCGCAGGACGGCGCCCGGTCCCGGCGCACCCCCCGTCTGCAACCCCATCGTCGTGGCACGGCGGCCGGAGAGCCATGGGGTTGCGCGCATCGTGTCGCGCACACCCGCTGACCGCGGTGCGTCGGCGCCCGACCGGCCGGACCCTGCCATGGTGAACCGTCCGCTGCGCGGATCCGTCGGGGGACGAGAGGGGGCGGGACGGACCATGATCGCGACGACGGTGCTCGGGGGCGAGCTCGTGCTGCTCGGCGTGCTCGCCGTGACGACCGGTCTCGGTCCGGTCGGCTGGGCCGTCGGCGCGGCGCACGCCGTCGTGCTCGCGGTGCTGCTCGCGCGGCGCCGGGACGACGGGCCCCGGCCCGCCGACCGGGTCACCGGGCTGCGCGCGGTGCTCGGCGGCGGGGTGACGGCGCTGGTCGCCGACGGGGTGGCCGGACACGCCGTGGACGTGGCCGTCCTCGTGGTCCTCGCGGGGCTGGCGCTGGCACTCGACGCCGTCGACGGCCGCGTCGCCCGGCGCACCGGGACCGCGTCCGCGTTCGGGGCGCGCTTCGACATGGAAGCCGACGCCTGGCTGATCGCCGTGCTCGCGGTGCACGTCGCGGGGCTGCTCGGGGCGTGGGTGCTCGCGATCGGCGCGATGCGGTACGCCTACGTCGCCGGCACCGCGGTGGTCGCCTGGATGCGCGCGCCGGTGCCCCCGACCCGCGGCGCGAAGATCGTCGCCGCGGCGCAGGGGATCGCGCTCGTCGTGGCCTCCGCGCAGCTGCTGCCGGTCCCGGTGGCGACGGCCGTCGTCGGTACCGCGCTGGCCGCGCTCGTCTGGTCGTTCGGCCGCGACGTCAGATGGCACGTGAGCCGGCGTCGACGGGGACGTAGCGCAGCAGCACCACGTCGCCGATCGGCCGCGCCTCGACGAGCCGCATCCGGTTCCCCGGGCCCTGCGGGAACACCGCGGCGTTGACGAACCGCGGGGCGCCGGGCTGGCCGACGAGGAACGGCGCGAAGACCACGTGCAGCTCGTCGACGAGCCCCGACGACATGAACAGCGTGTGCACCTCGGAGCCGCCCTCGACCATGAGCCGGTGGACGCCGCGCCGGTGCAGGTCGTCGAGCAGGACGGTCACGTCGAGTGGATCCCCCGCGCCCACGACGGTCGCCGCCGCGCCGACCCGCTCGCGCACGTCCGCCACGGCCGACGTCGGCGCGTAGACGACGCGGTCCCCGTCGCCCGTGGTCAGGAAGCGCGAGTCGGGCGAGATCTTGCCGGTGCGGGTCAGGGTCACCTTGACCGGGGACGGCGCCCGCCCGGTCGCGACGCGGGCCGCCCGGCGGGCCGCGGAACGCACCAGCAGGCGCGGGTCGTCGGTGCGGATCGTGTTGGCACCCACGAGGATCGCGTCGACCGAGGCGCGCACCTCGTCGACCCGGTCGAGGTCGGCATCGTTGGACAGGATCAACCGCCGTCGGCTCACGTCGTCGATGCAGCCGTCGAGGGACACCGCCGCCGAGAGGAGCACGTGAGGTCGCCCGGTCATCGCCGCTCCCTGTCGTCGGGTCCGGTCCCAGCAGAGCACAGGAATCGGTCGGAACGCACGTGTCCCCGGACGGTCCGCGCGCCGGACCGGTTCAGCGCGGTCGCCGTGAGCCAGGGCATAGGGTCGCCGTCATGGCTGCCGACGACGTCACCCGGCACGGGCACACCCACCGACTCGACCTGGCCGATCCGGACGTCCGCGACTTCACCGCGACGGTCGTGGCCGTCGACCCGGAGCGCGGGATCGTGCTCGACAGGTCGGCGTTCTACCCCGGTGGCGGCGGCCAGCCGCCCGACGAGGGCGTGCTGCTGTGGGGCGGGGTGCGGACGCGCATCGTCGGCACCGTCCGCGGTGACGACCTCTACCTCGTCCCCGCCGAGGGCGACCCGGTCCCGGCGGCGGGGACCGCGGTCCGCGGTGCGATCGACGACGAGCGCCGCACCGGCCTGATGCGCACCCACAGCGGGTTGCACGTCCTCACGGCGGTGGTGTTCCGCGACTTCGGCGCCAAGGTGACGGGCGGCAACATGGAGCCGCTCACCGCCCGGATGGACTTCGACCTGCCGCAGGTGCCGCCGGACTTCAAGGACCGGGTCGCCGAGGCCGTCAACGCCGAGATCGCCCTCGACCGGCCGATCGCGGCCCGGCTGCTGCCGCGCGCGGAGGCGTTCGCGATCCCGAACCTCGTCCGGACGGCGGCCGACCTGCTGCCCGAGGACCTGGAGACGATCCGCGTCGTCGACATCGACGGCCTCGACCAGCAGGCCGACGGCGGCACGCACGTCGCGTCGACGAAGCTGATCGGCCGCGTCGAGGTCGTCAAGGTCGAGAACAAGGGCCGCGGGTTCCGGCGGCTGCGGGTGCGGGTGCTCTAGATGTAGTGACCCAGGACCTTGTTGACGATCACGAGGCGAGGCGGGTGATCGGGGGCCGGCCGCCGATGGCGGAGTGAGCACGTCGAGTGTTGTAGTGCTGGACCCAGCTGTCCAGGGTGTCGAGTCGGTCGGTGTTGGACAGCCACGGGCGGGCGTAGGCGAACTCGGTGAGCAGGGTCCTGTTGAACCGCTCCGCTTTGCCATTGGTCCACGGGCAGCCCGGTCTGGTGAACCGCCGCCGCAGCCCGAGCGCGACACACACGGCTCGCCAGTTGTGTCCGCGCCGGTAGACCAGGGCATTGTCGGTGAGGATCCGCAGTACCCGCACCCCGCGGGCCCGGAACCAGGCCACGGCCCGGTGCAGGAACCCGGCCGCGGTGACGTCACGTTCGTCGGGCAGCGCCTCGACATAGGCCAGGCGGGTGTGGTCGTCGACGGCGACGTGGAGGTAGTCGTAGCCGATCCCGCGGCCGCGGACCTCTTCTCGGCGACCGTGCAGTCGCCAGCCGCCGCCGTCGGGGACCCGGCCGAGTTTCTTCACGTCGATGTGGAGCAGGTCTCCGGGGGCGCGGTGTTCGTAGCGGATCCCGGAGTAGCGACGCCGCACTGGTTGGCCGGTGATCGGGTCGATCGCGGCCAGCGGGGCGACCTGGTGGCGGCGTAGCACTCGCCCGACGGTGGAGGCGACCAGCCCCAGCTGTCCGGCCAGATAGACCGGGCCGCGGCGTGCGGTGTCGCGCAGGGCCAGGATCCGGGCCTCCACGTGAGCGGGTGTGCGGGTCGGGGTGCTGTGCGGGCGTGAGGATCGGTCGGCGAGCCCGGCCCAGCCTTCCTCGCGGAAGCGGCGAAGCCATTTGTGCACTGTGGCGCGGGAGACGCCGAGTTGTTCGGCGATGCGGGCGGCGGGCCAGCCGGCGTGGCGGCGTTCGATGATGAGCCTGCGGGCGTGCATGGTGGTGCGGGCGTTACGGTGCGACACGGAAGGCCTCCGGGTTCGAGCAGGTGCGTCAGACACACCCACTCCGCCAGGAGGCCTTCCCCTTGATCAAGCCACCACGCCGTCAACAACGTGTTGGGTCGCAACATCTAGAGCCGGCGGGGCCCGGAGCGCCGACCGGCCCCGCGCTCCCCTCTCTGCGGGGGGCGCGGGGCCGGTGCGGTCGCGGGCCGTCACGGCCCGGCCGGTCAGGCCTTGGCCGCGGCCTCGTCGGACTCGTGCTCGGCGGAGCCGTCCTCGTCCGAGTCGTACTCGTCGTCGCCGTCGTACTCGTCGTACTCGTCGTCGCCGTACTCGCCGGAGTCGGCGGCCCCCTCGTTGTCGCGCGCGCGCCACCGCTCGACGAGAGACCGCTTGAACCGGTTGTTCGAGGGCACCTCGATGCCCTGCGCCTCGGCCCAGAGGCGCAGCTGGGTCCGTTCCTCGGCCGTCAGCCCGGTGCTGGTGCGCGCCGCCGGTCGGCCCGTCCCGTACCCCGGGACCGACGCCTCGATCGTGCCCGCGTCGAGGTAGGGCTGCAGGAGCGCGAGCAGCTTCCGGTACTCCACGCCGGCCAGATCGATCCGGACGTGCATCTGGTCGATGTTGAGCTCGTGGGTCTCGACGTCCTCCTCGGTCCCGCTGACGTCGCAGTACCGAATCTCACGGATTCCCATCGATCACGACTCCTTCCGAGCCCGACCACCCGAGGTACGACGAGCGGCGGGCTTGCGGGCCGCCGGCTTGCGCGCCGGCTTCTTCGCCTCGGCCGCGGCGGGCTTCTCGGCGGCCGCGGGGGCCTTCCGCGCGTTGGTGGTGGGCGCCTCGGACGCCGCCTTGGCCTCCGCGGCAGCCTTCGCGGCCGCCTTGCGCAAGGCGGTGATGCTCTGCCCCGCGAGCGCCTTCGACGCCACCGAGTCGCCGATCTGGCGCGGGGTCATGTGTCCCCGACCACTCGGCGCCAGGTAGACCTGACCGTCGCTGCCCGTGCGGTACTCGAGGTTCGAGGCGACCCGGGCGAACCGGGTGCGGCCCCGCTGCCGGACGCCCTCCCACTTCTCGACCTTGACCGCGAGCTCACAGCACGTGCAGGTCAGCCGCCGGATGAACAGGCCGTCACGATCGACGTCGGTGAAATGGATCCCCGCCTGCCGAATCGTCGGGAACAGGTGCCGACCACGTTCGCGGCAGGCCAGCACCTCGTCGGAGACACGGTCGACGTAGAGGTCGACGTCCTCCTCCGAGGCCTTGACGTATCCGGTCTCCTGCTGCTGCTGCTCGCCCTGGATCGACAGGACTGACGACGCAGCGTCATCCGCCACCTGAATCTCCTTCTGTAGTCATGTGGGTGCCTGGTCGGCACCGTGTCCACCGGATCACATCACCATTGCGGTGTGTGCCGCCACCGATACGTGTCGCGCGACATCACGCAGTTCACGTGGCGCTGGCAACTCCCGGTCGGATCCGGTCCGGCTATCGACGATGTTCTCACGATCGAGGAGCGCTGCCGCGACCGGCGCGCGGTTCGGCCGCGAACAGTGTGGCCGCGGGTCGCCGCCGGGCGGTGGCACAGGTCGGCGAAAACGGGCGAACGCCGCCCACGGACGAGCGGCGGCCGCCCGGAACCCGTCCGGACGGCCGCCGCTCGCTCCTGGCGTCGCGCCAGGGGGCGTCTAGCTCGTCTTCGCCGCGCACCGGGCGTCGGCGCTGGGCAGCTGCAGGTTGACCAGGTAGTTCCCGACGACGTCGTCGACGCACTCGTTGCCCTGCAGGGCGGCGGTGTGCTTGGTGCCCTCGACGGTCAGCAGCCGCGCCCCGAGGGCCTTCGCCAGGTTCACCCCGCCCTGGTAGGGCGTGGACGGGTCGCCGGTCGTCGAGATGACGAGCGTCTGCGGCAGACCCGCCACCTGCGGGACGTGCGGTGCGGCCGGCTCCACGGGCAGGTAGGTGCACACCCCGGGCGAGGCCGGCGCGGGCCGGCCCGGGTCCTGGAACGGCGCGGCCTCGTTCACCCGGCGGGTCGCGTCGGCGATGACCGCGCGGTCGCTGATCCGGTCGCCGTCGGCGCAGTTGACGACGGACAGCGCCTCCTGGTCGTTGTCGTAGGTGCCGGCCGGGGTGCGGCCGTTGTACGCATCGGCCAGCGCCATCATCGCGGTGCCGTCGCCCGCCTTCAGGTCGGTGAGCGCCGCGGTCAGGCCCGGCCACTGCTCCGGGCTGTAGAGCGACGCGACGACGGCCGTCACGGCGTCGGAGAACGAGAGCGTCCGGCTGTCACCGCGCACCGGCGCGGGTTTGTCGATCAGCGGCCGGGCCAGCGCCTGGAACGCCTGCGTCGTCCGTGCGGGGTCGGTGCCCAGCGGGCAGTTTGCGGCTGCGGCACACGCGGCGGCGAAGGTGTCGAAGGCCTGCTGGAAGCCCGCCATCTGCGCGACGCCCGAGGCGACGGGGTCCTCCATCGGGTCGATGGCACCGTCGAGGACCATGGCCCGGACGTTGCGCCCGAACAGCTCGGCGTAGGTCGTGCCGATCCGGGTGCCGTAGGAGAAGCCGAGGTAGGTCAGCTTCTCGTCGCCGAGGGCGGCCCGCAGGACGTCCATGTCGCGGGCGACGTCGCGGGTGCCGGAGTTGGCGATGACGTCCGCGCCGCCGGAGCGCTCGACGCACTCCGCCGCGGCCTTGCGGTTCTCCTCGTCGGCGTGCGCCACACCGGCGGGTGAGGTGTCGAAGAAGTTCTCGGCGCGGTTGCGGTCGCGCTCGCGGTCGGTCGCGCAGTCGATCGTCGGGGTGCTGGCCCCGACGCCGCGCGGGTCGAACCCGACGACGTCGAACGGGCCGCCGGCCAGTGCCGGACCGAGCTGGGCGGCGAGCGACATCCCGGACCCGCCCGGCCCACCCGGGTTGACGACGAGCGAGCCGATCTTGGCCCCGTCCGTCCGGTGGCGCAGGACGCCGACCTTCGCGGTGCGGCCGTCGGGCGCGGAGTAGTCGAGCGGGACGGTCAGCGTCGCGCAGTCGAGTCCGGCGCCGGAGTAGAGGGTGCGCTCGCTGTCGTCCTGGGCGAACGGGGCGCAGGGGCCCCAGCTGAGGTGCTGGCCGTAGTAGCGGGCCTGCGCGGTCGGGTCGGCGACCGCGGTGCTGCTGCCCGCCGCCGGACCGGCCTGGGCCGCGGCGATGCCCGCGACCTGCGTGGTGCAGGCCGTGAGCGCCGCCGTCGCGATCAGCGCCAGCGCGGCCACGGCCGCCCGGCGGGTCGTCGGTGTCATCGTGGTGGTCCTCCCCCGTCGGCCGCCTCGGCGACGGGACCGCCGGCGAGCGGACCGGCGGGCGGCGCACCCTCCGAGGATGACGAGCGCGCATCCGGTTCACGAGGGAGGGCGCACCCGGACCGGTGGGGGCCTGCCCCACTCGCAGAGGTAGGGACCGCCCTGGGGCGAGGGACTCGCCCGGGTCCACACGGGTCCGTCCCGGCCCGCACCGGCCCGGGACGGGCGCAGACCGGTGCGGGCCGGTGTCCGTCAGCCGCCGACCGCGGTGTCGACGTCGCGCCGTGCGCGGCCCAGGAACTCGTCGAGAAGCGGGGCCAGTGCCGCCGGCTGCTCGACGTGCGGCCAGTGCCCGGCGCCCTCGACGACCGCCACACGGACGTCGCGGAACCGTGGTGCGACCTCGGCGGCGACCAGGTCCTCGGTGCACAGCGGGTCGGCGGCACCGCGGACGACCAGGACGGGGCCGGGGTACGCGCTCTCCGCGCGCTCGCCGCCGGTGCCCAGGTTCCAGATGTCCACGACGGCCGCGGTCGTCGACGGCGGGATGCGCACCCCGTACTCGTTCAGCCGGGCCAGCTCGGCGTCGGGGAAGTTCGCGCTCAGTGCCCGGCGGGTGCCCGTGAGGCCCTCCAGGTCGCCGCCCAGCGCGCGGAACGGGGCCACCGCCTCGTCCGGGAGCTGGGTGCCCCGCAACGGCATCGGGGTCAGCAGGACCAGCCCCGCGACGCGGTCGGAGCGTGCCGCGACCAGTTCGGCGACCTGCGCGCCCATGCTCTGGCCGACGAGCACGACCGGCCCCTCGATCCGGTCGACGACGGCGGAGACCTCGTCGACGTAGCCGTCGAGCGTGAACGGTCCGGGGTGCTCGGGGGCACCCGCCATCCCCGGCAGGTCGACGGTGACGGCGCGGTCCGCGGGCAGGTCGACCGCGTCGATCACCGGGGTCCACGTCGCGCCGTCGTCGAGAAAGCCGTGGACGAACACGATGTGCGGGGGCGGGACCATGGCGGAGCTCCTTCGGTGCTGAGGTCGCGCGGCCACCTCCGGACGCCGAGGTCGCACCCGCTGTCCGCAGCGCCGCAGAAGGGTTTGACAGAATCATTCTCATTATGCTTCTGTCAACGCCTGACCGCGACGGGCGCGGCCGAGGAGGCGACGTGGGTCTGGAGTCAGCACGGGGTCGGTACGAGGTCGTCCGCGAGACCGACGTCCCCATGACGACCCGCGACGGCAAGGTGCTGATCGCCGACGTGTACCGGCCGCAGCGCCCCGGCCCGCTGCCGGTCCTGCTGCGCCGCACCCCGTACGGCAAGCAGCTCAACGACCTCGCCGAGCCGTTCAACGAGGCGCACTACTACGCGTCGCACGGATACCTCACGGTCGTGCAGAACACCCGGGGCCGGTTCGGCTCCGAGGGCGCCTGGTACCCGTTCGCCTACGAGGGTCGCGACGGCTACGACGCCGTCGAGTGGGCGGCTACGCTGCCGGGGTCGAACGGTCGCGTCGGCACGTTCGGGCAGTCCTACGGCGCGGTCTCGCAGTACCTCGCCGCCGTGGAGCGCCCGCCGCACCTGGTCACGGCGGTCCCGCTCTCCGCGCAGGCGGCCGCGTACGAGAACTACTGGTACCACGACGGCGCCCTCGAGCTGTCGTGGACGCTGAGCTACTTCATGAACATGGCCGACGACGTCCTGACCCGGCGGGGCGACACCGAGCGGCTCGCGGCGCTGGAGGCACTGAAGGCCGACCCGTCGATCCGCTTCGGCCCCCTCACCGACGACGCGCTGCGCCACCTGCCGCTGCGCGACTGGATCGACCGCTTCGGCGAGGGCGCGCCGTTCCTGGCCGACGTCCTGCACCACCGGACCGACGGCCCGTACTGGTGGGCGGTGGACCTGCGCCGCCGGCTGCACGACATCGACATCCCGATGCTGCACATCGGCTCCTGGTACGACATCGCCAACACCGACACCCCGCACTACTTCACCGGCATCTCGACGACCGGCCTGTCCGCGGCCACCCGCGAACGGCAGGCGCTGTTCATGGGCCCGTGGGCACACCTGCTGCCCTACAACCAGCCGACCTCGGGCGGCACCGGCGACATCGACTTCGGCCCCGAGGCCGCGCTCCCGCTGATCGAGGTGCAGCGCCGCTGGTTCGACCACATCCTCGCCGACGACCGGCCCGGCCTGCCGATGGCCAGGGTGACCCTGTTCGTGATGGGCGAGAACCGGTGGCGAGAGGTGGAGTCCTGGCCCCCCGCCGGCATCGTCGGGACGACGCTGTACCTGGGCGGCGACGGCACCGCGACGGCAGGCGGCACGCTCGGCGACACCCCGCCCACGGCCGACCCCACCGACACCTACGTCTACGACCCCGCCGACCCGGTGCCGACGGCGGGCGGCCGCTTCGTCGGCGGCGGCGTCGCCGACCAGCGGGTCAAGCAGGACCGCGCCGACGTCCTGGTCTACACCGGCGAGGTCCTCGACACGCAGCTCGACGTCGTCGGCGCCGTCGCCGTGCGGCTCTTCGCGGCCACCGACGCCCCCGACACCGACTTCGTCGCGGTGCTCAGCGACGTCCACCCGGACGGCTTCACGCAGAACCTCGCCGAGGGCCTCGTCCGGACCCGCTACCGCGACTCGTTCGACGAGCCCGGCCCGATCGAGCCCGGCACGGTCCACGAGCTGACGATCCGGCTCGGCAACCTCGCGCACGCGTTCCTGCCCGGCCACGCCGTCCGGCTGCACGTCACGTCGAGCGACTTCCCGCGCTGGGACCGCAACACCAACACCGGCGAACCGCTGGACACAGCGGTCGAGCTGCGCAAGGCGGTGCAGGCCGTCCACCACGACGCGCGGCACCCGTCGGCGCTCCTCCTGCCGCTCTCCCCGCGGCGCGAGGACAGCTAGGACCGACCTTCCGCCTGCGCGAGCAGGCCGTCGACGAAGGCCCGCACCGCGTCGGGATAGGTGTCCCGTGCGGAGAGCCCCGGCCAGCGGTCGCCGATCGCGGCCAGCCGCGGCAGCGCCGCCGCGTCGATGCCGGCGAGGAACCCGTCGCGACGTTCGTCCGCGCCCCGCGCCCCACCCGACCGGGCGCGGACGAGGATCTCGCCGACCGTGAAGTACCAGATGTTGCGGAACAGGTCGACGGCTTCCTCCTGCGAGCAACCGTGCTCGGCCGCCGCGGCGAGGATCGCCTCCACCTGGACGAGCGCGGAGTCGCCGAGTCCGGTGAGGAACCCGTCGACGGTGAGGACCTCCGCCGCCCACGGCCACGCGCCGAGCGTGTCGTGGATCGCGACCCACCCCGCGACGATGCGCTCGCGCGGCTCCCCCGCCGCCGGCGGCCGGGGGATCCGGTCCGCGTACTCGTTGAGCAGCAACAGGAGCAGGTCCTCCTTGTCGCGCACGTGGTGGTAGAGCGTCGTGGCGCCGATCCCCATCTCCGCGGCGAGCCGGCGGACGGTCAGCTTCTCCCAGCCGTCCCGGTCGATGAGCCGCCTGGCCGCGACCAGGATGTCCGCGCGGGACGTGACCGGCGGCCGGCCGGTGCGGCCGCGCGGAGCGTCGGTGGGAGGCATCGGCCCATCATGCTGGCCGTCCCGCGCCGCCGCGAACCCGGATTCCGGTCGCGTCCCGATCCTCGCGGTGCTACTTTCGGAACATGTTCCAAAACAACTCCGTCCTCGTTCCGACCACCCTCGCCGACGCCGTGATCCACCTCCACGGCGACGGTGCCGCCGAGGCCGCTCCCCGGCGTGGCGGCACCGCCCCGGGGCGCTGGACCGTCGCCGCGGTGCGTGCCCGGAGCGACGCGGACCTGCACTCCGACGTGTGGGAGCGCCACGCCGACGGCGACGAGGTGCTGTGCGCGATGTCGGGCGGGTTCGACGTCCATGTCCGCGCCGCCGACGGTGGCCGCGAGACCGTCGTCGCGCTGACCGCGCCCGGCTCCGCTGTCGTCGTCCCCGCGGCCACCTGGCACCGGGTGAGCGTGCGCGACCCCGGCGACCTGCTGGCCGTCACCCGCCGCAGCGGCACGACCCACGAGCACGTCCGCGAACCAGGACGGCCCCGATGACCGCGGGCGCGGCGACGCGCGACGGCGTCGGCTCCCGGGCCGCGGGCCGCGCGGGGCGGACGCTCGCCGCGGTGTCGGTCGTGCAGTTCACGGTGTCGCTGGACCTGTCGGTGGTCAACGTCGGGCTCCCCCGGATCGCGGACGGGCTCGGGTTCGACCCGGTCGGCCTGACCTGGGTGGTCCACGCCTACGCGCTCACCTTCGGCGGGCTGCTCCTGATGGGCGGCACCCTCGCCGACCGCTGGGGACGACGGCGCGTCCTGCGTGCGGGACTCGTGCTGTTCGGCGTGGCCGCACTGCTCGGTGGGCTCGCGCAGGCTCCCTGGGAGCTCGTCGCCGCCCGCGCCCTCCAGGGGGTCGGTGCCGCCGCGATGGCACCCGCGGCGCTCGCCGCGTTGAGCGCGACGTTCCCGTCGGGCCGGGCGCGCGTGCGGGCCTTCGGCGTCTGGAGCGCGGTGAACGCGGCGGGCGGCGCCGTCGGCGTCCTGGCAGGCGGGCTGCTCACCCAGTACGCGGGCTGGCGCTGGGTGATGGAGGTGAACGTGCCGATGGTCGCCGTCGCGCTCGTCCTGGCGTGGGGCGCGGACGGGGACCCCGGCCGGGTCGACGGCGTTCCCGGACCGGCCGACGGCGCCCCCGCCCGAGGCGGCCGTCCCGACGTCCGGGGTGCGGTCCTGGCCACCGCCGGCCTGTCACTGCTGGTGTTCGGCGTCGTCCGCACCGAGGCCCTCGGCTGGGCGTCGGCGACCACGCTCGCGACACTCGCCGGAGCTGCCGCGCTGCTCGTGGCGTTCGTGCACGTCGAACGCACGACGCGCACGCCGCTGCTGCCGCCCGGCCTGCTCGCCGACCGTTCCGTCGCCGGGGCCGATGTCTACAACCTGCTCGTGGGTGCCGCGATGGCGTCGGCGTTCTACCTCGTGTCGCTCTACCTGCAGCGCGTCGTCGGGGCCGGTCCCGCCCTGACCGGGGTGGAGTTCGTGCCGTTCGTGTCGGGCGTCGTCGTCGGGTCGGTCGCGGCCGTACGGCTCGGCCGCCGGTTCGCCCCCCGGACGCTGCTCGTGGCCGGTGGGCTGCTGACCGCGGCCGGGTTCGCCTGGTTCGGCCGAATCTCCCCCGACGGCGGGTTCACCACCGACGTGCTGGGTCCCTCGATCGTCGCGAGCATCGGCTTCGGGCTCTGCCTCGGTCCGGTCGTCTCGACCGCGACCGCCGGCGTCGGACCGCGGGCGGCCGGCGTCGCGTCCGGGCTGCTCACCAGCTCACGCCAGATCGGCGCCTCGCTCGGGCTGGCGGTCGTCGGGACGCTGGCGCAGGCCCGAACCGGGCCCCGCTCGACGCCCGCCGCCCTGACCGACGGTTACGCGCTGGGCCTGACGGTCGCCGCGGCGCTGCTGGTCGGCGCGGTCGTCGTCGCCCTGACCGTCCTGCCGCGAACCGGCCCCGCACCCGGCCACGACACCGTCGGGACCGGCGGCGCCGGCCCCTGAGCACGACCGCACGCCCGTCCGCGACGCGGTCCCCGCGGCGCGGGCGGGCCCGGGCGTCCCGGTGGCGTCGGCACCGTGCGCCGGACGGCCTTGCGCGGCCGCACATCTTTTCGGCACCGTCACGGAATCGGCGGCCCGAACGAGATCCTCGGGGACGCACCCTTCTCCACGACGGATCGGAGCTCCGGACGATGGCGATGGCAGCACCCGTGGGCAGCTCGGCCGCGCGCTCGAAGTGGCTCGCGCTGACGGCGATGATGTTCGCCGTCGCGATGACGTTCATCGACCAGACGATCGTCGCCATCGCGGCGCCGAACATCCAGTCCGAGCTCTCGCTGTCCAGCAGTGGCGTCACGTGGACCGTCAACAGCTACCTGCTCGCACTCGCCGCGGGCTTCGCCCTGGGCGGGCGGCTCGCCGACGTCCTGGGGTCGCGCCGCATCGTGCTCATCGGCATCGTCGGCTTCGCGGTGTCGTCGACGTTGTGCGGGTTCACGCCGAAGGGCTCGTTCGCCGAGACCTGGATGATCGTCTTCCGGGCGACCCAGGGGCTGTCCGCGGCGCTGATGATCCCCGCCGCGCTGGCGGTCGTCGTGGCGGCGTTCCCGCTGCGCGAGCGGGGCAAGGCACTCGCCATCTTCTTCGGCGTGAGTGGCGGCCTGACCGCCATCGGCCCGATCGCGGGCGGCTACCTCACGCAGTGGACGTGGCGGGCGATCTTCTGGATCAACATCCCGGTCGCCGTCGTCGCGCTGGCGCTCACACTGGCCGCCGGCATCGTCCCCGTGGTGCGCCGCGAGCCGATCGACTGGCGCGGGGCGGCGGTCGTCGCCATCGGGATGGCGCTGTCGGTGCTGGGCTTCGAGCAGGCGCGCAGCTGGGGCTGGGACAGCCCGCTGACCTGGGTCTGCATCGTGGGTGGGCTGCTGGCGCTCGGCCTGTTCGTCGTGCTCGAGCTGCGCACGCCGGTGCCGCTGATCAAGGTGCGGATCTTCCGGGAGCGTGCGTTCCTCTCCGACAACCTCGTGCTGTTCTTCTCGATGATCGCGTTCGTCCCGGTGTTCTTCTTCGCGAGTGTGTACTCGCAGGTCTCGCTGGGCTACGGCGCCAGCAACGCGGGGCTCTACCTGCTGGTGTTCTTCGCGGGGTTCGCCCCCGCCGCCCAGGTCGGCGGGCGGATCCTCGACAGCCGCGGCGCGAAGCCGGCCGTCGTGGCGGGCTGCGTGGTCGCGACGGTCGGGTTCCTGTGCTGGGCCTGGAAGGTCACCGACCTCAGCCTCGGGGCGCAGTGGTGGTGCATCGTCGTGGCCGGCGCGGGCATCGGCCTGCTCCTCGGCCCCGCGAGCACGGATGCGACGAACCGCGCGATCGACGCGTCGTACGGCGAGGTCACCGGCGTCACCCAGACCGTCCGGAACTACGGCTCGGCGCTCGGCCTCGCGGTACTGGGGACGGTGCTGGGCAACGTGTTCGTGAGCCGGCTGGAGACCTCGCTGGGCGCCTTCGGCGTCCCGCCGGCGACGGCGGCGCGCCTCGCCTCCTCGGGGACGGGGGGCGGTGGCGGCGACCTGGCGGGTGTCCCGGCCGCGCTGCGGCAGCAGATCGAGGCGGCCGTCGCCGCGGACTTCGCCGTCGCGACCAGGGCGGTGCTGATCGGGATGGCGATCGCGCTGGCGGTGTCGCTGGTCGCGGCGCTGCTGCACCCGGGTGGGCAGGTCACCGAGGAGACGACGTCGTCGCCGGCGGGGATCGCCGACGACGACGCGGACACCCCCGCCCAGGCGGGCTGACGCCCTGCCGCGGTGCGGCCGGGTCAGGGAGTGCCGATCTCCAGCAGCTCCACGCCGGGGCCCTCGGGGTGGGCCACGAACACCCACGACAGGTGGCCGCTGACACGGGGTGCCGACACGAGGTCGAAGCCCGCCGCAGCGAGCTCGTCGCACGCCTTCTGCATGTCGGCCACCTCGCAGCAGAGGTGGACCCGACCGGGGGCGTTGGCCGGCGTCCGGCCCGGGGCCGCCACGCCGACCACGTCGACGTGGACGCCGTGTCCCGCGACCGCACCGTCGCCGTCGCGGTCGAACCCGAGCGCGTCGAGCAGGCGAACCGTCCGCTCCGGCGCGGCGCTGGTGAGGAAGAGCCCGCGCTCCGCCGTGCCGAACGTGACCGGCCGCCCGTCCGGGTCCTGACCGGCCCCCGGCCGTCCGATCGGGACGCTGCCGAACCCGGGGTCCGCGGCCGACACCCGCCGGGGTGCCGGTGGGTCGAACTCGACCAGCTCCAGCATCAGCGTCGGCCCGAGCAGGAACGCGATCTCCAGGCTCGCGGCGTCCAGGCCGTTGCCGACCGCGCCGTCCGGTCCGGTGAGCGAGATGCGGTCGGCCGGCTGGTAGCCGGCGGACGCGTAGAACGCGGACACCGTGGCGAGGTCGCCGACCGTCAGGCCCAGATGATGGACCCCGCGGACGTCGATCACGACGACGTCGGGACCGGCCGGAACGCGCCGCGGTCGTTGTGCAGCCAGGGCTGCGACGTCGGGCTCGGCGACGGCTCGAGGAGCTCGACGATGTAGTGGGTCACCGGTGCCTCGCCGAGGTTCCTGAGCCGGTGCGGCGGCAGCGGGCCTCCGCTGCCCACCGTGCGGTACAGGACGAAACCCGGCTCGGTGTCCTGCACGATGCCCCAGTCGTCGTCCCCCAGCTCCTGGCCGCGCATCGTCGCGGTCTGCGCGTAGAGGATGACGTGGTCGTTGTGGTGCTCGTGGAACTCGCAGTGCTCCCCGGGCTGCAGGATCATCTCCCAGACCCGGACCCGGTCGTTCTCGAACAGCACGGTCGAACCGATCGCGCTGCTGTAGGGACTGCCGCTCATTCGTTCACTCCCTCGACTCCGTGCGGACGTTCTTGTCCTGCCCTGCGGTCGCGCCCGACGGCACGTCACCGCGACCTGGCGAAGTTGCGCGCCATCCACTCCGCGCGGGCCGCCGGCGCCCGGCGCGACACCTCCGCCTCGGTGCGACGATCTCGACGCAGTGGTAGCCACCGGGCCGGACGTGCAGCTCGGCGTCCCCACCCTCCGGCCAGATCCGCCCCGCGTGCTCGACGACCTCGTCCCGGAACGTCCCCACCGCGCCGACGTCCGGGTACGCCGGCGCCAACCCCGGGCGAAGTCCCCCGCCCGCGCCGGCGCTGTGTACGGGCCGACGTCCGTCCCGCCCCACCGTTCGCCCAGCGGCGCCGTCCATCCCACCCGGTTCGCCGTCCGGCCCCTACGCCCACGCCGTCGAGCGCGGTGCTCGAGGGAGTGCGCTCGCGGTCGTCGAGCATCGGGCACATCAGGAGCGCCACACCCGCCGCGAGGCCCGCGCCCGCGCTGTGCCCGGCAGAGGACTGCTGGGCCGGACTCGGGGCGAGGTCGAGCCCGAACACCGGGCTGCCCATGAGCGTTCCCACGGGCGACGTCCCTTCCGTTCGAGGGTGCGGCGCCGTGCCGGGTCTCAGGATCCGGCGGCGGCGACGGCGACTGCCCCGGCGCGGTCCCTGTCCAGATCGAGCTCGAAGAGGCGGATCGCGTTGCCGCGCACGATCTGGTAGGTCGTCTCCTCGTCGATGCCCTCGAACTGCGAGGCCAGGTGCTCGTAGGTGTGTGGGTAGGGGCCGTCGGCGTGCGGGAAGTCGACCTCGAACATGAGCCGGTCGATCCCGATCTCCCGGGCGTTCTTGATCGCGTGCCGGTCCGCGAACACGCAGCCGTACATGTTGCGCCGGACGTAGGTCGACGGGAGCTCCTGGAGCTCGTGCTCGCCGAGTGCCCACGTGTGGTGCTTGTAGGCGTGGTCCATCCGCTCCAGCGCGTACGGCATCCAGCCGGCCTGGCCCTCGGAGTACGCCAGCTTGAGGGCCGGGAACCGGTCGAGGACCCCGGAGAACACGAAGTCGGCCATCGACGACAACGAGTTCGTGAACTGCAGGATCGGCACCACCACGGTCGCGGAGTCCGGGGGCGGCGTCATCATCAGCGACGCCGACCCGATGTGCATGCACACCACGGTCCCGGTCTCCTCGCACGCGGCGAAGAACGGGTCCCAGTTGCGGTGGTGGATGTTGTCGAACCCGAGATGACCCACGATCTCGCTGAAGGTCACGGCCCGCACGCCGCGCGCCGCGTTGCGCCGGATCTCGGCCGCGGCCAGCTCGGCGTCCCACAGGGGCACGACCTGCACCGGGACCAGGCGGCCGCCGGAGTCCCCGCACCACTCCTCGACCATCCAGTCGTTGTACGCGCGCACGCAGGCCAGGCCGAGCTCGCGGTCCCCGGGGAACTGCTCGCTGAACGCCTGTCCGCAGAACCGCGGGAACGACGGGAATCCCAGCGAGGCCTCGACGTGCTGGGAGTCCATCACCTTGAGCCGTTCCTCCGGCACGTAGCAGGCGGGGTCCATCTGGTCGTAGGTGACCGGCTCCTTGTCGCGCAGCTCCGCGGAGGTCTCCACGTCCTTCAGGATCAGGACGGGCCGGCGGGGCACGTACATCGAGTTGCCGTAGATCCAGACGTCACCGGGAAGGCCTTCGCCCTCGGCGGCCTCGGTGTCGTGGTACGCGTCGGTCGTCATGTCGATCCACCGACGTTCCACCCGCGGCGCGCGGTCGTGGAACTTCGTCGGCAACCACGTCTCGAACAGGTTGCGGGGCTCGACCACGTGGTCGTCCACACTGATGATCTTCGGCAGGTTCCGTTCTGACACCGGACGACCTTTCGTCAGTCAACCCGAGGGTTCATTGATGGGAATTTGTCAACGCCGGATCGGATCCATGCGGTTCCGGTCAGTGCCGGCCCGCGGCCGTCGTCGGTTCGCTCCTGCGCCGGCGCGCCGGGGACCCGCCGGCGACGTACTCGACCTTGAGCTGCGTGAACTCCTCGTAGCCCCACCGCCCGTTCTCGGTCCCGACGCCACTCCACTTCGCGCCGGCGAACGGGATGTGGGGTGCCAGCGCGATGTGCGCGTTGACCCACGAGGTTCCGCAGTCGAGCCGGCCGGCGATCCGCGCGGCCCGCTCGACGTCCTCGCCCCACACCGAGCCCGCGAGCCCGAAGTGCGACGCGTTCGCCCGCTCCACGACGGTGTCGACATCGTCGTAGGCGACCACGGGGAGCGCCGGGCCGAACTGCTCCTCGTCGACGACCGGCATGCCGTCCTCCGCGCCCGCCAGCACGGTCGGCGCGAAGAAGTAGCCGTCGCGGGCCAGCCGGGACCCACCCGCCGCGGCGACGGCGCCACGGCTCAGCGCGTCCGACACGAGCGCGGCCACCCGGTCCAGCTGTGGACGGTTGTTGACCGGCCCGAGCAGGGTCTCCGGGTCCCGCCCGTCACCGGTCCGCGCCGTGACCGCCTCGTGCGCCAGCGCGTCGACCAGGTCCGCGTACAGCTGTCGCGGCGCGTAGATCCGCTTGACGGCGACGCAGACCTGCCCGCTGTTGGCGAACGCCGTGCGGAACAGCTTCGGTGCGATCTCGGCGACGTCGACGTCGTCGAGGACGATCGCGGGGTCGTTGCCGCCGAGCTCGAGGGTCACCCGTTTGAGGTCGTCCGCCGCGGCGGACAGGACCTTCCGGCCGGTCGCGGTCGACCCGGTGAAGCTGATCTTCCGCGGGGCCGGGTGCCGGGTCAGCCGGGCGCCGAGCGCGTCACCGCCGCTGACGACGCCGAGCACGCCGTCGGGGAGGACACCGCGCAGCAGCTCGCCGATGCGCAGGGTGGTCAGCGGGGTGTACGGCGACGGCTTCACGACGACCGTGTTGCCCGCGGCCAGCGCCGGGGCGATCTTCCAGAAGGCCAGGCTGACGGGGAAATTCCACGGGGTGATGGCTGCGACGACACCGAGCGGCCGGCGGAGCACCTCCGCGAACGCCACGTCGTCGTCCTGGACGACCTCGCGGTTCGGCGTGAACCCGGCGAAGTGGCGAAGCCAGCGGACCGCCGAGCCGATCTCGGCGCGTGCCTGTGCGAGCGGCTTGCCCTGCTCCGCGGTGAGGACGGCGGCGAGTTCGGCCGTCTGACGCTCGAGCGCGTCGGCTGCGGCGGCGAGCGCCTTCCCGCGGCGCTCCGGCGCGAGGCCGCTCCAGCCACGCAACGCCGTCGAGGCGGCCGCGAACGCCGCGTCCAGCTGCTCGGGTGAGCACTCGGGCGCGCGGCCGCAGACCTGCTCGGTCGCCGGGTCGATCACGTCGAAGTGCTGCGCCGACTCGACTCCACGACCGTCGATCGTCATCGTGAACCGCCTCATCGAGCTCCCTCTCCCCTGCACTTCTTCGCATCCGGACGTCGTGCCCGCCGGTCGGGACCGGCATCGGTCGACATCCGCCGGTACCGGTGTCCGACGTGGAAAGCTCGCGTCGCGTGGTCCGTCGCCTCGCGCCCCGGGTCGGCTCCGCAACCGCGCGGTGGTCGCGCCCGAGATGTGCCGGGTGCTGCCGCACCCGGCTCGCGCGTCCTGGGTAAACGTTTAAGGTCGGAGACTAGGCGCGCCCCGCCTGCAGGTCAAGGGTCGCCCGGCAGCTCCATCGCGCCGCCGCGGTCGGCCGCCGTACGGAGCGCCACCGCCATGATGGATCCAATATTGCCGTCGCTGAATCCATGCGCTACCGTCGCCGTCCGGCATCCGACCCGACGATCACGAATGGCGCGTCGAGCGGTCGGGGCGATCCACGGATTGCCCACAGGAATCGTTGGAGGCTGTAACTCGTGACATTTTACGACTACATCATCGTGGGCGCGGGAGCGGCCGGCTGTGTTCTCGCCGATCGGTTGACCGAAGACCCCTCGGTCGAGGTCCTCCTGGTGGAGTACGGCGGCCATGACCGCAACCCGATGCTGCACGTTCCGAAGGGATTCTATTTCACGCTGCAGAGCAGCCGTTACTGCTACCACTACCCGACGCAGCCCGTCGGCCCTGGTCAGAACGGCGAGTCCTGGACCCGCGGAAAGGTGCGCGGCGGTTCCACCGCCGTGAACGGAATGATGTACATCCGCGGTGCGCAGCCGGACTACGACGCCATCACCCGGCGCGGAAACACCGGCTGGGGATGGGACGAAATGCTGCCCGTTTTCACGGCGATGGAAGACCACGGAATCGGCGCATCCGATGTCCGCGGCGTCGGTGGCCCGGTGGGCGTGACGATCGGCGATCGGAGTGAGCTCGTCTGTGACGCCATCGTCGGTGCCGCGGAGAAAATGGGACTCCGGTACACCCGGGATTTCAACGAGGACGACAGCGAACGGATCGGGTTCACCCCGTCCACGATCAAGAACGGGATCCGGGTCAGCGCGGCGACCGCGTTCCTCCGGCCCGCCGCGAAGCGGCCGAACCTCACCGTGCTCACCGGTACCCGCGTGGGATACCTGCTCTTCGACGGACGCCGCGTCGTCGGCGTCCGTGCCCGGGGCCGGTCCGGCTACCGCGACCACATCGTGCGGCGCGAGGTCATCGTGTCCGCGGGGACGATCGAGACCCCCTTGCTCCTGGAGCGCTCGGGCATCGGCCGCGCCGAGACGCTGGCGGCCGCGGGCGTCGCGCTGCGCGTGGAAAGCCCGAACGTGGGCGAGCGGGTGATCGAGCAGCGCGGCGTGAAGCTGCAGGTGCGGCTGAAGGGCCGGATCGGCCGGACCCACGAGCTCAACAGCGTGCCGAAGCAGGCCCTGCAGGGCGCCCGGTACCTCCTCACCCGGGGCGGGCCCATCGCCACGGCCGGGTACGACCTGGTCTGCGCGTTCAGGACCGCCCCGGACCTGGACCGCCCGGACGTCCAGGGGATCTGGATGCCGATGGCGCTCGACACCGCCGCGGACAGGATGAAGCTGGCGAGCTACGCCGGAGCGACGTTCGTCGGGTACCCGATCCGGCCCACCACACGGAGCTCGATCCACCTCGGCGGTCCGCTCCCGGAGGACCGGCCCGTCATCCGACCGCGATACGTCGAGACCGACGAGGACCGAGCGGCGACGGCACGGATCCTGGACTGGGGACGGGAGATGGTCGCGCAGGACCCGCTCGCCGAACTGATCGAGGGTGAGGACCAGCCGGGGCCGGCGGTCTCGACCGCCGAGCAGGTCGTCCGGCTGGCGCAGGACAGCCCGCTCGGCATCTACCACGCGATCGGTTCCGCAGCCATGGGCCCGGACCCGGACGACGTCGTGGACGACCGCCTGCGGCTGCGCGGCGTCGAGGGCCTGCGGATCGTCGATGCCTCCGTGTTCGCCGCCCAGCCCGCCGGGAACACCGCGGCCCCGACGATGGCGTTGGCCTGGCGCGCCGCCGACCTGATCCGCCAGGAGGCGTGAACCACCGGCGGCCGGCCTGCGCTCCGGCCGCCGGCGTGCCCGAGCGCCGCCCGGCCGCACCCCCCGCACGACGCGGCCCCCTGGTCCGCACCGAGGACCAGGGGGCCGTCGTGGTCGTGCCCGGACGCTACGCCGCGCCCAGCACGACGACGTCGCCGATCTGCGCCACGACCGCGGTCTCGGCGCCCTCGACCTGGTTGGCCGCGCTGGTCCCGCGCAGCTGGCGCACCGCCTGCACCACCCGTTGGATGCGTTGCGACTCACCGGTGTGCGAGTGCGACATCGTGCCCCCGTCGGTCACCACCGGGTACCGCCCGCCCACCTCGATCGCACCGTTCGCGACGAGGTCCGCCCCCTCGCCGACGTCGCAGTACCGGAGCGCCTCGAAGTAACGGATGATCTCCCACGAGAAGTTGTCGTAGAACTCGTAGACGTCGATGTCCTCGCGCTCCAGCCCCGCCCGTGCGAACGCCGCGTCGGCGGCCTTACGGCCCCACATCGCCGTCTGGTCGTACGTCGGCGGGTGGGTGTAGGTGGGGCCCCAGCTGTCCCAGCCGCCGCCCAGCACGCGGACCCCCCGGTTCGGCAGGTCCCGGGCGCGCTCCGCGCTCGTGAGCACGAGAGCCGAACCGCCCTCGCCCGTGGTGCAGCAGTCGAGCAGGTGGTACGGGTCGGCGATCATGCGGGAGGCGAGGATGTCCTCGGTCGTGAACGGACCGCGACCGTAGTAGACGGCCTCCGGGTTCCGCGAACCGTTGTTGCGGATCACGCTTGCCACGTAGGAGATCTGTTCCTGCGTCACCGAGAACCGGTGCATGTACTCGCGGGCCGCCAGCGCGAACTCGGCCGGCGTCATCAGGCCCCAGCACTCGACGAACTCGTTCTCCGGCCGGGTCCACGGCGCGACCGAGTCCTTGTCGGTGTGCACCTGCGCCTGGCCGCTGGCGATCACGACCGTGGTGCACATCCCCGCCTCGATCGCGAGCGCGGCCTCGGCCACCGACGCCGGTCCGGGAGCGGCGGTGCCGACCCAGAACGTCGGGATGCCCAACGCGTAGCCGAAGGCGTCGGACCCGTTGCGGTATTGCAGCCCGGGCAGCACGTTGAGCCCGTCGACGTCGCTCAACCCGAGCCCGGCGTCGGCCAGCGCGCCCTGGACGGCCTTGAGCGTGATGCTGTAGGACGTCTCGCCCGGGAGCACCCGCGCCTGCTTGGTGTTGTACGCGCCGACGATCGTCGCCGTGCCCGGGGAGATCACGAGGCCACCACCGTGAAGCACGGCAGCGTGACGTCCGGCGCGACGTCGCGGAACGCGACGTGCACCTTGGCGCCGACCTGGATCTCCGCCGGCTCGCTGTCGACGATGTTCGTCAGCATCTCGTAGCCCTCCGTCAGTGCGACGACCGCCACCACATAGGGCACCTCGAACGCCGGGGTCTGCGGCCGCCAGATGGTGGTGTAGGTGACGATGACCCCCTCACCTCCCGACTCGACCCAGTCGAGGTCGCAGCTGAGGCAGGTCCGGCAGAAGTCCTGCGGGGTGAACGTGTGCGCCGCGCACGCGCGGCAGCGCTGGACGAGCAGCACCCCCCGGCGACAGCCGTCCCAGAACGGGCGGGTGGTCGCACTCGCACGCGGTGTCGGTCTGGCCACGCCGGCCCCTGGTTCCATGCCCCCACCCTAGATTAATGTATACATATTGGTCAATATTGGATCCATACCATCCAGGAACTAGGTCCCGCCCGGGCCGCTGATCATGATCGGCCGCCCCAGCGCGCCGACGCCGAGCTTGTGCTGGAGGTCGTCGGTCTTCCACGCCATCACGACGCCCCCGATCAGGTCGCGGAAGATGCGCTCCAGCGTCCGGGACTTCACGTACCCGTGCGCCCCACAGGTCTTCATCGCGCCGAGGGCGACCTCCTCGGACATCCGGCGCAGGTGGTACAGGGTCCGCACATGGTCGCGGCCCATCAGCTCGTCGTCGTCGTAATCGTCGAGCCGATCCACCATGTCGCGCAGCAGCGCCCGGCCGGTGCCGAGCCAGTGGTCCATGCTCCCGATGGCGGCCTGCGCCCACGGCTCGTCGGCCCGGTAGGACGCCTTCACCGACTCCAGCGAGCTGCTGGCCATGTATCCGTAGCGCCGCTTCGCGTGGTCGACCGTGAAGTCGAAGGCCGCCCGCGACAGGCCGACCCAGATGGCCCCGATGCCGAACGTGTTGTACGCGGTGTCGATCGGGCGCCGGAACTGGAACGTCTTCATCTGGCCGACGAGGCAGTCGTCCTTCACCACGGCGAGGTCCCGGCACTCGAGATCACTGCTGCCCGTGGCGCGCATGCCCATCGCGTTCCAGTTGTGGTGGTTGATCAGCCCTGGTTCGCCCATCCGACCCACGGTCAGGACATACGTCGGATCGTCCGGATCGCTGCCCTCGAGGATCGCGCCGAGCATGGCGTAGCCGGCCGCCTCGCTCATCGACGCGTATCCGCTGCGCCCGTTGAACACGTAGACGTCGCCCTCGTCGCGGCAGACCACCCCGGACTTGCGGGAGTCCAGCCCCTCGGAGGATATCGAGAAGCCGCCGCAGATCGTCGCCTCGTGCCGCGCGATCGCCGCGCACGCCTCGTCCCTGCGGGGAAAGGACGGCATCTGGGCCAGCCCGCGGGCACCACCCCAATGCATGTTGATCGCCAGCGCCGTCGAGGCGTCCCGGTAGGCCAGCTCCTCCATGACACGCACGGCCGCGGAGAGCGAAGCACCGGAGGACCCCAGGGCAGGGTCGATCGGCATGCCCGTCACACCGATCTCCTGCATCAGCCGCAGGTTCTCGACGGCGAGCGCGCCGTCCCGGTCGGCCACCCGCGCCCGCTCCGCGAAGTCGTCGGCCGCGGCGCACTCGCGGACACGCTCGACGATCGCGTCCTCCAGCGCCCGCAGCTCCGCGGGCGGCCTCCCGCGGACACCGGCAATCGGCGCCGGCCCCTCCGCAGCGAGCGAGGGCAGGTCATCGAGATCGGTCATCTGTCCCGTCCTTCACAGGTATCGGCCGAACAGCAAAGGGCATGGCGGATCAGAGTTCCGCGAGCTCGCGGACCCGCTCCAGCGAGCGCAGGGTCTCCTCCGGGGACGGCGCCGGGGCCAGGATGTTCTCCATCTGCCGTCCCGCCCACTCCTCCCGCGGCAACGGCTTGCCGTCATGGTTGTGCAACATCACCACCAGCCGATCCGCCCCCGCCTCCCCGAACTCCCGCTGGAAGCGCGGACTCGGATCATGCACACTCACCGAGATCTCGATCTCCGCCGGATCCCGCCCGATCCGCTCACACTCAGCCGTGATCGCCGCCCGCGCCCCCGCCACCTCCTCCGGCGTCACCACCGTCAGATAGATCCCGTCCGCCACCGCCGCCACCCGCCGCGCCGACACCGGCGTCGGCCGCGCCCCCAACACCACCGGCGGATGCGGCCGCTGCACCGGCAGCGGGTCGCAGATGACCTCGGGGAACCTGACCAGGTCGCCGTCGTAGGCGCCGCGGCCGTTCGTCCACAGCAGCTTCATCGCCTCGATGGACTCGATCGTCAGCTTCCACGGGGTGGCGTGGTGCGGCGTGAACACCTCGGTGAGCTCGGGGACGTACCCGGTGCCGGCGCCGAAGATCACCCGTCCGCCGGAGAAGAGGTCCAGGCTGCTGACGAGCTTGGCCAGCATGAGCGGGTTCCGCTCCGGCACCAGGCAGACCCCGGTCACGAGCCGGAGGGCGGTCGTGGCCGTCGCCATCACGCTGAGCGAGACGAACGGGTCGACCATCTGCCCGTAGACGTCGGGGAACCGCCCTCCGGGTAGCGGCAGCGGCGTCGCGGGGGCGACCGGGACGGCGGCGTGGTCCGGCGCCCAGTAGGAGTCGAACCCGGCGTCCTCGATCGCCTTGCCGAGGGTCACCGGATCGATGCCGTACGCGGTGACGTAGGCCTGGATTCCGATCTTCATGTCTGTCCTCTGTTCACGATGGACGGGCCTCGCCTTGTGCACGACGAGGCTCGTGAGCGGCGATGGTCGCCATGGCGACTATCGCCGCTCACGGGAGGTCGTCTCGGACGCGCTCACGGTCACCGGCGTCGCCCGGTCGGCGGGCGCGGTGGCCGGGTCGTCGCCGAGGTAGCTCGCCTCGAGCTGCTCGGCGTCGCGGCGGAGCTCGGCCGCCGAACCCTCGGCGACGACGCGGCCGTGGGCCAGGACGTAGCCGCGGTCGGCGATCCGCAGCGCCGCGAGCACGTGCTGCTCGACGAGCAGGACGCCCATCGAGTGCTCCTCGGCGATGCGCCGCACCATCGGCAGCAGCCGCTCGACGATGATCGGCGCAAGCCCCAGGCACATCTCGTCGAGCAGCACCACCTGCGGGTCGGCGATGAGCGCCCCCGCCAGCGCGACCATCTGCTGCTCTCCCCCCGACAGCAGCCCGGTGCGCCGGTTCGTCAGCGGGCGCAGCGCCGGGAACCGGTCGAGCACCTCCGACATCGTGACCGTGGACCCGCGGTGCCGGCGCAGCCGCAGGTTCTCGGCCACGGTGAGCTTGTAGAACAGGCCCCGGCCCTCGGGCACCATGCTCAGGCCCCGGCGCGCGACCGCGTAGGGCCGCGCCTTCGTGACCGGGCTGCCGAGTACCTGCAGGTCGCCACCCAGCGGCGGGAGCGCACCCGCGACGGTGAGCAGGGTCGTGGTCTTGCCCGCGCCGTTGGCCCCGAGCAGGCACACGACCTCACCGGCGTCGACGGTCAGATCGAGATCCCGGACCACCGGCAGCGTCCCGTAGCCGCAGTGCAGGCCGCTCGCCCGGATCACGGTGCTCATCACAGTCCTCCGATCGCGGTCGGCTCGGGCGTCACGGGCTCGACGTCGTCGAGCTCGCTGTGCTCCCCGCCGAGGTAGGCGGCGAGGACCTTCGGGTTCCTCCGGATCTCCTCGGGCGTGCCGACGGCGATCGGCCTGCCGAACTCGATCACGTAGACCCGGTCGCACACGCCGAACACCAGGTGCATGTCGTGGTCGACGAGCAGGCAGCCGACGCCGGTCGCCGCGATCTGGTGCAGGTCGTTGCCGAACTCGATGCTCTCGGGGGTGTCCAGGCCCGCGGCCGGCTCGTCGAGCAGCAGGACCTGCGGCGTCAGCGCGAGCGCCCGCGCCACGCCGAGCAGCTTCTGCCGTCCCAGCGGGAGCTCCTCCGGGCGGCCGTCGCTCGAGTCGGTCATCGACAGCAGCGTCATCGCGTCGGTCACGGTCCCCGACGGCGTCCGGGACGGCCGGAACATGTCACGGACGAAGGCGAACGACCGGTGCCGGACGTCGTCGGCGACGCGGACGTTGCCGAGCACCGAGAGGTCGTCGAAGAGCTCCATCGACTGCCAGGTGCGGACGAGCCCCAGCCGGGCCCGACGGTGGGCGGGCAACGAGCTGACGTCCCGGCCGCCGAGCTCCACCGTGCCGGTGGCCGGGGTGAACCCCGAGATCGCGTCGATGAAGCTGGTCTTGCCGGCGCCGTTCGGGCCGATCAGGCCGACGATCTCGCCGGCGCGGACCTCGATGTCGACCCCGTCGACCGCCTTCACCCCGCCGTAGGTGACCCGCACGTCCGACGTCCGCAGGCAGACCTCGCCGATCGTCCGGGTGGCGGGCCGGCGCAGCACCGGGTCCCCCCGCGTCACGTCGCGGACGGGGACGAGCGGGTCCTGGCGACGGCCCCGCCGCAGTCGCGCACGGAGCTTGTCGTACTCGGCGCGGATCCCACCGGCGACGCCGAGCGGGTTGAACAGCACCGCGAGGAGCAGGCCCAGTCCGGTGATCACCGAGTAGTACGGACCCAGATCCAGGTTCCGGTCGAGGATGACGAAGACGATGCCCACAGCGCCCATCGCGCCCGCGACGAAGGCACCGCTCGCGCTCGCGATGCCACCGATGTAGGCGACCGCGAGGATCGACAGGCCGACGAGGACGCCGAAGGACTCAACGGAGAGCACTCCACGGCTGTAGCCGATCAGCGTGCCGCCCAGCCCCGCGAGGAACGACGCCAGCGCGAACGCCGTCAGCTTGACCGCGGACACGTTGATGCCCACCGACGCCGCGGCGCGCTCGTTGGACCGCACGGCCAGCATCCTGCGCCCGGTCCCGCTGCGGATCACGTTGCACACCAGGACGAAGGTCACCGCGACGACCGCGAGCACGAGCAGCCCGAACGGCACCCGCGCGATGGTCGTGCCCTCGCGCACGCCGAGGTCCAGGCCGAACAGCTGCGGATCCGGGATCGCGTTCTCGGTCGAGACGAACAGCCGGTTGCCGAGCACGAACTGTTGCACGACGACGGCCGCAGCCAGCGTGACGACGGCCAGCTGCGCGCCGCGGATCCGCAACGCGGGCAGGCCGATCAGCACGCCGATCACCATCGCCACCAGGGCCCCGATGATCATCGGTAGCGGGAACGGGAGGTGGGTGCCGAGCTTGGACACCACCAGCCCGGCCGCGCCGGCCAGCCCGGCCTGGGCCAGCGAGATCTGCCCGACCATCCCGGTGAGGACGACGAGCGACAAGGCGATGAGCGAGAGGGCCAGGCTGTTGATGACGCCGAACCGGTAGCTGCCGTCCGTGAGCGTCACGAGCGCGACGCCGCCGACCAGCAGCGCCGCGATCACGAGCGGACGGTTCCGCGGCAGCCGGACGGCCGGCAGCTTCAACTGCTCGTCGTCACCGCGCATGGGGATGGACCGGCCCACCACGAACAACACGACCACGATCACGACGAACGGCACCGCGTCGGTCAGCCCCTGCTTGGCCCACTCCGGCCACCAGGTCTTCGTCTGGGACAGGAACTGCAGCTCGGCGACCAGTACGCCCATGGCGAGGCCACCCGCGAGCGCCGCCCACAGCGAGCTCATCCGACCGATCAGCGCCGCGGCGAGGGCGGGGACGACGAGCAGGGTCATGTTGCCCGGGGTCAGGACGCCGATCGCCGGCCCCGCGAGAATCATCGAGAGCGCCACGAACACCGACGACACGACCCACGTGACGATCCCCAGAACGTTGGGGGACAGCCGCGCGAACTCGGCCGCGCGCTGGTTCTCCGCCGCCGCCTGCACCGCGAGCCCGACGCGCGACCGGCGGAACCAGATCGCGAGGGCGACGCCCGCGAGGACGACGATCCCCGCGAACCAGAGCCGGTCGGTCGGCACCTGGATCCCGGCGATCCGCATGGTCCCCGTGGGCAGCACCGCCGTCAGCGACCGGGCGTCGCTGCCGAACTTGAGCGCGACGCAGGCCTGGATAGTCAGCATCACGCCGACGGCGGCGACCACCTTCGCCAGCACCGGCGCCCTGCGCAGCGGGCGGGAGATCAGCACCTCGACCAGCAGGCCCAGCACGGCGGCGACGGCGATGCCCAGCAGGATCGCCAGCCACACCGGCTGCTCACCGACCTCCATCGAGGGCACGCCCGGCAGGGGGAGGCTGAACAGACCGTTGCGCAGGTCGTCGTAGACGTACAACGGAACGGTCGCCATCGCACCCGCGGCGAAGTTGATCACGCCTG
The DNA here is from genome assembly GCF_036984265.1 of Pseudonocardia sp. D17. NCBI lineage: Bacteria > Bacillati > Actinomycetota > Actinomycetes > Pseudonocardiales > Pseudonocardiaceae > Pseudonocardia > Pseudonocardia sp. D17. The sequence continues at coordinate 20,415 of NZ_BPRG01000181.1, read as the reverse complement.
AGCCCTGGTAGGTCAGGGTGATGCTCAACGCCATCGAGGCATAGACCGCGCCGAGGCTCAACCCGAGGAACAGGAACAGCAGATAGGGGGTCATGTCTCTTCCCTGCGGTTCGGATCAGGACGAAGTCGGTGCCGCAGCCCGGGCGCCGGCGCGTTCCCCGGGGTCCGGCCACGCCCGCCTCGCGGCGCGCGGGCCGGACCTCGGCCGTGGTGCACGAGCCGTCAGCCGGTGACCCGGACCGACGAGACGTCCACCGGCGAGTTCGCCAGTGGCGTGAGCTTCTTGTCCGCTCCCACCTCGGCGTAGTTGAAGCCGCTGGTGCACGACGTGGTCCCGGGCCAGCTCGGCGTCGAGCAGTCGTAGGTGCCGTCCCGGAAGAACATCCCGCCCTTCGTGCTGGCGATGTTCTGCAGGACGGTCTGCCTGGTCAGCGGAGCACCGGTCTTGGCAGCGACCTGCCGCAGCATGTCCGCGGCCTGCACGGCGTCGAAGAAGCCCGCCTGGGCGAAGGTGTAACTCGCGGGGTCCGGCTTGATGTGCCGGTTGAACGCGGCGAGGTCGGCCCTCACCTTCGGGCTCAGCGCCGAGTCCGCGTACAGGTTGTTGAAGAACGGGTTGACGAAGATGACCTTCTCGAGGACCTGCGGCGAGAGCTTCGGGATGACCGAGGTCGACGTCGATGCGTCGATGACACCCGTGAACCCGGTGCCCCGGAACGCCGGGATCGCCGCCAGCGCGTCGGCGTCACCGACATAGAGGGTGATGCCCTCGGGCTGCGTCGCGACGACCGACGAGGCGAAGCTCGCCCAGTCCGGTCCGGTCGCCGGGTAGTAGAAGGCGCGGATCGCGATCCCCACCTTCCGGGCGGCGGGCTCGACGACCGTCGCGAAGTAGTCGTGCATCGGCGGGAGGTCGGGCATGACCGTCGCCAGCGACCTGACCCCGAGGCCCTTTTGCGCGACCACGGCGGCGGAGTACGCCTCCTGGGTCGACGGGGAGGCGAAGAAGGCCTGCCCGACCGCGTTGTTCATCCCCGGCGTGATGGCCTGGTAGCCGAACTCCGCGACGCCCGCGGCCTTGAGGACCGGCAGGATGCCGTCCGCGCCGTAGTCGAACCCGAGGACCGAGAGCACGACGTCGCTCTGGACGAACTGGTTGCCGCAGTTGACCGCACCGTCCGGCGTGCCGTCGGACGCGCAGAGGGTCGACGTCAACGGGCTCCCGTTGATCCCGCCGAGCTCCTCGTTCACGTACTTCACACCCGCCGCGAAACCGTCCGCGAAGGCGGGGAACGCGAACGTGCCGGTCATCGTGTTCTCGAAACCGACCAGTACCGGCGGCTTCGACGAGTCCGCGGCGACGGCGTTCACAGCCGGCGCGGAAATCTCCGACGCGCTCGATCCGCTCGACGCGCCACCGCCGTTACCGCAGCCGGCGAGCAAGACTGCCAATGCCGCAAGGGCGACACAGTTCGTCCTCATTCTCATGGCCTGCCACATTCCGTTTCTCGCACGGCGAACAGAACTCGCCCGCGCGATTGAAGTTGGGGCGTACTCCGCAGCGACTCGACCTCTGACGCGGCCCGACGGTGGGGTGCACAGTAGTCGCAGGATACGAAAGCGTCAAGGATGGATCCTATTCGACACGAGTCGAGGATCTTGGCTGGTCAGGCCGCTGTCACGGGGTTCCTGAGACGGCCTCGTCCGGTATCGCCGCGCCACCGCGAGGCGGCGTGAGCACAGGGCCGATTCCGACGGGCGGGCCCGGGCGCTCCCGTCTCCTCCCGATCGCGGTCCTGCGCCCGGTGGCGATACGACCCGCTGTCCTTCGTTTCCGGCCGGACCGATTCGAACGGGAATGTCGCTCATCATCGGTCGGCCCGGTGGAGCGCTGTGCTCCAGGTGCCGGGCGCCCGGTCGTGAGCCGTACCCCGTACGTGTGCGACGCGCCCGACGACGGCAGCGGCTACTCGGCGCGTCGGCGCTGGGTCGTCACTCGCTGCGGTGGCGAAGCGGGCGGAAGAAGGTGCGCAGCTCCTCGACGACGGCCTGCGGCTGCTCGGCCGGGGCGAAGTGGCCGCCCTTCGGCTGGACCGACCAGTGCTGCAGGTTCGCCGCCGCGGCGACCCTCTCGCGCGGAACGAGGAACACGTCCGCTGGGAACACGCCGACGCCGACCGGCGTCTCGACGTGTTCCGTGCCGTCCGCGAGCGCCGCGGTGGCGTCGGCGTAGATGCGGACCGAGGAGCCGAAGCTGTGCGTGAACCAGTACAGGCTGATGGTCGTGAGCAGGAATTCCGTGGAGTACGTCGAGCTCAGGTCACCGTTGCAGTCGCTCCAGGCGCGTCGGCGCTCCATCAGCCACGCCGCGAGGCCGACCGGCGAGTCGTTGAGCGCCCACGCCAGCGTCTGCGGGTCGAGGATGTGCACGTGCCCGTGGCTCAGGATCGTCCTCATCATCTGCTGGGTGTGGTCGAACCAGCCGGCCTCGTCCGGGGCGTACTCCTCGGGCTTGAGCGTCTGCATCCCGCCGATGAGCGTCGTCGGAGCGGTCGACAGGTAGAGCCCGGCGAGATGGTCCCTGGCCACGCGGTCGAGCTCGGTCGTGACCACCTCGCCCCAGTCGCCGCCGACGGCGCCGTAGCGCGGGTAGCCCAGCACGTCGGTCATCAGCTGGTCCCACAGCTCCGCGATCCAGCGGACCGTGACCGGTTTCTCCGTCAGCGGGCTCGAGAAGGCGAACCCGGGCATCGACGGGACGACGACGTCGAAGGCGTCCGCCGGGTCGCCGCCGTACGCGGCGGGGTCGGTGAGCGGCCCGACGACCTCCGACCAGTCCCAGAAGGTCCAGGGCCATCCGTGCGAGAGGATCAGCGGCAGCGGCGCCGGGCCCTTCCCCCGCTGGTGGACGAAATGGATCGGCGTCCCGTCGAAGTCCGCCCGGAAGTGCGGCAGCTCGTTGATCTTCTTCTCCTGGGCGCGCCAGTCGAAGGCGAGCCAGGCGTCGACGAGCTCGCGCAGGAACTCCCCCGTCGCGCCGTACTTCCAGTCCTCGTTACCCGCCTCCGGCGCCCATCGGGTAGCGCGCAGCCGCGCGGCGAGGTCGTCGAGCTCCGCGTCCGGGACATGGATCTCGAACGGCACTGCGCGGACCGGGGACGGGCCTTCGTGTTCAGCCATCGCTCCTCCTTCAGGCCGGGTCCGTCCGCGACGCCGGGGCGTCCGCGAGCGGCTCGATGTCGACGGGCAGGGCCGTCATGATCGGCATGTGCAGCACCTGCTGCACAGGGCCGCGCGTGCTCATCAGGGCGTTGACGCTCGCGCCGACGCCCGGGGCGAACGGGTCGTCCCCCTCCAGGCCGCCCCAGCCGTGCGTGAGCGCGACGACCCCCCGGCGCAGGGTGTCGTCGGCCTTCGTCACCACGGCGATGGTGCCGTGGTCGCTGGTGACGGTCACCCGGTCGCCCGACCCGAGCCCGTGCGACGCGAGATCGTCGGGGTGGATGTACAGCGGGTTGGTCTTCCCCTTGGTGATCTCGGGCAGATTCCGACCCTGGTTGTTGAAGAGCTCCTTGGCCCGCCGCACGATCAGTCGGTAGTGGCGGCGCTCCGAGTCCTGCAGGATGGACCTGAGCGCCTCCATCTCCTGTGGGAACTCCGGCGGGAAGAGGTCCAGACGGTTGTCCTCCATGCCGGGGGCCGGACCTTGCACCGTGACCGACCGCCTCGGCGCCGCAAGGCCGTTCGGGTGCTTCTTGAGCTCCTCGAGCAGCGCGTCGTTGTCGGCCACCATCGCGAGCACCTCATCGCTCGACGGCAACGGGCCCGTCAGCTTCACCGGCCTGCCCGGGGGGACGTACCCGAAGCAACCGAAGCCGGCGTCGTTCGGCACGCCGAGCTCCATGTCGAGCCCCATCGCCTGGCCGAGGAGCCAGAAGAACTGCCACTCCTCGACCGTGTCGCCCGGCGGCGGGACCAGGGCCGGCGTGTAGATGCCGAACGGGCCGAAGATGACGTTGACGTCGGGCCGTTCGTACATCATCGTCGGCGCGATGATGTAGTCCGAGAGCCGCGAGGTCTCGGTCATGTACGGGTCGATGTTGACGAGCAGGTCCAGTGCCTTGGCCGCCTCGATCTGCCGCGGCAGATCCGGGATGGCGTTGACCGGGTTGCCGCCGATCGAGAACATCGCCCGCACGCGGTCCTCGCCCGGCTCCAGGATCTCGTCGGCGTAGAGCCCGCACGGGACCTCCCCGAAACCCGAGAACGGGCTCGGCATCAGGCCGTACCCGAAACGGTTGCGCCAGCCCTTGTCCCAGTGCCGCGAGGGCGGAATGACCTGGGCGTGCCGCGGCGGGGAGTCGCCCACGATCGCATCGCTCTGCACCTGCTCGCCCTCCTGGACGAAGCGGCCGCAGATGATGTTGAGGGAGAGGATCAGCTGCTCGCACGGGTTCCCGCCGGGCCCCATGTCCGTGCCGGTGTGGCCGTTGGCCGCGCCGACCTTGCCCTCGCCGAACATCACCGCGGCGGTGATGATGTCCTCCTCCGGGACGTCGCAGAACTCCGCGGCCATCGCCGGCGTCGTCCCCCGGACGTAGTCCTTGAGAGCCTCGACGTTGTCCGCGTACCGGCCGTAGAACTCCGGCCGGTCGAGGCCCTTGTCGAAGATGACGTTGAGGATGGCGGTGAGCAGCACGGCGTCCGTGCCCGGGCGCGGACGCAGGTGGAGATCGGCCGCCTTGGCCAGCTCGGTGCGGCGCGGGTCGATGACGATGAGCTTGAGCCCGCGCTTCTTGTGCTCCTTCAGCGTCACGAACGGGTTCGTGTTGGACCAGCCGACGCTCTGCAGCGAGATGAGCTGGTTCCCGCCGATCTCCAACCAGACGTCGGCGTCCTCGACCCGCTGGAAGCCGCCCGTGTAGAAGCCGGTCCGCTCCCACGAAATCGTCTTGGACGCCTGGTCGATCGTGATGGGCGAGAACGACTTGTGCGACCCGATGGCCCGCCACCACGCCTTGGCCACCGGTATGGTCGCCGACGCCATCCAGGCATAGGTGCCCCAGTAGATGCCGACCGACTCGGGTCCCGTCTCGGTCATGATGGACCCGAGCCGGTCCGCGATCTCCGAGACAGCCGTCTCCAGACTGATCTCGTCGAAACCGCCGTCCCGTCTCCGGCGGAGGTGGCGCAGGATGCGATCGGAGCTGTTGTGCCCCGCGACCGCGTTGCGGCCCTTCACACAGGTGTAACCGGCCGACGAGGAGTTCTCCGCGTTCGCCCTCACGCGGACGATCTTGTCGTCCTCGACATCGACCAGCATGCCGCAGTTGGCACCGCAGGTCCGGCAGTACGAGACCTTGGTCTCCACGAGATCAGCCCTCAGGAGTTGGGGGAGGTGACGATCTTGCTACCGCGCACGAGCGGGCGGAAGACCTCGAAGGCCCACTGGTGGAGGTTCGGGTGGATCTCCGCCGAACGGCGGTAGTGGTAGCAGGAGAGCGTGCGCTCGTAGTCGGTGTCCGGGATGTTCTTGATCTTGGCATCGTGCACCACGTAGCCGATGATGTCCCAGTACTGACCGCGCAGGTCGTACTCGGGCCAGAGGATCTCGACGGCCGCCATCTCCCACGAGTTGCCGCCGATCTCGTCCTCGGCGAGCTGGGCGCGCGCGTCCGGCGGCGCGATGCGCTCGGGGAAGCGCTGGTCCCACGCTCCGAACCAGGCGGCGTAGGGACGGGCGGGGACACGGAAGCGCTCATCGGCCGGGATCGGCTCGGTGCAGTAATCGAAGTGCGGAATGCGGACGCCACCCAGGACACACTGGTTGCGCCAGAACAGCCGGGGGTCGACCAGCATCGGCATGTCGAACCGGCCGCGGTACTCCTTCGGCTGCCGCTCGAACTTCGGCAGCGTGCGGACGTACTGCTCCTCGGTGAAGTGCATCGCGGTGTGGAAGCCGAGCTCCAGGTACTTGTCGACCTGGCGCTGCCACTCCTTGTCGAGGTCGAGGGTGGCGAAGTACGGGGTCATCGTCCAGCGTGCCACGCGCTCGGCCGGCTCCTCGACGAGGTTCTGGCGCTCCGGCGGCACGCTCGAGGTGCGACCACCGCAGCCCTCCACGGCATCGTGTGGACTGAGGTCGTAGGCCATGATCATCGAGCCGTCGACCGCGTCCTCATCGGTCAGGTCGACCGCCATGTTCGGGCCGTCGATGTGCACGGCCAGGATCCGGCCCGGGTCGATGCCGGAGTTGACGCGGACCCAGGAGCGGGTCTCGTCGAGGTACTTGCCGGTCAGCACGCGCGAGTCCTGCGCCGCCACGATCCACTGGTTGACGGTGAGCAGCGTGCGACCCTGGCGCTCGACCTCGGCCAGCAGCGCGGCCTGGTCGAGGTTGACGTTCGGCGCGTCGATCTGGGACTCGTAGTCGAACCAGCCCGACGGGTTGACGACATTGCTGACGACGTTGTCCTCGAGGACGCTGAAGCACTCCATCAACGGCCAGATCTTGCCGAGCCAGTGCCGGCCCGCCCGGGTGGCCACCTCGGGGGGCAGGTAGGCGAGCCGCCGGCCGTCCTCCTCGAGCGCGGCGATCTCCTCGGCCGAGTACGGGCACGGCGTGACCGTGAACGTCCGGCCCACGGCCGCGCCGCGCTCGTCCCAGAGCCTCTGCAGCGACGCCGTCACCTCCTCGGGCGTGGCTCCCAGCGACGTCGTCTCTCCCACTGCTGTCATCGACTACCACCCTGTAACTCGACGTCCGCGGCTGCCGCGGCGGATGAACACTACGCTACGGTAGCGTAGTGTTCGTTGTTCCTGTCAAGGGCGGACTCGTGGTCGGAACGAGGGTTCGACACCCGCTACCGTCTCCACCATGGACCCCCGTGTGGAGCGCACGCGATCCGTTGTCATGCAGACCGCCACCGACCTCCTCGTGGAAGGAGGGCCCGGTGCTCTCACCATGGACGCCGTGGCCCTGCGGTCCGGTGTCGCCAAGACGACCATCTACCGCCACTGGAAGTCGCGCGACGACCTGCTGGCCGCCGTCATCGAGACCGCCATCCCCCGGCTACCCGAACCCGACCCGGAGGCCGATGTCGAGACCTCACTGCGCGCCGCGATGCGGTATTCGGTCGACACGCTGCGCCACACCGAATGGGCGCGCATGCTTCCCGCATTCATCATGCTCAGCCAGCACGAGACCGAGATCCGCGCCATCAGCGAGCGGATGGAGTGGCAGCACAACAACGTGCTGGCCAAGCTCGTCCGGCAGGCGGCCGAGGAGGGCCTCGTCGAGGGTGACGTCGACGTCGACGAGGCCATCGCCCACCTGCAGGGGCCGCTCATGATCGCCCACCTCGCGAACCTGCTGCCCATCGACGACCAGCTCGCCGACTCGCTCGTCGACCGATTCCTCGTCGCGTTCGGGCCGTCGGCGGACGAGAGGCGACGCGCTCACGACGATTGAGCGGTCCCGGCAGCCGAGTTCGCAACCCCGACGGCACCGGGCGCCGATCCTCCGTTCGGCGTACCGAGGATTCGCCGCGGGAACCGGCGTCGTCGCGCACGGCAGCTCATGAAAATATCCGTAGTGGCCCGAAATGGATCCGATATTCCGTTAGACTCGTGACATTCGGTGATCCGCGGCGCGTCCCCGATCACGGTCGCACGATCTGCGACGTCGATGCCGCAGGAATCGTTCGGGCACCATTCCGGCGCGCTGGACACGACTCTCGGTACGGGAAGGACCGTCATGGGGCAGACGACACACGAGGCGAGCCGGGGGCGCGTGAAGGCCGCCCGCGCGGCACTCGGACCGATCGGGGTCAGCGTGCCGACGACCGGCATGGAGACGGTCCCGATGCCGCAGCAGATCGAAGGGATCCGACGGCTGGAGAAGGCCGGGTACCGGGCGGCCTGGGCGCGGGAGGGCGTGGGCGGCCACGACGCGCTCGTCGAGATCGCCACGCTGCTCGGTGCCACCGAGCAGCTCGTCCTCGGTTCCGCGGTCGCCAACATGTGGGCCCGTCCTGCCGTCACCTTGCACGCCGCCGCCGCCACACTCGGGGAGGCCTTCCCGGGCCGGTTCGTCCTCGGGCTGGGAGCAGGCATGGCGTACCAGGCCGAGGCACTCGGGCTGCGCTACGCCCGGCCCTACTCGCTCATGCGCGACTACCTCCGGGCGATGACCACCCCCGTGCCGGGCCTGCCCACGGCCGAGCAGACCTACGCGCGCATCATCGCGGCGAACGGTCCGAAGATGGTCGAGCTCGCCGCGTCCGCCGCCGACGGCGCGCACCCCGGGCTGATCCCGGTCGAGTACACCGCGTCCGTCCGCGCAACGTTGGGCCCGGACAAGTTGCTCGTCGTCGCGCTCACGGTCGTCGCGCTGGCCGACCGCCGGGCCGCCCGCGACGCCGCAGGGCAGTTCGTCGTCGGAGCACTCGGCTTTCCCGGGTCGCCGTACGGGGCCAACCTCGCCCGCCTGGGCTACACGAGCGACGAGATCGCCGCGGGTGCGGACCGGGTCGTCGACGCGGTGATGGCCTACGGCCGTCCCGACGACATCGCGGCCAGGGCCCGGGCGCACCTCGACGCGGGTGCCGACCACGTCCTGGTGAACTGCGTCCTGCCCGGCTACGAGACCGGCATCCAGCAGCTGGAAGGGCTCGCGCCCGCCCTCACCGAGATCACGGGGTGACCCACACGGCGCCGGCGTGATCCCTGCCCGTCAGGCGCGCTCCCGGGCCGGGCCGGTGGAGGCGCGCGGGATGTAATGGGTCGACGCCGGGATCAGCACGTCGCCGACCTCCCGGCCGGCCAGCGCGTCGAGCATGGCCGTCGCCACGGCCGCTCCGAGCTTGTCGTAGTCGGTACGGATCGCGCTCAGCGGAGTCCGGAACAGTGGCGCGTCCTCGAGGTCGAAGAACGACACGACGGACAGGTCCTCCGGGACGCGCAGCCCCAGCTCACCGGCCGCCGACAGGAGCGTCGTCGCCGTCGGCGGCGCGGCGAACACCGCCGTCGGCGCGTCCGGGCCCGTCAGGTGCTCCTCGACGGCGTCCCGGACGTCCTGCTCGTCGTGCCCGATCCGGATCTCGCGCCACCGCACGCCGCGCATCCGCGGGTAGAGCTTGTGGAGGGGGGCCACCCGGTCGACCACGATCTCGGCGAAGTCCCGGTGCCCGTGCGCCTTCAGGTCCCTGCAGGCGGCGGCGAACGCGGGAGCACCGTCCACCGTGACGAACGGCAGCTGCGCGCATCTCGGGTCCCGGAACCCGACCGCGATCACCGGGATGTTCGACCGCTCGTACCAGGCGAGCGTGTTCGACGGCCGGGCCTGCCAGTAGAACAGTCCGTCGACGCGGTGCGCGAGGAAACGCTGCAACAACGTGTCGAGGTCCAGCCCCTCGTTGCGGACGATCGACAGCAGGACGCTGTAGCCGGCCGATTCCATGTTGGCGATCAGGTCCTGGAACACGTACAACAGCTCGCTGCGCGGATGACCCTCGAAATTGACCACCATGCCGAGGGTCATCGTCTTTTCCTGGCGCATCGAGCGGGCCGCGAGGTTCGGTACGTAGCCCAGCTGCTCGGCCGCGGCATACACCCGGCGCAGGTTCTCGGCCGAGACCGGCAGCCCGTTCAATGCCTTGGAGACGGTCGCGGTCGAACACCCGGCGAGTTCGGCCACCGCGTGCAGCGTGGCGACCTTGGTCGGCGACTTCCGGCGAGTTCGCGGCCGGGAAGCAGGTTCTGGCACGTGCGGATGATACCATTCGCCGCTTTGCCGGGTCCGCGAATGCGCGTTACGGGTCGAGTTGCAATGCCGCCGCTTTGAGCTTCTGGAGATCGAGAATGATTTCCCGCGTCGCGGGCGGCAGGCTTTCGAGCATCGCCATCTCCACATCGGGACGGGACAGGCCGTAGGCGTCGCACACCTCGACCTCGGCACGCCGGGGAGCGCTCGCCCAGCTCTTGCGTTCGAACGCCGCCCGCACGTACGGGGCCAGTTCCTCCTGCCGCGGGCGCAGCCGGTCCCGGTCCTGAGCGAACCCCGGCAGCACGTCGGCGGCGAAGAGCCGCAACGAGTCGGCGACCTGCTCGTGGGTGAGGTCGCCGACCTGGTGCAACAGGATCACCTGATCCACTCCGGCCGCCTCCAGTGCGTGCAGCCGGTCGGCCACTGCGCCGGGAGTGCCGATGGAATGGCCGCCGCGCACCGGAATGTCCCCACCGACCAGCTTCTCGACACGTCGGAAGTTGTCGGCGAGGTTCGTGAATCCCGGGCGGTGCCGACCGAACGCGTAATAGTGCCGTGCCGCATAGGTGAAGAAGCCGTGCGCGGCCCGCCCCCGGTCGTGTGCGACGGTGGCCGACCGGTGACAGTAGAAGGGCTCCATCGTGGCCACCGCGGGATTGACCGCACGACCTATCGGGACGCATTCGTTCCTGAACGTGTCGTAGTAGTCGCGCACCACTTTCTCGGCCTCGTCCGCGTCGAAGAACGTGTGGATGAGCGCACCGACTCCCAGCCGGGCGGCCGCCCGGACGGACTCGTCGTCGGAACAGGCCATCCACAAGGGCGGATGCGGCTTCTGCACCGGCTTGGGGACGACGTTGCGGGCGGGCATCGCGAAGAATCGGCCGGTAAACCCGGGATAGGGCTCGAGCGCCATCATGTCGGCGATCTGCTCGGCCGCCTCGACCGTCATCTCGCGCCGGTCCGCCGGCTCGATGGAAAAGCCCTCCAGCTCCATGCGTGACTTCGAGTCACCGAAGCCGAGGTCGACACGTCCGCCGGACACGAGATCGAGGGTGGAAATGCGCTCGGCCACCCTCGCCGGCTGGTTGTAGGCCGGCGGCAGGAGCGCGATTCCGTGGCCGAGCCGGATGCGTGAGGTCCGCTGGCTCGCGGCGGCCAGGAACACCTCGGGTGCCGACGAGTGCGAGTACTCCTCGAGGAAATGCTGTTCGAGCACCCAGGCGTAGTCGAAGCCGAGTTCCTCGGCGAGCTCGACCTGGTCCAGGGCCGAGCCGAACAGCTCCGACTCGGAGTGCTCGGTCCATGGCCTCGGGAGCTGGAGCGCGAAGGAGAGACCGAAGTCCACCGGAGCTCCTTCAGCGGGGGGCCGGGACGTCGACGCGCACCGACTCGATCACGGACTCGCACGTCATGTCCGCGATGGTGGAGGCGTCCGTCGTCACGCTCAGGATGAACAGCGTCCGCCCGTCGTCCCCACCGAGGCACGGCGCGATGGGGAGCCGGTCGGGCAGTGCGATCACGTCGGTGACCTCGCCGCCCTCGAGGACGCGACGGCACTCCCGTTGCAGCGGGGCACAGATCCACACCCCGTTCTCCGCGTCGACGGTGATCCCGTCGGGAGCGGCCGGCTGCAGATCGGCCCAGACCCGGCGTCCGGACAACGATCCGTCGGCGGCGATGTCGAATCCCGTGAGCTCGCGCGCGGGCAGCGACGCGACCACGTACTGCTTCCCGTCCGCGGTGATGACGGGGCCGTTCGGGGAGTCCATCTCGGGCGCCACGATGCGGGCGGACCCGTCCGGGTCGACGCGGATGATGCTCCCGGTCCCGACGAGCGGGCGCGGGGCGCTCAGCTCGTCGACGCCGCTGGCCCCGACGTAGGCCCGGCCGGCCGGGTCGACGACCATGTCGTTGAGCGGGCCGACGGCGATCCCGGAGAGATCGGCATGGGTCGAGACCGAGCCGTCGGCGTCGAGCCGAAGGACGACCGGTCGTGCCAGGTTCGCGATCAGCAGCCGCCCGTCCGGCAGGAAGCCCAGGCCTGCCGGGAGGTCGTCGTCGCCCAGCTGCACGACCACGTCGGACTCCCCCGCCGGGGTCACGGTCACGACCCGACGGGCGTAGATGTCGGAGAACCACAGCTTCCCGTCGTGCCATCGCGGGCACTCGGCGAATCTGAGGCCGTCGAGCAGCAGTTCCGGTGTCATTCGGGGTTCCTCCGGTCGGGTCGGTCGGTCCGGGTTTCGGCCGGACGTCGGGCGCGCGGCGCCGGCGCCGACGCCGGTCCGCGGGGATGCCGCGGCCCTCGACCGCGGGGTCTGCTCGTTCGATGTCGCACGACTGTGCGGGCCCTCCCGATCCGCCGACGATCACCCGGGACACGGGAGGGCGACGGGTGGCACGGGCCCTGGCCCGTCCGCCGGGCCGGCCACGGCACGGACGGCGTGCCTGCGCCGTCCGCGCGACCGGGGCCACGACGACCCGTCGGCCCGCCGCGCTACTCGACCGGCTGGCTTCCGTCGAGCTCCGGGCCGAGCTTCGCGTCGAGCGAGTGCAGCCGGGGCAGCACCTCCTGCGCGAACAACCGCATCGACCGCTCCGCGGCCTCGACCGGCATGGTGCCGAAGCGGAAGTTCAGGACGAACTCGGAGGCGCCGGTCATCGCCTGGATGTGCAGCAGCCGCTCGTACACCTCGTCCGGTGTCCCCCACGCCTGCGGTTTCGCCGCGGCCTCGAGAATCTGCTCGTCGGTGAAGGTGAGCGCGCCCACCGCCGCGTACTGCTCGTATCCCTTGGTGTTGCGCAGCCGCTCGGTGTCGTCGAGCTGGTAGTGGTTCGAGCTGCTCGCCTGCCCCTCCAGCGCGTACGTGGCCATGAGCGACCAGGCCTCGGCCGAGTCCTCCGCACACGCCGCGCGGACGACGACGGTGGGCTGCTCGGGCTCCCAGCCGTTCTCGCGCCGGATGCCGTTGAACATCGCGACGTCCTTGCGGTAGTCCTCCCAGCTCTTCTGGTTGGTCAGCAGCATCCCGAGACCCGCGTTGGCGGCCAGCGGGAGGCTCGGCGGGCTGGCCCAGCCCGACTTCATGCCGGCGCGCAGCCGCTCGGGGTTGCGGAAGCGCGGGCGCACCGAGGTCTCCGGGATCGTGAAGTGCTCACCCTGGAAGGAGAAGAACTCCTGGGTCAGCGCGAGGTTGATGACCTCGAGCGTCTCGTTGTACCGGCCGCGCGCATCGCCCATCGGAATGCCGAACGAGCTGAACTCCCGCACCGCCGCCCCACGCCCGACGCCGAGGGTCAGCCCGCGCCCCTGCAGCTGGTTGTCCAGCGCGCTGATCTGGTGGACGACGTGCATCGGGTGGTACCAGGGCAGCACCAGCACCATCGTGCCCACGTCGATGCGCTTCGTGCGGCCCGCGATGTGCGACAGGTGCTGCATGACGCCGCCGGTCATGCCGTACGGGGTCACGTAGTGGTCGATGGCCCAGTAGGTGTCGAACCCGAGCGGCTCGACGAGGTCGGCGAGATGGAGCTCCTCCTCGTAGATCTGGGCGTCAGCGACCTTGGGCGGCTCGCTGCCCCGGGAGTTGTAGCGCTCCCAGTCCAGGTGGTTCTGCCAGTTGAAGAAGGCACCGATCTTCATGACGACATTCCTTTCCAGACACCAGTGGGGACCGGTTCCCGAACGACGCCGCGCCGGGCGAGACGAACGGGTCGTGGGAACACGGCGAGAGCCGCTACGCGACGGCGTCGCGCGGCGTGACCGTGTAGTCGTCCAGGTCGTCGACCCGGGTCAGCTCGTCGTACTCGGTCGGGTTGTACGGGCACTGTGTGACGATCCGGCCCGAGGGTGCTCGGAAGTAGCGGCTGCCGTCGACGCGCCAGGCGTGGATGCGGTCGAGGTCGCGCGCCAGCTTCTCGTTGTAGGCGACGACCGCGTCGGTGCGCACCTCGAGCGCCGCGAGGTCGTGCTCCAGGATGTGGGCGATCTTGCCGACCACGTAGCGCGACTGGGTCTCCAGCTTGTCGATGATCGACCCGCCGTTGGTGTTCGGCCCGTACAGCATGAACAGGTTCGGGAACCGGTCGACGGTCATGCCCTTGTAGGCGTACGCGCCGTCCTTCCAGACCTCGCGCAGCGCCGTGCCCTCCCGGCCGACCACGTCGACGACCGACAGGAACTTGTGGGCGGCGTACCCCGTCGCGAGGACCAGCACGTCGAGCCGGTGCAGGCCGTCGGCGGCCGTCACGACCCCGTCCCGTTCCACCCGGACGATCGGGTCGGTCACCAGCGCGACGTCGGACCGGTTGAACGTGGGGTAGTACTCGGACGACAACAGCGTGCGCTGGGCGCCGATCGGGAGCACGGGCCGCATCGCCGCACGCACCCGTTCGTCACGCACGGCGTCGAGGTTCGCGATGCCCTTCTCGCGGAGCTCGGCCATGAGGGCCTCGTTGTTGTAGTCGCACAGCCTGTCGACGAACTGGGTGCTCTCCTTCCGCAGCGCTGCGACGATGGCGGGGTCCTTGCGCCGCGCGGCCCGCTCGGCGTCGTCGAACACCCTGTCGTCCTTCGGGAACACCCACTGCGGGGTGCGGTGGAAGACCTCGAGCCGCTCGGCGATCGGGGCGACGGCCGGGACGAGCTGGATGGCGCTGGCCGCGGCCCCGATGACGCCGACGGCCTTCCCCTCCAGGAAGGAGACGTCGTCGCCGGGCCATTCGGCGGTGTGCACCAGTACGCCCGCGAAGTCGTCGAGGCCGGGGATGTCGGGCCGGACCGGCTCGTTGAACATGCCGACGGCTCCCACCACGGTCCGCGCGCGGACGGTGTCGCCGGTGGACGTGACGAGGGTCCAGCGGCCGGCGGCGTCATCCCAGCGCACCGACTCCACGCCGGCGTTCAGGACGACGCGGTCGGCCACGCCGAAGCGTGCGGCCGCCTCCTCGACGTAGGCACACATCTCGTGTCGACGGGCGAACGTGCGGGGCCAGTCGAAGTCCTGGAAGAAGCTGAACGAGTAGAGATCGCTCGGCACGTCGCACGCGAGGCCCGGGTAGCGGTTGTTGTACCAGGTACCGCCGATCCCGGCGGACCGTTCGAGGACGACCACGTCGGTGATGCCCCGGCGCGCCAGCAGGATCGCCGCGCAGATCCCTCCCGGCCCGGCTCCGATGACGACGACGTCGTGCACCGCGTCCGCCGCCGGAATCCGGTCGGTGAGTTCCACAGTCAACCTCCGATGAGCAGGTCCGGCACCCGGGTGCCGGGCAGAGAAGGGGGCGGCCCGCCTGTAACGTTTAACTACCGCCCGGGACGGACGCAGCGGCGCGGGACAGGATCGACCTACGCGGTTCCGGTGGCGACGTCGACGCTCGAGTGCTCGGGCAGCCGCAACGCGTGGTCCATCCGCTCCCGCTTCGTCGTGAGATAGGCGAGGTTGGCCGTGTTCGGCGCGACGTCGATCGACTCGCGCGCGACCACACGCACACCGTGGCCCGACAGCCCGCGGTACTTGGCCGGGTTGTTGGTCATCAGCCGGACGTCGCGGACGCCGAGATCGTGCAGGATCTGCGCGCCGACGCCGTACTCGCGCGAGTCGACCGGCAGGCCCTGAGCGAGGTTGGCGTCGACGGTGTCCAGCCCGCGATCCTGCAGCGTGTAGGCACGCAGCTTGTGCGCCAGCCCGATCCCCCGCCCCTCGTGACCGCGCAGGTAGACCACGACGCCGCGACCGGCACGTCCGATCCGGTCGAGCGCGACGCCCAGCTGCTCGCCGCAGTCGCATCGGCGGGAGCCGAACACGTCGCCGGTCAGGCACTCCGAGTGGACGCGCACCAGTACCGGCGAGCCGGCGCCGTCGGCACCCCGCTGGTCGACGTCGCCGAGAACGAAGGCGACGTGCTCGACGCCGTCGGTCACCGACCGGAAGGCGACGGCCGCCCAGTCGTGGTCGCCGATGGGGACCCGACCGGTCGACTCGCGGTGCACCAGCGACTCTTTGCTCCTGCGGTACCGGACGAGGTCGGCGACGGCGATCGTCGTCAGGCCGTGCTCGGCGGCGAAGGCCTCGAGGTCGTGTCCGCGCGTCATCGTGCCGTCGGGGTTGGTCACCTCGGCGAGGACACCGGCGGGCTCCAGGCCGGCGAGGCGGCACAGGTCGGCGGCGGCCTCGGTGTGTCCTGCCCGTTGCAGCACCCCGCCCCGGCGTGCGCGGAGCGGGAAGACGTGACCCGGCCGCGACAGGTCGGCGGGCCTGGTGGCCGGATCGGCCAGTGCCTGCACCGTCGCCGCGCGGTCCGTCGCCGACACACCGGTCGTGGTGCCGACCGTCTTGTCGACGGTCACGGTGAACGCGGTTCCGCGCGGATCGCTGCTGTCCGTGGTCATCAGGGGCAGGTCGAGCTCGTCCGCGCGCTCGTCGGTGACCGCGACGCAGATCAGGCCGCTGGTGTGCCGGATCATGAACGCCATCGCCTCGGGCGTGGCGAACTGGGCCGCCATGATGAGGTCGCCCTCGTTCTCGCGGTCCTCGTCGTCGACGACGAGGATCATCCGGCCGCGCCGGAACTCCGCCAGCGCGCGGACGACGGCATCGGCCTCGTCGCGTGACACGTCCGTCATCCCGGCTCCCGCTCTGTCGTCGGTCGGAGCCCGCTCGTGGGTGGGGCTCGACACTGGGCAATGTGGGCTAAACGTTTAAGGCAGAGTAGGGCGGGCCGCGTCACAGGTCAAGGACGACGCATCGAGCCCACTGCCGACAGTCCGCCACCACCGACCGCGGCGGCCGAGTGTGCCGGCCGACCCGGGACGTGCGCAGGCCTCGCGACCCCCGCACACGACCCACGCTCCCACGGGCCGACACCTCGTGAGTGGCGACGAGCCCACACCGCGAGTGGCGACGAGCCGGCACCTCACTCACGGGCGTCCTTGGTTTCCCACCGGGGCTGCGGTAGCGTGACCGACAACCTTAAACGTTTACGTACTGTCGAAGTGCTATCCCGGAGCGCCCCGGGTCCGGCAATCCCTTGGATCCAACTAGCTATCGAATGTATCCTTCTAGGCCACGCTCGTATCGCACTGGTCGTCCCGGCACGGATGGACGCATGCGGCCGAGAGCCAGTTCAGAGGAGACGGAATGGCAGAGATCAACGCCGATGCGGCGTGGACGGTAGAGGGCTACGACGTCGACGCCGTCCGCAGCAAGTACAAGCAGGAGCGCGACAAGCGGATCCGCGCCGACGGTCCGAACCAGTACCGGTTCATCTCGCGCGACGGTGATCTGGCCGAGTACGTCAAGGACCCGTACGTCGAGCGCATCGAGCGCGAGCCGGTCTCCGACGAGGTCGAGGCCACCGTGATCGGCGGCGGCTTCGCGGGCCTGCTGCTCAGCGCGCGGCTGCGGCAGGCCGGCATCACGAGCCTGCGCGTCGTCGAACAGGGTGGGGACTTCGGCGGGACCTGGTACTGGAACCGCTACCCCGGGATCGCGTGCGACGTCGAGTCCTACGTCTACCTGCCGCTCCTGGAGGAGGTCGGCTACATGCCGACCGAGAAGTACGCCAAGGGGCCGGAGATCTTCGGGTACTGCCAGATGTTCGCGCGGCACTTCGACCTCTACCGCGACGCGCTGCTGCAGACGCGCGTGACCGACGTCCGGTGGAACGAGGACGACGGCGTGTGGATCGTCTCGACCGACCGCGGTGACAGGTTCCGGTCGAAGTACGTCTGCATGACCTTCGGGACGTTCCTGCACCCGAAGCTGCCCGGGATCCCCGGCATCGAGGACTTCCGGGGCACGTCGTTCCACACGTCTCGGTGGGACTACGAGCACACCGGCGGCGACAGCTACGGCAACCTGCACAAGCTGCGCGACAAGGTCGTCGGCGTCATCGGCAGCGGCGCCACCGCCGTCCAGTGCGTCCCGATGCTGGCGAAGGACGCCGAGCACGTCTTCGTCTTCCAGCGCACGCCGGCGATCGTCGACGTCCGGGAGAACCGGCCCACCGATCCCGAGTGGGTCGCCTCGCTCGAGCCGGGGTGGCAGCGCGCGCGGATCGAGAACTTCTCTGCGTGCATCGCCGGTGAGGAGACCGACGTCGACCTGGTCGACGACGCCTGGACCCGCGTCTTCCACCACCTGCGCAAGACCAGGCCGGTGACCGGGTCGCAGGCCGAGGCGATGGAACTGGCCGACTTCCAGCACATGGAGTCGATACGTGCCCGGGTCGGGGAGATCGTCCACGACCCGGTGACCGCGGAGGCACTGCGGCCCTACTACCGGTTCCTGTGCAAGCGCCCCTGCTTCCACGACGAGTACCTGCAGGCGTTCAACAGGCCGAACGTCACGCTCGTGGACACCCACGGCAAGGGCCCGGACCGGGTCACCGAGAACGGCATCGTCGTCGCGGGCGAGGAGTACCGGATCGACACGCTGGTCTACGCGACCGGTTTCGCGAGCATCCGGCAGGACCTCAAGACCCGCCTCGGCTACGACGTCTTCGGGCGCAGCGGCCAGGCGCTCAGCGACAAGTGGAAGGACGGGATCTCGACGCTGTTCGGGGCCCAGACCCACAACTTCCCCAACTTCTTCGTCGTGTCGTACTTCCAGACCGGCGTCGCGTCCAACCAGACCCACCCGCTGGACGAGATGGCGAAGCACATCTCGAACATCATCCGCGAGGCACGCGACCGGCAGGCCACCACGGTCGACATCACCGAGGCCGCAGAGGACGAGTGGGTGCAGACCGTCATCAGCTCGTCGACGGCGTCGGCCGACTTCCTCGAGTCGTGCACGCCGTCGTACTACAACAACGAGGGCCAGCCCAACCTGGCCCTGTTCCGGCGCAACGGTCCGTACGCACGCGGCATCCTGCCGTTCAGCAAGCTGCTTGCGGAGTGGCGGTCCTCGGGCGAGTACGCCGGGCTCGAGTTCGAGTGAGCGCGCCGGTGTCCGATCTCCACCCGGCGCCCACGCCGCGGGGGCCGCTGTCCGGCCTGGTGGTGGCCGACTTCTCACGGATCGTCGCCGGGCCCTACTGCGCCATGCTGCTCGGGGACCTCGGGGCCGACGTCGTCAAGGTCGAGTCCCCGGCCGGTGACGACACCCGGGCCTTCACCCCACCGGTCAGGGACGGCGTCTCCACCTACTTCCAGGCGGTCAACCGCAACAAGCGCTCCATCGCGCTCGATCTCGCCGATCCGGCCGACCTCGCGGTGGCGCATGCGCTCTCGGCGCGCGCCGACGTCGTCATCCACAACTTCAAGCCGGGCGGGATCGAGCGGTTCGGGCTGGGGTACGCCGACGTCGCCGCCCGCCGGCCGGACACCGTCTACTGCGCGATCAGCGGCTTCGGAACCCGCGGCGGAGCGGACCTGCCGGGGTACGACCTGCTCATCCAGGCCGTGTCCGGCCTCATGAGCCTGACCGGCGAGGCGGACGGCCGGCCGTTGCGGGCCGGGATGGCCGCCTTCGACGTGATGACGGGATTGCACGCGGCCGTCGGCATCCAGGCCGCGCTCCGCCACCGGGACCGCACGGGCACCGGTCAGCTCGTCGAGATCGACCTGCTGTCGGCCGCGCTGTCGTCGATGATCAACCAGAGTTCCGCCTACGTCTCCGGCGGGGTCGTGCCCCGCCGCATGGGCAACGAGCACCCGAGCCTGTACCCCTACGAGCCCATCGCCACCGGCGACGGCGAGCTCGTCATCATCGCGGGCAACGACCGGCAGTTCGCGACGCTGTGCCGCGTCCTCGGCCTCGACGAGCTCGGCGCCGACCCACGGTTCCGCTCGATGCGCCTGCGCAACGAGAACAGGGTCGAGCTGCGTCGCATCCTGGCGGGCGCGCTGTCGCGCAGGTCCGCGCAGGATTGGTTCGAGCTGCTGTCGGCGGCCGGTCTTCCGTGCGGACCGATCAACGACGTCGCCGGTGGCGTGGAGCTGGCCGACCGGCTCGGCCTGGAGCCCGTCGTCACGGTGGACGGGGTGCCCATGGTGCGCAACCCGCTCCGGATGTCCGAGACCCCGCCCACCTACCGGTCGGGCCCGCCCGACCTGGGCACCGCGGGTGCCGAGATCCGGCAGTGGCTGGGGTTCCCGGCGCCCGGCACCGACAGGCCGTCCGTGCGGGCCCGCACCGGATGACCGCGCCCCCTTCGTCGAGGCCATTCACCCGCCACCGCTCACCGACACCGTCCACCGACGGAGGGAGCCGACGATGACCACGCCTGCCGACGCCGTGGCGGTCGAACGGTCGGTGCGCGCCGCGTACACGGACTACGTCGCGTGCTTCCAGCGCGGCGACCCGGACGCCACCGCCGCGTACTTCACCGCGCCGCTGCTGCGGGTGGCCGACGGGCGGACGACGGTCCATCCCACCGCGGACGACGTCCGCCGGATGCTCGCCGGCATGACGCAGCGTCTCGACGCCCTGGGCTACAGCGGGTCGC
>NZ_BPRG01000181.1:0-184 GCF_036984265.1 Pseudonocardia sp. D17 | reverse complement strand
CCGCGCCGCTGCTGCGGGTGGCCGACGGGCGGACGACGGTCCATCCCACCGCGGACGACGTCCGGCGGATGCTCGCCGGCATGACGCAGCGTCTCGACGCCCTCGGCTACAGCGGGTCGAGCGTCGCGTCGCTGGAGGTCTCCGTGCTCGACCGGACGGCCGCGCTGGTGCGGTCGCGCGGCAC
>NZ_BPRG01000180.1:0-1312 GCF_036984265.1 Pseudonocardia sp. D17 | reverse complement strand
GTCAGTGTCAGGGTGGGATTGCCGCTGTTGCGGTGGTTGGGATCCTGGCCGGTGGTGATCTGGCTCCTACGGTCGGTGCCGCCCCTGTGTGGGGTTGGAGTGCATGCGTTGTGCCGATCACCGCTGGTCAGGGCCGACCGGCGTGACTTGATAGGAGCGTGGCCGCGCCCCCACTGAGACGTGTCCGCCGGCCGGCCCAGCCGTCCCTCCGAGATGAGAAGAGGTGACGCCACCCATGGTGGTGCTGGGAGTCGACGTCCACAAGGACACCCACACGACGGTCGCGGTCGACGAGATCGGCCGCGAGATCGGGCAGAAGACCGTACCCGCCCGCGATCGCGGCCATGCCGCCTTGGTGCGCTGGGCCCGGGCACACCACCCGGGCGGGCGGATGTGGGCGATCGAGGACTGCCGCCACGTCTCGACCCGGCTGGAACGGGCGCTGCTGTCCGCGGGTGAGCGGGTGGTGCGGGTCCCGCCCAAGCTGATGGCCGGAGCCCGGGCCGCTGCCCGCACCCGGGGCAAGTCCGACCCGATCGACGCGCTGGCCATCGCCCGCGCCGCGCTGCGCGAGCCCGACCTGCCCGCCGCCGAGCACGACCGGACCTCGCGGGAGTTGAAGCTGCTGGTCGACCATCGTGAGGACCTCGTCGCCGAGCGGACCCGGATGCAGAACCGGGTGCGCTGGCACCTGCACGAGCTCGACCCCGACCTCGACATTCCCTCCCGCGGCCTGGACCGGCTGCGCGTGCTGGACCGGTTGCTGGCCTGGCTGGGCCAGCACCCTCCGGCGCCGCAGTCGCAGATGGTGGCGCGGATCGCCGCCGAGCTGCTGGCCGACATCCGCGCGGTCACGGTGCGGGTCAACGCGCTGGAGCGGGAGCTGTCACGGCTGGTCGAGCAGGTCGCGCCGCAGCTGCAGGCCGTGCCCGGGGTGGCCGGACTGACCGCGGCAAAAATCATTGGTGAGGTGGCGAACATGTCCCGGTTTCGGTCCGAGGCCTGTTTCGCCATGCACGCCGGCGTGGCGCCGATACCGGCATCGTCGGGGCGCACGAACCGTCACCGCCTCGCCCGCGGCGGGAACCGGCAGCTCAACGCTGCGCTACACCGGATCGCGGTCACCCAGGCCCGCCTGCCCGACACTCCCGGCCGCACCTACTACCAGCGACGGCTCGAGATGGGGAACACGAAGATGGAAGCCCTGCGCGCCCTCAAACGACGCCTCGCCCGCGTCGTGTTCAACCTCCTGCACACCACCACAAGCACAACGACCGGTCCCCAACCGGTCGCCGCTTGACATAGGAGCAAC
>NZ_BPRG01000179.1:0-1315 GCF_036984265.1 Pseudonocardia sp. D17 | reverse complement strand
CTAGCCGCGCTGGATGCGAGAGTCGCCCCCGAGTGTCCTCCCGGGTCCGTCCTTGATGACGATCGACGTTCGTCGGCGATCATGGTGCGCCAGAGGTGGTCGGCGAGACGACGCTTAAGGCAGCGCTGAGCTTCCCGGGCGGTCTTCCCGGCGGCGATCTTGGTGTCGTAGTAGGCGCGTCCGCGGCTGCCGGTCATCCGGATCTGAGTGATGGCAACGGTATGCAGGGCCGAGTTGAGCTGCCTGTCGCCGAACCGGGACAGTCGGTGTCGCTGGCGGTCCGCGCTGGCGATCTCGACCGGCGCGGTGCCGGTGTAGCTGGCGAAGGCCGCGGAGCTGGGGAACCGACTCGCCCGACGCGTTCGGCCGAGCAAACGGGCAGCGGTCACGGCCCCGATCCCGGGCGTGCTGGTCAGTGTGCTGCCGGATTGGGCGACGAGCTTGGCCATCTCGGCTGCGTTGGCCTTGAGTCGTGCATCGACTGCGTGAAGGTCGGCGATCATGTCGGTGGCGAGCTGAACTCGCATGTATTCGGCCGGTCCGGCTGGTGCGATCGAGTCGAGCAGCGCCTCGGCGCGGGCCGCGGACAGGTCACGCGGCGCGCCACCGGGCAGCAGCGCTCGGAACAGAGCGTGGAGCTGGTTCGCGGTGCGCACTCGGGCTTGGGAGAGGTTGGTGCGGCGTTCGTCGAGCAGGGCCAGCGCCTCGGTCAGCCCGTCGGGCTGCAGAACGTTGGCGTCGCCGGCCAGCGCGGCGGCGCAGGCCGCCGCGGCGGCGTCGATGCGATCGTTCTTGCGGCGCCCGCCCCGGGAGAGTTGCCGGACCCGAGCAGTGGAGCGGGGTGAGACGTCGACGACGTGCTCACCGCGGGCGAGCAGCCAGGACGCCAGGTGGTAGCCCATCCCCGCGGCGTTTTCGATCGCCCACCGACGTCGGGGCCACTGATCTGCCCAGCGCAGAAGGCGCTCGTAGTCGTCGAGGGTCGCCTCGATGCGCAGGGAGGACAGCTCCCGCTGGGTCTCCGGCGCCACGGCTGTGGCGGTGTGCGTCGACTTGTGGGGGTCGACGCCGATCAACGTCGTCATCGCTGTCGGTGGTCCTCTCTGCCCGGGGAACGAGGGTGAAGATCCGCGGCTGACAGTCCGACTTCGAGATCGATGATTGCCTCGGAGCACGCCTCTGTTGAGTCAAACCGTGGACGGACGCCGGGCAGGTCGACAGACCCAAAGACAGCCAGCCCGTGGGCGGCAGGAAGTACTCGAGTCAGCCTGTCCGACGTCCTGCGGCACGCTACGGGCGGCCAACCCGATCACGA
>NZ_BPRG01000178.1:0-726 GCF_036984265.1 Pseudonocardia sp. D17 | reverse complement strand
GGCGCCGATCACGACGAGGTGGGCGTTCGCGGAGAGCTCGCGCAGCGCCCGCTCGGGATGGTCGCGGGTGGTGCTGTGCCGGACCTCGACGTCGGGGTGGCGCCGGGCGTACGGCGCGACCCGCTCGTACACCGACGCCCGCACGCCCGAGGCGAAGTCGCCGAACTCGACGGCCGGATCGGCACAGGCGTCCAGGGGGACGTCGCTCCAGGCCTGCAGCACCCGCAGGTACACGTTGCGGTCGCGCGCCTCGGCGAACGCGACCTCGAGCGCCGCGTCGGAGTCCGGCGAGCCGTCGACCCCGACCACGACCGGGTCGTCGGGCCCGGCGTCGGGCAGCTCGTTGACGAAGACCAGCGGGCACGCCGACCGGCCGGCCAGCGCGACTCCCAGCAGCGTCCCGCCCCACCCCCCGACGGGCCGTCCGATCGCGAGCAGCGCGGCGTGCTCGGACGCCTCGCCGAGCACGTCGACGGGCACGCCGTCGCAGACCTCCGCCGACACGGTCATGTCGGGGAGCAGCGCGTCGACGTGGGCCGCGGTCCGGTCGACGTCGCGGCGGGCGATCGAACGCAGCTCGGACCGGACCTGGGCGGCGGCCCGGACCGCCTCCGGATGGCCCGCCACGACGCCCTGCCACTCCACGACCTCGACCAGCCGCAGCCGGAGGCCACGCCGATCCGCCTCGCGCGCGGCCCAGACGGCCGCGTCGAGGCAGTGGCGGGA
>NZ_BPRG01000177.1:0-33370 GCF_036984265.1 Pseudonocardia sp. D17 | reverse complement strand
AGCCTCTCAGCCGATCACCGCAGCCGGGTTACAACGCCAACGTTCTCGATCGAGGCACTAGATGACAGTGCTCGACCAGCCGCAGCCGGGCAGAGGCAGCCAGTCCCCCATTGCCTACCATGGCGCAACATTCTTCGAGAAATAGACGGCTTACCATTCGGCGAGACTGCGTGCTATCGACGCGGCGACGGGATCTGTCGGGTGCGTTGCAAGGAACGCGGCGAGGCCTCGCAACGCAGTCAGGGCCTGGTCCTGCCGTTCCGGCCACTCACCCGACGGGTGCACTGCTGCTGCGGTTTTTGCGGCGGACCGCAACCTGCTGGCTTGATCTCGACCGGTGACCACCATCAGTTTTCGCGCGGATCCTGTCGCGGCGGTTGATCCCGACGGGGCGCCGTCAAATGTCGAGGGCGGAGCGACTTCTTCGGGATTGCAGTCCACGGAGGCCCTTCCGTCGTGTCTAAGCAAGGCGATCGACGCAGAATGTACCCGATAGAGCGGCCGAGAGCCATCAGATGAGATCCGCCCGAGCGTTAAGAGGGGACCGCCGCGCAGCTTCAGGGCATCGGGCGAACTCGGCGGGGCGGCCTCGACGTTTTCAGTCCGACCGGGGCACCTGTCTAACCGGTTCCGCCTGCAATTCTGAGAATGCGACCCGCATGTAAGGGGCCCGGGGACGCCCGCCTTGTGCCGAAACCAGGTCCATGGAGGCGACGAGGCGGTCGTCACAGCCACATGCTCGAGCAGTTCGCCCGGGAGTTCCAGCAGCTCTACCCGCGCGCGAAGCTGCTTGCCGCATCCAGCGCCGACCTCGTCAAGGAGAAGCGGCGGGCGTTCGTGGCGCGCGTGACTACCGGCGACTGGGACCCGGTGATCCTGACCAGGACGGCTTTCGAGCGGATCGCGATGTCCCCCGCCGCCCAGGCCGGCTAACTCGACGCCCAGCTCAGCGAGCTGCGGGAGGCCCCTCGAACGCCAGCGCAGCGAGGGGCCACCCGCAGCACCGCGCTCGCGACGTCGCTGCTCCCAGCACGTACATGCCCAGGCCGGCCGAACACCCTCAAGCAGCTCGAAACCCGGCTGCTCAACGCCGAGGAGAAGATCAAGGAACGGCTGGCCAAGGACTACGACCCGGCCGTCACCTTCGAACAGACCGGCATCGACTACGTCGTCGTCGACGAGGCCCACGACTTCAAGAACCTCCACACCGCCAGCCGGATCCGCCCTGCGGCGATCGAGGGCTCCAACCGGGCCGCGGACCTGGAGATGAAGATGCACTACCTGCGGCGCCGCCACGGCCTGCGGGTGGGCACGTTCGCCACCGCCACCCCGATCGCCAACTCGATCACCGAAGCCCACGTCATGCAGCGCTACCTGCGCCCGGATCTGCTCGAGGCCGCGGGCGTGCTCGACTTCGACACCTGGGCCGCCACGTTCGGGCAGACGACCGCCGAGATCGAGATCAGCCCCGACGGCGGCACCCCGCGGCTCAAGGCGCGGTTCGCGAAGTTCCACAACGTGCCCGAGCTGCTGCGGATGTGGTGGGTCTCCGGCGATGTCAAGACCGCCGAGGACCTCAACCTGCCGCGCCCGGAACTGTTCGCCCGGCCCGAGGACGCCAAGCGTCTCCCCCGGACCGTGATCGTGCCGGCCTCGGCCGAGCTCGTCGGGTTCATGGGCGAGCTGGCCGAGCGTGCCGAACGGGTCCGCAGCCGCGCCGTGCGCCCGCAGCAGGACAACATGCTGCTGATCTCCAGCCACGGCCGCGCTGCGGCCCTGGACCTGCGGCTGGTCGGCCTTCCGATGACCTCTGGCGATTCGAAGCTCGAGGCCGCCGCCGACACGATCGCCGACATCTGGCGCGCCCACCGCTTCGCCCGCCGCGACGGCACTGTCCACCCCACGCCGGGTGGCTTCCAGATCGTCTTCTGCGACCTGAGCACCCCCAAGGCCGACGAGTGGAACGCCTACGACGAGCTGCGCGCGCTGCTCGCCACCCGAGGCGTGCCCGAGGAATGGGTGCGGTTCATCCACGAGGCCCGCAACGACCGCGAGAAAGCCGAGCTGTTCGATGCCTGCCGCAACGGCGAGGTCGCGGTGCTGATCGGGTCGACGGGCAAGATGGGCGTCGGCACCAACGTCCAGGCCCGCGCGATCGCGCTGCACCACCTCGACTGCCCGCGGCGGCCGGCCGACCTCGCCCAGCGCGACGGTCGGGCCCTGCGACAGGGCAACGCCAACACCGAGATCGGTATCTACCGCTACGTCACCGAGGGCTCGTTCGACGCCTACAGCTGGCAGACCGTCGCCCGCAAGGCCAGCTTCATCGCGCAGGTCATGCGGGGCCGGCTCGACCTGCGCGAGATCGAAGACATCGGCGATGCCGCGTTGTCGTTCAACGAGGTCAAAGCCCTCGCCGCGGGAAACCCGCTGCTGCTGGACAGGGCCAAGGCCGACGCCGAGCTGACCCGCCTGGAGCGGCTGGAACGAGGCCACCAGCAGAGCAAGGGCCGGCTCCGGTTCGCCATCGACGGGCACCGCCGCGGGATCGACCGGGTCACCGCCGAGCTCGCCGCCCTCACGACCGCGATCGACGCACGGCGCGACACCCGCGGCGAGGCCTTCTGCATGCGCGTGGACGGGCAGACCTTCACCGACCGCGCCGAGGCCGGCAAAGCTCTCACCGACCGGCTGCTGCTCGCCTGAGCAACTGTGGACGATCAGGCAATTCCCTAGGGCGGTGATCAAGTTATTCCCTAGGCGGTCTGGTCCGTGGTTGTGTTCTACCCGGCTTCTTGCTCTGCGGCCAGCGGGACACGGCCGGGACGCTTGCGTGGTCGGTAGCTGGCGCCGTTCATGTGGATGTGGTGACTGGTGTTGATCAACCTGTCGAGCAAGGACTCGGCGACGACCGGGTTCGGGAACAGCGGATACCAGTCGACCGGGGAGCGGTTGGACGTCAGCACCAGCGACCGTCCGGCGCGTTCGTTGATCAGCTCGTAGAGGTCGTCGGCCTGGGCGGCGGTGAGTTCGCGCATGCCGAAGTCGTCGAGGATCAGCACGGCGGGGCGGGCGAGCTCGCGCAGCCGGCGGGCCCAGCTGTGATCGGCGTGGCCGCCGGCGAGCTCGGCCAGGACTCGGCTGGTCTTAGCGAACCGGACGTCGGCGCCGTGGCGAATGGCCTGGTGACCGAGGGCCTGTGCGACGAAGGTCTTGCCGACTCCGACCGGCCCGGTGAGGATCACCGACTCGCCGGCGTCGAGCCAGCGCAGCGCGGCCAGGTCTCGGATCTGCGCGGCGGGCAGCTTCGGGTTGGCGTGGAAGTCGAAGCCTTCCAGGGTGACCTGTTCTTCGAAGTGGGCCCGGCGCAGCCGGCGCGCGAACGCGGCCTGGTCGCGGCGGGCGACCTCGTCCTGGCAGAGGACTTGGAGGAAGTCCAGGTGGCCGAGCTCGCCGGCGCGGGCCTGAGCCAACCTGGCGTCAAGGGTGTCGAGCATCCCGGACAACTTCAGCGCCCGCAGCGCCCCGCGCAGTCCGTCGTCGGCGCTCACCGCTGCCGCGCCTTCGGGTGTGAGCTCTTGGTGCCAGGGACGGACGCGATGGACAGGGGGACGACGTTCGCGGACGTGGCGGTCGAGGGGACGACGTCCGCCGGGGACGCGACGACGTCCGGCGGGTCGGCAAACAGGCGCTCGGGTCCATGCAGGTGCGCGGCGGCGCCGCCGTCCCCGGAGGCGCGGACCACGGCCCGTGCCTCGGTGCCCGCGGCCAGGATGCCCTTGACGGTGCGGTAGGTCGGGTCACCGACCTCGACCGCGCGGGCGCAGGCCGCTTCCAGACGGGCCGGCCCGTAGCGGTCGGCCAGCCCGAGCACCCCCTGCGCGGCGCGCAGCCGGAACAGCGCGTTGACCTCCAGCAACTCGTCGACCACCCGGGTGCAAGCGTCGCCGACCTCGGCGGCGCGGTCTCGACACCAGGTTGGAGTGCGCATGTGGAACGCGATCTTCTCCGGCGGGTAGTCGGCCGTGTCGGTCTGTCGTCCCCACGGCTTGGTGACATGGGTCTTGACCAGCACGCCGTCGTGGAAGATCTGCACCGTGGTCGGGGTCTCGCGGACGTCGACGTGCTCGCCGATCAGCCGCCAGGGCACCGAGTAGAGCGTCTTCTTCCCGACCTTGACGTGGATGTCCGGGCCGACCTTCGGCCGCGACCACGATGCGAGTTCGAACTCGCTACGCGGCAACGGCAGCAGCGCCGGCTGCTCGACCGCCGCGAACACCGCCCCGGGCGCGGCTCCGTCCAGCGGCCGGCAGGCCCGGGTGCCGGCGACCTCGACACACCAGCGCAGCGCCGCGGCCTGCATCTGGGCCAGGCTGGCGAACTCACGGCCGCGCCAGAAGCTGTCCCGGACATAGGGCATCGGGCGCTCCACCCGCGCCTTGTCCCGCGGCTTGCGCGACCGGGCCGGGTCGATCAGCACCCCGTAGTGCTCGGCGAGCTCCCCGTAGGACCGGTTGAGCAGCGGGTCGTAGAGATCCGGACGATCGACCCCGGTCTTGAGGTTGTCGGGCACTAGCCGGGCCGGCGCACCTCTAATATGCGGGTCTCGTTGTCAAGTCCTCCGTCCTAGTGCAGTCAGGATGCGTGGTCGTCGAGACGGGCCAGGAGCCCGTCGAAGATCTGCTTGCGAGCAACCTGTCCCTTGTTGGCGGCGTCGTCGCGCTGGCGTTCCAGGGTGGGGCGGAACTCGATGGTGGTGACGAAGAACGTGCAGGACTCGCAGATGGACTCGAAGTGGCAGTCCATCTCGATTGGTCGGGCGCAGTAGCCGTTGCCGAGCATCCGCCGGTGCACCTCGGCTCGGAGCTTGCGCATCTCTGAGCCCTCCGCATCCGCGGGCAGGTGCTTGGGCGCGTCGTAGAGGGCCTCGACGCGCTCGGAGACCGCGAAGTACTCGTCTGCGACGGTTCGGTTGGCGATTCGGGCATAGACGCGTGTCATCGAGAGCGATCGGTGGCCGAGCAAAGCCGCGATGGCCTCCAGCGACATGCCCCGGTTGATCGCTTGAGTGGCCAGCGTGTGCCGCAGCTGGTGCGGCGTGACCCGGCCCAGGCCGGCGCGGTCGGCGGCGTTGCGGACGGCGGCCTCGATCCGGGAGGCGTTGACCGGCCTGCCGTGGTCGGTGAACAGCAGGTCGGAGCGTAACCCCTCGGGCCGGCGGGCCAGCCAGTCGTCGATCAGGGCCTTGAGCTGCGGGTGCAGCGGGACGTAGCGGTCGGTGTGCATCTTGCCGACCGGGACGCGCAGCCAGTAGGCCGAGCCGATCTGCACGACCGCGTCGATGGTCAGGCCGAGCATCTCCGAGCGGCGCATTCCGGTGCGGGCCAGGATCTCGATCGCCAGGCGGGCAAACGGGTCTGGGTCGTTTCGGGCAGCTGCGAGCAGCTTCGCGGCGGCCGCGTCGTCCAGGAACCGGGGCAGGGGTTCGTCGGCGATCGGGAAGTCGCTGTCGAACACCAACTGCCGAGCCGGGCGGTCCTCGGTGTCCCACTCGTCGAGGCGCCGGAAGAAGCCCCGCAGTTTGCTCAGCCTGTCCCGGACGGTGTGTCGGTGCAGGGGCCCGCCGCGGGCGGCGGGGCGTTCCAGCAGCCAGGTCTTGTAGCGCTCAATGTGCTTGCGGCGCAGGTTGGCGACGCACCGGGTCTCGGGATCCTCGGCGGTGACCAGCAGCGCGAACTCCCGCAGGGTCAACTCCGCGTTCTTCACCGTGCCTGGACGCAGCGTGGTCGTGATCTGCTGCAGATAGTCGCGCATCGTCGTCGCAATGGCGGTGGGGACCCGCGCCCACTCCAGCTCGCGGACGTCGGCCCGGTCCGGGCTGCGGCGACGCGGCAACGAGTCGGACAGCCCGGCGTGGAAGAGCGTGGCCTCCAGGTTGAACAGCGATGTCGACAGGGCCTTGGCGCCCCGGTTGGGGATCCGGTGGGCGGCTTCCAGCAGCAGGCGGCGTCCCTCGTCCCAGTCGGCCTGGACCAGATCCTCCGGCCGCTTTCCCGCCACCGCAGCCAGATGGGCCAGCAGGTTGAACTGCCCGTGCGCGAGGTGGTCGCGGAAGCCCAGCATCCGCGTGGTCTCCATGAACCGCAGGTGCAGCTCCGGGTCGACTCGAGCCAGGATGATCCCCAGCCGAGGCCGGCGCGCGACCAGGTAGTCCGCGCCCGGACGCAGCCGCCCGGTCACCGCGAGCCAGCCGATGAACCGGTGGGTCTCGTGGTTGAACGCCAGCTGCTGGTCCAGCGGCAACATCGAGAACGACGCCAGGTCGGGCACCCTCGCCAGCAGCGCCCGCGCCCCCACCGCACCTTGTGGTCGGTGCCCATGCCCTGGGCGGCCCGATGCGCCAGATACGACGCGACGAGATCGGGCCGGGCCATCGGAAGCGGCCGAGGCATCAAGGCTCCCCTGGCCCTGCTTGACGTCCCGGCTCGGCGAGGTCCGCGTCGATGGCGGCGGCAGCGTCAAGATACTGCTGGACCAGCCAGGCGTTAGCCAGGTGAAGGTAGACGCGAGTCGACTCGATCGAACGGTGCCCGGCCTGGGCCTGCACCGCCTCCAGCGCCATCCCGGCCTCCCGCAGCCGGGTCAGGCAGGTGTGCCGCAGCTGATGGCACGTCAGCTTCGGCAGGCCCGCGCGCCAGCGCGCGCCGTGGACGATCTCATCCAGCCCCGCCGCCGTCAGCGGCCGACCGCGTGTCGGACCGCGCAGGACCACAAACAGCCGGTCGTGATCCACCGCCGGTCGCTCCCGATCCAGGTATTCCCCGACCGCGGCGAAGAACTGGGCGGAGACCGGCACCAGCCGCTGGTGCCCGCCCTTGCCCTCCGCGATGAACACCCGCCGCTCCCCGGGCGAGAGGTCCGGCAGCCGCAGCGCCAGCACCTCGCAACGCCGCAGCCCGCCCAGCAGCATCGCCAAGACCATCGCCCGGTCCCGGTCGGTGTTCAAGACCCTCAGAACGGCGTCGACCTCGTCCGGCCCCAGCACCCTCGGCAGCGTGCGCGGTGTCCGCAGCAGCGGCGCGCCGCGGGTCGCGCCCTGCCGCCGACCGGCAAGACCCGACGGCACCGGATTGCGGTCCACCGCGACGTCGTCCCGCGTCATGAGATAGCCGAACAACCCCGAGACGCTTGCCAGCCGCCTCTTGATCGTCCGAGCCGACAACCCCGCCTCACCGTCCTCCAGCCGCACCACCTTCACACCACGGCGCGGCGCCCGCTGGGCGGTGATGAACGCGAAGATGTCCGCGGTCACCACAGCCGCCGGCTCCTTGCGCACGACGGTGAAGAACACCTTCAGGTCGTAGGCGGTAGCCAGCAGCGTGTTCGGCCGCCCCCGCGACGCGACGAACGCCAGGTAGTCGTCAAGAAGGGCATGCCCAAGCGACACCGAGAGCTGGCCAGCGGCGTCGACTCGGCGCACCAACCTCGGTTGCCAGACCACGCGCGCTCCTCGGCAGGACGGACGCCCATCCTCGCCTGCGCGACTCCGAGAACGCGGGTTCGACACCCGCATAACCGTCGAAGAATGCGAACGCGTCCACGTGGGCCCGGGTCCACTCCCGCTGGTCCATGGTCAGCACCGGGCGCACGAACATGTGTCGTGAGCAGGCCAGGACCAGCACGAACGCCCACACCGCCCGTCGACGGCCGGACTGCGGGTCGATCCACATCCCGAGCTTGCCGTAGTCGACCTGGCCCTCCGAGCCCGGCACCACGTCGTCCGGGCGCAGCACCCGTACCTGCTGCCGGCGGGACTCTTCAGGCAGGTTCGCCCGCACCCAGCGGCGCAGGCTGGCCACCGACGCCTCCAGGCCCCGCTCGTCACGCAGCCGCTGGTGAATCGTCGCCACCGTCACCGCCGCCTCGAGCTGGGTGACGATGTAGTCGCGGTGGGGCTCGATCTGTGGCCAGGACACCTGCCGCAACGTGGTGTCGACCAGCTCCGGGAACCACTCCCGCACCCGCCGAGCCCACTCGGCGGACGGCACCGGCGGCCCGCCCGGGACGAACCCGGCGGCCTCGGCCGGGGCCAGATACTTGCGCACCGTCTTTGGGTCCACCCCCAACGAGGCGGCCACCTCGGTCTTTGGCCGCCCCGCATACCAGTGGACCAAGATCTCGGTCACGTCGATCACGGTGAAACTTCTCCTCGCCATCGCGGGTCCCTCGCCGTCGACACACACGTCGACCGCGCAGGCTGGGCACTGCGAGGACCTGGCCCCCGACAACACGCCGCAGCGCGTACGTCGTCCCCACGGGAATTCCGTGATCGCGGTAGGGAATTACGTGATCGCGACACCCACTCGAGCAGGGAATTTCATGATCGCCGACACAACACGACCGTCGGGTCCGAGCGCATCCTGCGCGGCGTCGCCGAGCTCGGCGCGCCTGAGCTTCGACGCCACGCTCTGGAACAACCGCATCCAGGTCGGCTACGAGCTGCAGGTCTCGGGCCTGCAGGGCAGCCCGGTGACCGGGTCGCGCGCACAGCTGCTCGAGTCCAAACCGCACGGCCTTGCAGTCCGTATGGAGAACCGGGTCGCCGGCCTGGATAAGTCGCGTGCCGACGCCGAGAACGCCGTGCAGTCCGCACACGAGGAGATCTCACGAGCCGAGGCCCAGCTCGACGCGCCCTGCCCCCACGCCGCAGCCCTCGAGGAAGCTCGCCACGTGGCCCGCGACCTCGACCGGCAGATGACCGAGTGGGCCGCGGAGCAAGAGCCGTCCCCGGCTGAGCCTGCCGCCGGGGAAAGACCCACCGTGGCCGAGGCGCCCGGATCGGGGCTGCTGCATCCGGCTGCGCGGGCCGCGGCAACGCTCGCCCCGCCGCCGGTTTCGGAGCCGCGGCACACGGCCGGGCCAGCGCCCACGAACGCTTACGCAGGGCCGGTCCCGTCGCCGCAGACCGCCAATTCGCTACGCCACTCGGGCACGGACCTCTCGTCACGGCGGTAGCCGCGGTCACGCCCGGCGGCAGGACATGCCGGCCGCCACGGGCGTGAGCAGCTCCTCGGGATCGAGCCAGTTGCGCGCGCTGCTCGACCCAGTGTCGGTCCAGCGTCCACCGACCAACCGGCCCGTCGACCGGCTCCGGCCGGACAGCTAGTCTAGCAAGCTAGGGGCCGAGGATCAGGGGCGCGCCGACGAGCCGGCCTGCGGCGGCGAGGAAGGCCGCGGTGAGCCAGCCGAGACGGCGGGAGTGGCGTGGCGGGTGCATCAGCACCTCTTCTGCGTCAGAAGCCCGGACGGTTCCTCTGGTGGGAACGAGCACCGGCGCAAAGGGTCACGGCCGACACGTCACCCGTGTCGCTCGACAGCCGCGCCCTCCACCGGGCGCGCTGAGCCGGGAGGCGCGGTCGGTCTTCGGCTACGCAGCCCGCCACGGCACGGGTTCGTCCTTCTCTCCTCGGCGACGCCAGCACCGGGCCGGCCGAGGAGGGCTCACCGCGCGGGCGGTGGCACCGGGCCCCGATCCTTGCCGGTGGTGGGCGACGGCGGAGTCCGAGCGACCCGACAGATCAACTCGCGGACGTGGTACCGAACTTTCGAGGCCGGCCCCCGCTCCATTTAGGTCCAGCGCCGCGAACCCCTCAGCGTTGAACGCGTGGATCACATTCCGCGCGTACTGCGGCTTCGCCGCGAACATCGCCGCCGCTTCTGTGGCGCTGCGGCCCTGCGCCGATGCGAGCACGATCCCCGCCCGACGTAAACGGACCCGGTCCCGCGCCGTCCTGGTGATCTTGACCAGTCGCTGCGCCCTCGTCCGGGGTCAGCTCCCCACGAAGCCTCGGGCTGTCGCGCCATGCCCACCACCTCCGGCGCACAGCCTCCAGCGCCGACCGGGACTGATCAAGCCGACCCGGTTACCTCCCCAACCTTCCTGGACGAGGCACTAGAAGCCAGATCCGGTAGCCGAGTCGCGAGGCGGTGGGGCGCACGTCGACGAGGCTGCCTGCCGCGGATCAGACGGAGACGGAGGTAACGATGTTCACATCCAAAGTATTACAGGCTACAGATACTCCAGCCTATGAACTTTATCCTTGATGATAGTCAAGTCCCCTGATAGAAAGCTTATGGACACCAGACAAAGGAGTCGGCGATGTCGATCACGTCCCGACCGAGCGTCAGGAGGCTGCGCCGCGTTGCTGCCGCCTTCACCGCCGCGGCCATCGCCGTGGCCCTCACCGCGTGCAGCGGCGGGAGTGGGACCGCGGACGGCAAGCTGCGCCTCAATATCGGGGTTCAGTCACTGGTTCTGCAGACCTATTACCCGCAGCTCGCCGACGCGCTCGGCTACTTCGACGACGAGAACCTGGACGTCACTATCACCGTCGGGGAAAGTACGGCGAACTCCGTGCAGGGACTCCTCGGCGGCTCGATCGACGCATACCTCGGAGGCCCCGAGGGCATCGTCGCCTCCCAGCGGGGAGCAGACCTGAAGTTCGTCGCGGCGGGCGCCAACCGCTCGATCTGGAACGTCGTGGCCCGACCCGGTACCACGTCGTTCGCCCAGCTTGCCGGGAAGCCCATCGGTGTCTCAGCGGTGCAGTCGATCAGCAGCGTGACGATGCGACAGGCGATGGAGGCCAACGGGGTCGACGGCGCGAAACTCGACTACATCGTCGCCGGCGGCACGGCCAAGCGCTTCGCCGCCCTCCAAGCGGGGCAGGTGGCCGCCGTGCCGCTTGGCATCCCGGTGAACTACCAGGCGGCCGAGACCGAGGGCTTCGTCGACCTGGGCAACACCAACGACGTCGGCGCCCCGCCGATCGTGGCCGCCGTGGTCACGGTCGAGAGGGGTTGGGCCGAGAAGAACGCCGAGGCACTCACCCGGTTCCTGCGCGCCTACCAGCGCGTCATCAACGACCTGTATGACCCGGCCATGACCGAACGCCTGGTCGACCTGACCTCCAAGGGCCTGCAGATCGAGCCCCGCTACATGGAGCGCGCGATCAGCGACTTGTTCTTGACCGGGCCCCGGGTCGGCCAGTCGATGCCGAAGGACGTTCACATCGACCCGGCGGGCCTGCAGGTCGCCTCCGACGCCTTCCGCGAGTTCGGGAGCTTCCCTGACCAGGTGGACCCCACCCCGATGATCGACCAGTCCTACCTGGAGGCCGCCCAGCGCAGCCTGATAGAGAACCCGCCCCACCGGTGACCCGGCACCCCGCTCGAGATGGAGGAAGCAGGCGCCATGCAAACCCTCGAACCAGCGGCTCGTGACCGCAGCCTCCCCGCCCGCCTGCTCGGTCTGGGCGCGCGCCCGTCCAATGTCTCGACACCGACAGGCCGGCAACGCACGGCGCGTCAGGCCTCACTACGCCGAGGGCTGATCGCGGTGGTCGCGGTGTTCGCGGTGTGGGAGATCGCGGTCCGCGTCTTCGAGCCGAGCACCGTCATCATCGTGGGACCGTCGTCGATCGCGCAGTCGTTCGGGGACCTGATCGTCAGCGGCGAACTGCTCAAACACTTCACCGTGAGCATGACGCAGTTCGCCCTGGGCTACCTGCTCGCCGTCGTCATAGCGATCCCGTTGGGGTTGTTCATGGGCGCCAGCCGGCGCGCGCACGACTACGGCGACCCGTGGCTCACTGCGCTCTATGCCACCCCCAGCGTGGCACTCGCACCGCTGTTCGTCGTCTGGCTGGGTTTCGGCGACGTCGCCCACGTCGCGATCATCGCGCTGGTGGCGTTCTTCCCGGTCATCATCAACACCATCGACGGCGTGCACGCCGTCGAGCGCGACCTGCGTGAGGTCGGCATCGCGTTCCGCGCGAACCGCCGCGAGGTGTTCGCCCGGATCGACCTGCCGGGATCGCTGCCCTACATCTTCACGGGACTGCGCCTTGCCCTCGCCAGGGCGCTGGTCGGCGTCGTCGTCGCCGATCTCTTCGGTGCCCAGGCCGGGCTTGGCTACCTGATCCTCACCAGTAGCCAACTGTTCCAGACCGGCAAGGTCTTCGTCGGCGTCATCGTGCTGGCCGCGCTCGGTGTCGGCTTCACCTGGGGCCTGCGCTCCCTCCAGAAGAGGCTCACCCCCTGGCAGGTCGAGGTGAAGGGACAGTCATGAGCAGAACTGACGCGAAGCCCGACGACGTCACCGACAGGGGCGGCGTGCTCGTCCGCGGCGTCGGCAAAGAGTTCTCGAGCCCGACGGGGGAGCCGCTGCGGGTGCTCGACGGAGTCTCGATGGACGTACGCCCCGGCGAGTTCATCTCGATCGTCGGCCCCTCGGGCTGCGGCAAGACGACCCTGCTGCGGATCATCCAGGGTCTCGATGACGCCGATAGTGGCGAAATCCGCGTGGCGGGGGCAATGCCCGGCCAGGGACCCACGGGCTTCGTTTTTCAACGCGCGTCTCTGTTCCCGTGGCGCACGGTGGAGCGCAACGTCGCGTTCGGACTGGAACTGGCGGCGCTCAAGGACGAGCCGAGCCGTCCTTCGTCGAAGAAGGAGCGCCGCGAGCGCGTGGCCGGGCTGCTCACCCTCACCGGTCTCGCCGACTTCGCCGACTACTACCCCACCCAGATCTCCGGCGGCATGCAGCAGCGGGTCAACCTGGCTCGGGCGCTGGCCATCCAACCCTCGGTGCTGCTCATGGACGAGCCGTTCAGCGCGCTCGACGCGCAGACGCGCGAGAAGCTGCAGCGCGACCTGCAGCGAGTCGTCGCCAAGACCGGTACCACCACCGTTTTCATCACCCACGACATCCGTGAAGCGGTGTTCCAGGCCGACCGGGTGTTCGTCATGGCCCCGCGGCCCGGTCGCTTCGTCAAGGTCTACGACATTGACGAGAAGCGACCCCGGCGTGCCGAGTTCCAGCAAAGTGACCGACTCGCTGAACTCGCTCGCGAGATCTGGGGCCTGCTGCACCGCCCGAAGTCCGAATCTGTGCTCTCAGCCGCGCCGGCAGCGTCGTGAGGACCTGTCCCCGGGGCGTGGGCGACCACCGTGGGTGAAGCCCTCGCCCTGCTCTCGCTGCTGCTGTTCAGCACGAACGTGCTGGTCGTCAAGATCGCCTCCCCACGCCTGGGTCAGGATGTCGGCTTCCTGCTCGGGCTGGGCAGCAACGTGGTGTTCGCTTCGCTCCTGTTCGCCGGAGAACTGCTCGTGCGGCCGGACCCGTTCGTCGTCGAGTGGGGTCCGTTCGCGATGTTCGCGGTCGGCGGGCTGTTCACGGCCTACCTCGGTCGACGCTTGTTCTTCCGCACGGTGCAGACGATCGGACCGTCGCGCGCGAGCGCTCTGCAGATCACCAATCCGGTGTTCGCAGCTTTGATCGGTTGGGTGTTCCTGGGTGAGTCGCTCGGGGCGGCCGGCGTGGTCTTCGTGCTGCTCGTCATCGGCGGGCTGTTCCTGACATCGCAGGTACCGGCGCAGAACGCCGCGCCGATACCGGCCGGGACCGGCGGGATAGCACCCACCGCGACGCCGGTGAGGACCGCGCTGCCGCGTGCCGAGATCGCATTCGGCCTGACCGGGGCGGTGTCCTACGCGATCGGCAACGTCATCCGCAGCAGCGCCGTGCGCCACTGGGATCACGCCGTGTTCGGCGGCCTACTTGGCGCCTTCTGCGCCACGTTGGTCTACCTCGTCGTGCACACCAACCTACGTCGGCTGGCGCAGCGGCTGCGCTCCGCGCCCCGCTCGGGATTGTGGCTGTGGGGCTTGTCCGGCGTACTGACGATCTCCGCGCAGATTTCGCTCATCGCATCGACCCGGACGATCCCGGTGGCGGTGGGCGTGGTCGTGGCCGCGGCCATCCCGCTCATCGTCGTCCCGGCATCGGTCGTGCTGTTCAGCAACACCGAAGGCGTCACCGTCCGGACTGTGACCGGGATCGTCCTGATCTTCGGTGGCGTCGCCGGACTCATCCTGACCTGATCGATCCCTACTGGAGGTGCCCGTGACCCCGAACGTCCCCTTGACCTACGCCGGAGCCGTCTACGACCGGACGCGCCCGCTGTACGACGGCTCGGTCCGGGCCGAGGGCGTGGACCTACGCTATCTCAAGACCGGCATCGAGGAGCTGTTCTGGCGCCAGGGCCGCTACCACGAGTTCGACGCCGCCGAGTTCTCCTTCGGTGCCTATCTCGCCGTGGCCGAGCTGCCTGACCGGCCCTTCGACGCGATACCGGTGTTCCCGTCGCGCGCGTTTCGCCACTCGGCGCTCTACGTCCGCGCGGACTCCGACGTCGAGAAGCCCGACCAGCTCAGCGGACGCATCGTAGGCACACCCGAGTGGAGCATGACCGCGTCGCTGTGGATGCGCGGCATCCTGGGCGAGTACTACGGCGTCGATCTCACGTCCGTGCGGTGGCGCACCGGCGGCTTGGAGGAGCCCGGACGCCAGGAGAAGTCGCGGGTGACCCCGCCGGAGCGGTTCGATGTCACGCGGGTGCCCGAGGACGCCACGCTCGTAGGCCAGCTGCTCGACGGGGCGCTCGACGCCTTGCTCACCGCGCGGCCGCCGCAGGCCTTCATGGAGGGCGATCCGCGGATCCGGCGGCTGTTCCCGGACTTCCGCGGGGCAGAGCTTGAGTACCATCGCGCCACCGGAATCGTGCCGATCATGCACGTCGTGGTGATCAAGCGGGACATCCTGGCGCAACACCCGTGGGTGGCCAACAATCTGCGCCGAGCCTTCGAGCTGGCCCGCGGGCCCGCGACGGCAGACCTGCGGGACACGGCCGTCTGCTCGTCGTCACTGCTGTGGGAGTCCGCGTACGCAGAGCAGGAGGCAGCGATGCTGGGCGACCCGTTTGCCTACGGCATCGAGGCCAATCGGGCAACCCTGGACACGATCCTGCGCTATGCCGCTGAGCAGGGCTTCACCTCCCGGCCGCTGCCGCTCAACGAGGTGTTCCTCCCGAGCACGCTCACCGACGCGAAGATCTGACGGGTCAGGGGGCCTTCGCCTCCCGGCGGGCAGCGCCCCCGGCGACGAGCGGGAGCTCCTCCCCCGACCCGGCCTCGGCATCCAGCACGGACTGCGTGAGCCGCTCCAGCAGCTTCGACAGCTGGGTGCGCTGGCGCGTGCTGAGCCCCGCGGTGACGGTTTCGAGGAAGCTCCAGTGGTCGGGGAGGAACGTGGCGAGGAACTGCTCGCCGGCGCCGCTGACACGCACGAGGAAAGAGCGCCGGTCGTCCGGGTTCAGCTCCCGGTCGACCAGGCCGCGCTTGACCAGGCCGTCGATCACGCTAGTGAGGTTGGCCGGCCGGACAGACACGGCCTGCGCGAGATCGCCCATCGTCATGGGCCCATCGGCCCGGTTCAACACGCTGATCACATTGAATTGCACGAGGTTGAGCCCATGCGGAGCGAGCTCGGACGCGTGGGCGCGGTCGAACACCGCCATCGCGCGGTAGAGCGTCATCGTCAGTGTGAGCGAGGTCGCGTCGAA
Organism: Pseudonocardia sp. D17; assembly: GCF_036984265.1. Lineage (NCBI taxonomy): Bacteria > Bacillati > Actinomycetota > Actinomycetes > Pseudonocardiales > Pseudonocardiaceae > Pseudonocardia > Pseudonocardia sp. D17. The sequence goes on along the minus strand of NZ_BPRG01000177.1, from coordinate 17,906 downwards.
CTCCGGACCGAACTGTGATGCCGTACGCGCCACCTGATCGCTGATCGACATCTCGGCGTTGCCGACCATCCGCATCGTGCCTCCGCTGCGCTTCTCACACTCAACTTTCACGCCGAAGTTTATCAGCAGGGCAGGGGGACTTTCACATCACCAGATACTAATGCTTGACGATAGTTTCTAATCATGACTAATCTCGGACGGAAGCGACCGACCGGCGGCCGCCCGTAGGGAGGACCGGAGTGGCTGAGGTGCTCGGGGTCGGGCTGTCCCACTACCCGCCGTTCAGCGGAACCGACGACGACATGGCCGGCATCCTGCGCCGGACCCTGCAGGACCCGGACATTCCCGCATACGCGAAGGACCCCGCGAACTGGCCGGAGCTCATGCGCCGCGAGTGGGACGAGGACGAGGGACGGTCCAGTGCAACACAGCACCGCGCCGCCCTGATCAAGGGCTTCGAGCGCACACGGCAGGCGATCGACGACTTCAGGCCTGACGTCGTCGTGATATGGGGCGACGACCAGTACGAGAACTTCCGCGAGGACATCATCCCGCCCTACGCGGTGCTCGCCTACGACGACATCGACGTGCGCCCCTGGGCGCACGCCGCCGACTCATCGGACATGAAGGGGCGGGCCAACGTCTGGGGCGAGGGCCCTGACCATCAGCTAACGGTGCGCGGGGCGCCGGCCGTCGGCAGGCACCTGGCCACGCAGCTGCTCGAGCGCGGCGTCGACATGCCCTACGCCTATCAGCACCTGCACCACCCGAGCCTGCCGCACGCGTTCCTCAACGCGATTCTCTACCTCGACTACCACCGCGCAGGCTTCGATTACCCGGTCCTGCCATTCCCGATCAACTGCTACGGCCGCCGCGTGGTCAGCTACAAGGGATTCATGAGCTCCTTCGGTGACGTCCGCGAACTCGACCCCCCGTCGCCGCAGCCGTCACGGCTGTTCGACATCGGCGCCACCGTCGCCGAGGTCTTCGCCGAGTCACCATGGCGGGTCGCGCTCGTGGCCTCGTCGAGCTGGTCGCACGCGTTCATCTGCGACAAGAACTGGCGGCTACGGCCCGACACGCAGAGCGACCGCGCGCTCTACGACGCCCTCGTCACCGGCGACACCGACCGTTGGCGCTCCACGCCGCTCACGGGTATCGAGGACGCGGGCCAGCAGGAGCTGCTCAACTGGTTCCCGCTGCTCGGGGCGATGAAGCACCTCGGGCGCAGCACGCCCACTTGGTCGGAGTTCATCCAAACCGACGTCTTCAACTCCAACAAGGTCTTCGCGACCTACGAGCCGTGAACGCGCCGTCATGACCTCCACACAGGCGGCCCTCCCCCACGTCGAGTACGACGGTTTCCACACCGCCTACCACGACGTCGGGCCTCCCCGTACCGATGGCCCACCCGTGCTGCTCGTGCACGGCTCAGGACCCGGGGTCTCGGCGTCGGCCAACTGGCGCGGCATCCTCGCCTCGCCGCTCGCCGGCGACCATCGGCTCCTTGCGCCGGACATCGCCGGCTTCGGGGAGACGCACACCGCCCACGAGCTCACCCACAACACGCGCGTACGGCACCTCGTCGGGTTCCTCGATGCGCTCGGCCTCGACCGGGTCGACATCGTCGGTAACTCGATGGGCGGGGCGCTCGCGCTCGCACTGGCCCACCGGCACCCAGACCGGGTGCGTCGCATGGTGCTCATGGGTACCGTCGGCATCTCCTTTCCGCTCCCGGACGGCCTCGACCGGGTGTGGGGCTACGAACCCTCGCTGGAGTCGATGGCCGAGCTCGTAGGGCTGTTCGCCCACGACACCGACATCATCGGCCCTGACCTCGTGCGGCTCAGGTACGAGGCGAGCATCGCTCCGGGCGTACACGAGCGCTACGCAGCGGCGTTCGCCGCGCCGCGGCAGCGGCACATCGACGCAATGGCACTGTCCGGGGACGAACTGCGCGCGATCGCCGCCCCGATCCGGTTGCTGCACGGCGCCGAGGACCGCGTCATCCCCCTGGAGGCCACCAGCCTGCGGCTAGTGCGCCTGCTCCCCCGCGCCGACCTCGTCGTGTTCAGCCGATGCGGCCACTGGACCCAGATCGAGCGTGCGGAGGACTTCGTCCGCGAGGTGGCGACCTTCTTCGCCGGCTGACACACGCCCATCCACCACGGAGCCGACACGAGGAAGTGAGGCCGACATGCTGTCGCCCGCGTTGAACGAGCGCCTGACCCGCGTGGGTCCGGGCACACCGATGGGAACGCTGCTTCGCCGCTACTGGTACCCCGTAGCGGCCGTGTCCGAGCTGGGACGCACCCCGATTGCGCGGCGTCTGCTCGGCGAGGACATCGTCGTCTACCGTGACGGCACCGGTGCGCTGGGCTGCATCGAGGCGCAGTGCCCGCACCGGCGCGCGTCGCTGCAGTACGCCGTGGTCGAGCAGGAGGGCCTGCGATGCGGCTACCACGGCTGGCATTTCGGCCGCGACGGCCGCTGCCTCGACCAGCCGGCCGAGCCCGCGGACAGCACGTTCAAGAACCGGGTGCGCGCGGTCACCTACCAGGTCCAGGAGCTGGGCGGGCTGATCTTCGTCTACATGGGTCCGGACCCGGCGCCGCTGCTGCCCCGATTCGACCTGTTCGTATGGGACAACTGCTTGCGGGACATCGGGCACGCCACGCTGCCGATGAGCTGGCTGCAGGTCATGGAGAATTCGGTGGACCCGCACCACGTCGAGTGGCTGCACGGGCACTACATGAACTTCGTGCGCGAGCTCTCCGGCGATCCGCGGGCGAAGATCCTCGCCCGCAAGCATGAAAAGGTCGCCTTCGACCAGTTCGAATACGGCATCATCAAACGCCGGGTGCTGCACGGCATGAGCGAGGACGACGACGACTGGAAGATCGGCCACCCGCTGGTGTTCCCGGCCATGCTGCGTGTGGGCGGCGGTGGGCACTACCAGTTCCAGATCCGGGTACCGATCGACGACACTCACACCTCGCACTTCTGGTATTCGGTCTACAAGCCCGACGGCGAATACACCGTGGAGCCGCAGGAGTCGATCCCACTATTCACGGTGCCCTTCACCGACGACGAGGGAAACTTCCTGGTCGACTTCGTCGACGGGCAGGACATCATGGCATGGTCCAGCCAGGGCCCGATCGCCGATCGCAGCCGTGAGCATCTGGGTAAGTCCGACATCGGGGTAGTCATGCTGCGCAGGCTCTTCCAGGAGCAGCTCGACCTGGTGCAAGAGGGCGGGGACCCGCTGGGCGTCGTGCGCGACGAGGCCGCGAACGAGTGCATCGTGCTCCCGCAGGAACGCAAGAAGTTCGGCGCGGGAGGGGCGTTCCGTCAGGAATTCCTCACGATGGGCCAGGGTCGCTACAGCCCCATCGCCGAGGAGGTGCTGGACCTGTTCGAGCGGGTCGAGCAGCAGGAAGCCCCGGTATGACCGACGAGCGGCCCCAGGTCGGGTTCTGCCCGCACTGCGGCCGGCTGCTCGACGTCGGGGCGTTCGTCCAGGAGTACTGGACGGCGCAGTCGCGGGTCTTCCACCTGTGGTGTCGCGCCTGCCGGTTCACCGCGGACGTCGTCCCGGTCGAGCGGATGCTCGGCCACGAGCCGGCGCACTGATGGAGCCGCTGCGGCTGGGTGTCGCCGGCCTCGGCGTGGCCGGTGACGTGCTGGTCCCGTTCGTCGACCACCATCCCGACTTCGTGTTGGCCGCGGGAGCCGATCCCGCGGCACCGGCGCGGGAGGCATTCGCCGGGCCAGGCCGGGCAGTGTTCGCGAGCGTCGAGCAGATGTGTGCCTCGGACGGGGTGGACGCCGTCTACGTCGCCACGCCGACGCACCTGCACGCCGAGCACACGATCGCCGCGCTGCGCGCGGGGCACCACGTGATCGTCGAGAAGCCGATGGCAGTGTCGATGGCCTCGGCAGCGGCGATGGTTGAGGCCGCCGACGAGGCCGGACGCGTCCTGCTCGTAGGCCACTCACAGAGCTTCGAGGCCCCTGTGCGCGCGATGCGCCGGATCGTGGCGTCCGGCGAGCTGGGGGCGCTACAGGCTGTCAACGCCTGGTACTACACCGACTGGATGTTCCGCCCGCGCACGCCAGACGAGCTGGACTTAGCGATGGGCGGCGGCGCGCCGATGCGCCAGGGCGCCCACCATGTCGACATCGTCCGCTACCTTGGCGGCGGCCTGCTGCACAGTGTCCGGGGTCAAGTCGGGCAGTGGGACCCAGGGCGGCCCGGCCAGGGCGCGTATTCCGCCTTTCTGGAGTTCGACGACGGCACCCCGGCCACGATCGTCTACAGCGGCTACGACCATTTCCCCAGTACCGAGCTGACGTTCGGCATCGGCGAGGCCGGCAGGCCGATGGCCGGTTACGCGGTTGCCCGCCGCACGCTGGCGGCGGCGGCGGGCACGGCCGAGGCAGATATCAAGCGCGGCGGCGCGGGCGCCCCCGGCCGGCAACGGGAGCTGCTGCGCGGCGGCACCCACCAGCCGTTCTTCGGGCTCGTGGTGGTCAGCTGCGAGCGCGGCGACGTGCGGGTCTCCCCCGACGGCCTGCGTGTCTACGGCGATGAGCAGGCCGTGGAGATCTCCCTCGCCGGCGAGCCCGTCGGCCGCAGCGCAATGCTCACCGAGCTCGCGGACGCCGTCCGGACGGGATCGCCGGCCGTCCACGACGGACGGTGGGGCCTGGCCAACCTCGAGGTGTGCCTAGCGCTCGTCGAGTCGTCCCGGACTCGTAGCGAGGTGCCCCTCGCCCACCAGGTGCCGCTACGCCGGTAATTGCACGTCGTGATCAAGGCGTGTGCCGACGGCCACCGAGGTTCAGGTGTTCACGAACCCCACAACCATGTTGTTGAACGCCTCGGGGCGGTCCCGGAACACCTGGTGCCCGGCCCGGTTGATGACGTACATCGAGCAGTCCGATGTTCTCCTGGCGAGGAGATCGAAGAACTGATGGCCGAGCTCGACGGGCGCGGAGCGATCGTCCTTGCCCCAGACGACGAGGACGGGGATGTCGAGGCCCGGTCCCTCCAGATGGTCGAAGACCTTCCGCTTGGCACGTCCGAGACTCGGAATCCAGTGCTCGGCGCTGGTTCGGGTGTAGGCGTCCACCGCCGCCTTGTGGTTGGCGCCCTCCATCATTTCCGCCGCGATGCGCAGGTACTCCGGCGACAGCGGCCCCTCGGCGACGGCCTGGGCGGAGTGGTAGTGGCTGATCACACCTTCTGCCCCGAGATCGGTCGGAGCGGTGCGCTCCACCTCGTCATAGAAGCCCATGTCCGACTCCCCCGGAGGCGCCGGGGCGGTGGAAGCACTCGACACGACGACGAGCCTCCTGACCCGTGTCGGCAGCTCCATCGCCAACCGGGTGGCGAGCAGGCCGCCGCGGGAGTGGCCGACGAGCGTGATGTCGGTCAGGTCTAACTGCTCGAGGAAGGCCGTGGCGTGCTCGAGGACGCTGTCAAACGTCCATTTCTCGTCGGCGGCGGGGAGGTCGGTCCATCCCTGTCCCAGCTTGTCGAACGCCAGGACGCGACCGTGCCGCGCCAGCGGGTGGACGGTCGCGCTCCAGACCTCGATCCCCATCGGGACGAAGATGCCGAAGTGACCGCCGTGGATGAGGACGATTGGGGTCCCGGACCCGGTGTCGAGGTAGCGGGTGCGGATCCCGTTTACCGTGATGTACCGGATGTCGTCCGGGTTCAGCGGTTCGCCCATTGCGGCCTTCTTTCCCACGCGAGGCGCTCGACGGCGGGGCCCGACTCGGCCACCCATCGGGCGACTGTCAGGTCCAGTTCGTCGAGCTCGCTCTCCAGGAGATAGAGGCCCCGGGTCGGGATGATGCCGCCGATCTCGACCAGCAGGGGCCGCAGGTGCACCTCCACGGCGAGGGCGTGGTGCGCAGCCGCTCCCACCATCACTGGAACGACCACCGTGTTCTGCAGGCTTGTGCGGTCGAACCAGTCGAGAAACGCCTTGAGCATGCCCGTGTAGGTGGCCTTGTACGTTGGCGAGACGACCACCGCCACCGACGAACTCGACACCTGTCGCACCCGTGCGGCCACGCGAGACGACGACCGGTCGAACAGCTCGTCGGCGAGGTCCCCCAGCTCGATGGTGTCGTACTCGGCGCTCCCACATTCATCGAGCTCCGCGGCGAGCTGACGCGCTACCTCCTCCCCCACTGTGCGGGTCCTGGAGCCCACCTTCGGATTGCCGACTACGGTGACGATGCGGAGTGGCTGCCCCATCCGGATCAGCTGCCGGCCAGCAAGGGCATGACCTCGCGGCCGAAACGGTCGACATCCGAGAGGTAATCCTGGAAGGACAGCATGACACCCGCCGTCCCGGGGACCTCGCCGAAGGAACGCAGCTTCTCGGCCACGGTCTTCGCGTCGCCCAGGACGAGCGGGAAGGAGATCATGAAGGCGTCGGACCCCAGCATCAGGTTCTTCGTCGACTCCTCGTTTTCGGTGAGGTCTTCCTGGGCGATCCCCATGAGGTTCGTGACAGCGGGGAAGTCCATGTTCTCGCGCCAGTCCTGTACGACGTCCTCGGCTTCCGCGACACTGTCCCGCAGCACGATCTGGAAGAGCGGGAAACTGCCGACCGTACGGCCCGCCTTGTCCGCCTGCGCCTGCAGTCGGACATTCTGGACGGCGAGGCTCTCGACGTCGGGCTTGCCAACCACGAACTGGTAGTCGCCGACTTCGGCACAGAACTGCATGCCTCGGTCGGACTGACCTGCACACACCAGCTCGATAGGTGCGGTCGGCGTGGGACCGAGGCGGCAGTCCTCCATCTGAAAGTACGTGCCGCGGAAGTCGGACTGCCCCTTCGCCCAGAGCTCCCGCATGACTCGGACATACTCGTCGGCGTGGTCATAGCGGGTCTGAAAGTGCTGGTCACCGGGCCACAGGCCCATCTGTGTGTACTCAGGCTTCTCCCAGCCGGTAACGATGTTGAGCCCGAATCGGCCGCCTGACATGTCGGAGATCGTGGCTGCTTGCTTAGCTGCGAGGACCGGTGGCGTCAGCAGCGTGGCGATCGAGCCGAAGAGCTTGATGCGCTTGGTCGAGACGGCCAGGCCCGCCATCACTGAGAGTGAGTCGAGAGAGTAGTTCCACGGGCTGGTGTCGCCGTCAAAACCCCGGAACTTCACGGCCGAGAGCAGAAAATCGAAATTGTAGTGCTCGGCCTTGAGAGCGGCCTGCTCGGCAAGAAACCATTCAGGCATTGAGACGGGTGAGGTGTTCGAGAACACCCAGTTCTGATTCATGGTGGGCATGAACATGCCAATGCGCATCAGTCTCTCCTCTTCGGACCCCGGACCCCGGGTCCCGGACGGAATGACGCGACGCTACGGGCGGCTCCCATAGTCGGCTATCCGGATTGCGTCGCCCGTTCTCCGGATTGCGTACGCGAGGAACCCTCCCCTCAGGGCGACCGGTGCAGTGTCTGCGAGGGTGCGACACCGTACTTCTTCCGGTATCCGGCGGCGAACCGACCCAGGTGGGTGAAGCCCCAGCGGTAGGCGACCTCGGTGGTCGTCACCTCCCCAGGCTCGGCCTCGACGAGCGCGGCGTGGGCCCGCGCGAGGCGGACGTCCTGCAGGTAGGTCATGGGCGACATCCCCAGCTCCCGTCTGAAGCCCGCCTGCAGCGCGCGGAGGCTGACGCCGGCGTGGGCCGCCAGATCCCCGGCCGAGTACGGTTCCTCAGGCCGGGCGTCCACCAGTTCCATGACCTTGTGCACCGCCCGCGGCCGGGCCGCGCCCACAGGGCGACGAAGAGCCTCAGAGTGGTTGTGCGCGTGGGCGAACAGCAGCGTCGTCATGAGCAAGCCGGCGAAGTGAGCGCCCGCGTGCGGCTGGTGGATCCCGCTCTCGGGCCGTTCGATCTCGGCGAGCACCAGATATAGGGCGGCCAGCCAGCTGCGCCCGGCCTCGTTCGTAACGTCCATGCCGAGATCGAACCGAACCGTCGATACTTGCCGACCGAGGGCGCTTTCGAGCTCCGTCTGCAGGGCCCCCCGGTCCAGCTTCACCGCCAGCTGGGCGCAGTCGGGCGACCACCGAATGGTCATCGGTTGCCCCGGGCTGAACACGGCTGCCCGCCCTGGCGAGCTGATGATCGAGTCGCGTCCGCTCGTCGATTCCGTGAAACCCTCCCGAGGCAGGTTGATGTGATAGCACGACGAGAGCGGTGCCGGGATCATCCGGATCTCGGTGCCGTATCGCAGGTAGCCGACCGTCGTGTCGCCGACGACGGCGGCGTTGAGCACCGCGCGCAGGGGCTTTCGCCGTTCGAGCACGATGGTCTGATGGGGCGCGTAGACGCGCGGCACGATCTCGCGCACCTCGTCGAGCGCCGAGCTATGCACGATCGCGTGCGCAGAGAGCGGCTCTGCTCGAGCGTGGGGGTGAGGCACGCTCTGTCGACCACTCGTTGCTCTCCACAAAACAGAGGAGATCTCTGGTCGTTCTGAAATGGGTTGCCCTCCCGCCGGTCAAATCAGTGTCGGCCCGAGCCGGCCCTTCGACCAGGCTCCTCGTTGTCTCTCGATGGTGTCGACGGCATCGGCGAGGTAGGCCCGCCGCTCGGCCTCCAACATCCCGGCCTCGAACATCGAGTGGTCCGGCGGTACGCAACGCCCCCGCTCCCGACCGACCTCGATGATCTGCGGAACCAACTGTCGCCAGGTGCTGGCTGACCTGGAGGCAGATCTGCGTGGCAATCGATGGAACACGTGTGGTCGCACAGGCCGGGACCGACGCCGACCGTTCCCGTGTCGGAAGCGGTCAGCGCCCCGGTGCCGGGGTCTTGCTGGCATCGGTTCGCCCGGGCCGGAATTCCGAGAATTCGTGCCGCTCACACCCGGGGCACGACCTCCGTGCGGAACGCTGTGTAGCAGCCCGGACAGTAGTACTGACGGAAGACCACCTCAGCGTCGATATACACCGCCGAGTCCGGGAAGACCTGCGGCCCGGCCTCGGTGACCGGGCCCTCGTAGTGGGGGAGGTGAGTGAGGTAGTCGTCCGGCGTGCCCTCAAGTTCTTGTCGGCAGTGAGAGCAGGACAGGGCACCGGTGGTGCCGCGTGCGACGTTGGCGTTGATGCGGGTCATGTGGTCTTCAGCCCTTCATCGCCAGCTCGCGGCGGCGGTCCCGCATCTGGGCACGTAGCACCTCGGTGGCCGCGGCGTCGACGCCGGACCCGCTCGGGCCCAGCACCACCCCGTAGATTGAACGTGCGGATTGGTCGGTCACCCGGAACTCAGCAACATCGTGCGCGACCCGCGCCGGCTCGCGCAGCAGCGGATCGCCGTACCCGCCCCCAGATTGCCAACACATGTAGTGCACATCGCCGGGCGACAGCAGCACCTCGTCCTCGCAGGCCAGCACCACGTACTCGCCGCCGATCTCATCCAAGGTGGTCGGGATGGCGCCGCGGGCGAAGAACTCCGCCACATTCGAGCCCCGGATCGCAATGTCGGCCTGGCTGTTGCCCGGATAGCCGCCCGCAAGTCCCACGTTCTGCGGCACTGCCTTGCCCGCGCCGGACACGATCTGCGCCAGCGGGGCGGGCGTGTCGTGCGGGACGAAGCACAGCGAACCCGTGACCCCGCCGCGGAACTGGCCCGGTCCGCCGCTGTCGGCCTCCTCCCGGCGCCACAGGTAGAGCATCGGCAGCATGAACTCGTTCATCTCGACATCGGGCATCTTGCCCATCGGGATGAGGAGCAGGCCGCCGGTGTCGACGCCGTCGTGGTCGTTGCCAGCGCCGAACCCGCCGCCCATCGAGTCGGTGATCATCGTTGCGAACGGTTGCCCACGCTGGTCCAAGCCGGCCATCACGCACAGGTCCCAGGTGCCGCAGCAGACCGATTGGACCTGACCTTGCAGTTCGACCGATGTGTCGAGCATGGTCGACAGGCACTCCGTCGCCGCGTTCATGGTCGCCCACGATGAGGCTACCGAGCCCTTGCCTACCCCTGCCGGGAACGTGGCGTTGTTCAGGGTGCCCTCCTCGGTGACGAAGCTGATGCAGCGCCGGATCCCGCCCGCGGCCCACGGGATGTCGCCGCACAGCACCGGCAGCACTGCCGACATCACGCCGCCGTACATGCCGGAGAACGGGCAATTGATCATGCCCGATTGCGGCGACGTCCCGGTGAAGTCGAACACCAGCTCGCTGCCGGTCTTCCTCAGCGTGCACACGACCTTGTGGAGGCCACGATCGTCCTTCATGGACTGTTCCTGATAGCTGACCGCACTCCAGGTCCCGTCGGCGATCTTGTCCAGCTTGGCCCGAAGCCGCTGCTCGGCGTCGTCGAGCTGGCGCTGCATGGCGGCCTTCACCGTCTCGGCGCTGTACTTGGTGATCAGCTGGGCAATGCGCTCGTGACCTACCCGGTTCGCGCCGATCTTCGCTCGCAGGTCGAGTCCGACCATCTTCGGCACCCGCGACCGCCGCAGGTAGACATCCTCCACGTCGCGCTGGATCTCGAAGTTCCGCACGATCTTGACCGGAGGGGTAGGCAGCGACTCCCAGAACACGTCCTCCGCCCGTGGGGTCCAGCTCCCCGGCGACACGCCGCCGAGGTCGGCCTGGTGCGCGATGGCGGCCGTCCAGGCGAAGAGCTTGCCCTGGTGGAACAGGGGCGCGAACACCGCGACGTCGTTCTGGTGCAGCCCGCCGCCCACCCACGGGTCGTTGCACAGGAACATGTCGCCCTCGTGGATCCCGGGGTTCCCCGAGCGATGCTCGAGGATCCACTTGATCGCCAGGTCGACGGCGGCGGCCAGCTCGGTGTTGTACGGCCCGATCTGGACGATGTCACCGATTTCGTCGGTGAGCGCGACGTCGAAGTCGTTGCAGTCGGTGACCACGAGTGACCCGGACATCTGCTTGAGCGCCTGGCCCATGAGGTCGGTGATCGCCCACAGGCGGTGTCGAATTACCTCGTAGGTGAGTGCATCGATCTTCTCCGCGACATCGGGCACCACGCGGTGCAGGGGCAGCTCCGGCGGGATCGTCGCCAGCACTTGTTCGGAGCTGCGGACCCTGCTGGAGAAGACCTCGGAGCCGGGAACGGGCATGAACGGCATGATCAGCTCCTACTGGTAGCGGATGACGAGGTTGCCCAGCCCGTCGACTGTGGCCGAGGTGTCGGGCGGCACGACGACGGTGGTGGTCGGGGCCTCTACGATCGCCGGCCCGGTAAATGCGCTGTCCTTGCCCAGCCGCGCGTAGTCGTAGACGTCGACCTCCTGCCACCCGGCGCGGATGTCCAGCAGTGCGCGCCGCCGCTCCTTGATCGGCGGCGGGCCCTCCTGCTCGGAGATCACGGTGTCGGGTAGCTCGGGCTTGAACGGCATCCGGCCGGTCCCGAAGACTCGGTAGGTGATGAACTGCAGGCCCGCCTCGCGGAATCCGGTGCCCTTGCCGTACAACATGGCGTAGCGCTCCTCGAAGTCGTCGGCAATCTGTTGCACCGCGGCGTCGTCGATCGGCCCCTCCGCAACCGGCGTGGGAACCTCGAAGATCTGCATCGTGTAGCGGGCGTCGATCTCGCGGGTGACCGTCACGTCCTGGTATTGCACGCCTTGGGCGGCGAGCCGGCGCCGTACCTCCTCCTCGAGCTCGGCGAAGTTCTGGTCCACTGTCGCCGCGTCTACCGGGAAGTTCGTCGGGTCAGACAGCTCCACCGACAGCACCACGTCGGAGGAGGCAAGGCCGTAGGCGGAAAACGTGGCCGCGGTCTGGCCGAGCGGGACCAGGATCGCCTGCACGCCCAACTCGGCACCGTAGGCGGCGCAGTGCACCGGGCCCGCCCCGCCGAACGCGTACATCATGAAGTCCCGAGGGTCGTGCCCGGCTCCGACCACCACGGTGCGGACCAGGTCGGCGGTCTGCGAGTTCTGGATGGCGTACACCGCCGCTGCGGCCTCCTCGGCGGTCAGCCCGAGCGGGTCCCCGATGTTCTTCTTCAACGCCTCGCGCGCGAGCTCGAGGTCGAGCTTCTTCGAGCCGCCCAGGAAGAAGCCAGGATTGAGGATGCCGAGCACCAGGTCCGCGTCGGTGACAGTTGGCTCGGTGCCGCCCTGCCCGTAGCATGCTGGCCCGGGGGAAGCCCCGGCGCTGCGCGGACCCACGCGCAGGTTGCCGCCGTCGTCGAGCCAGGCGATCGCGCCGCCGCCGCTGCCGATCGTGGCGACCTTCATCATCGCTACGTTGAGCTGGTACTGGTTGAGTGTGGTCATCGAGCTGAACACCGGCTCGCCGTCAACGATCATGCCGACGAGGAACGTCGTGCCGCCGACGTCGGTGGAGATGATGTTGCTGTGGCCCAGCTGCTGCCCCAGGTTGCGGGCACCGATCACGCCACCGGTGAGCACCGAGCCGATGGTCGTGATCGCGTTGGCCGGCGCCTCCTGCGCCGAGACGGTGCCGCCGGACCCTTGCATGATCAGCAGCGGGCCGCGGAGGCCGCGCTCGGTGAGGTCACGCGACAGCGGCTCCAGGTAGTCACGCAGGGTCGGACCGATCTGCGTGCTCATAAGCGTCGTGACGTTGCGCGGGTACTCGCGGATCCGAGGGCTGATCTCGCTGGACAGCGCGACGTAGGTGTCCGGGGCGATCTCGTGCACCAGTTCGCGGATCCGCTGCTCGTGGATCGGGTTGCGGAACGACCACAGCAGCGAGACGGCGATCGCGGTGGCGCCGTCAGCGAGCAGCTGGCGGATCGACTCGCGGGCGGCGTCCGCGTCGAGCGGTACGACGACCGAGCCCTTGTGGTCGATCCGCTCGATCGCCTCCTTGACCCGTCGCTTGGGCAACAGCGGCGGTGGCTTGCGCGTCGCCGTGATGTCCTGGATCTCCTCGGGACCCAGGCCGGCGTACCGGCCCTCCAGATTCATGATGTAGATCGAGTCGCGGTGGCCGAGCGTGGTGATGAAGCCGACCTGCGCGACGTCGCCGGTGACGAGCGCGTTGAGCGCCGACGTCGTGCCGTGCGAAATGTAGGCGGTGTCGGCGAGCACCGCTGCAACATCGCGGCCGATGTTGTCGGCGAGCGCGTCGATGGAGTTGAGCACGCCGCGGGAGAAGTCGGGCGGGCTCGAAGGGACCTTCGCTGAGTAGACCCGGCCGCTGTCGTCTGCAGCGAACGCATCGGTGAAGGTCCCTCCGACATCGATACCGATGACGTAGGGCACGGATTCCTCCAGGTTCGGGTGGGATGGGACTCGCGTCAGGACGTGGGAGCGGACGGGAGGATCACGGGCTTGATCTCGCGCATCTGTTCCATGCCGAGCAGCGCGTCGCCGACCTTGTCGAGCGTGAACCGGCTACCCAGCAGGTCGCCGAAGGAGAAACGGTCTCCGTGGTCGTGCAGGAACTGGAGCGCCCGGTAGTAGTGCGAGATGTCGCCGCTCATGGTTCCGGCCACGGTGAGCTGCCGGAGGTTGAAGTAGGTGGCGCGCATCTCGACCGGCCTCGGCTCTGACGCGCCGATGACGAGGTAGCGGCCGCCCCGTCGGACGAGGTCCATCCCCTCGACGAACGCCGCGTTGGCGCCACTGCACTCCACGACAAGATCGGCGCCTCGGCCGTCGGTGAGCTCGTGGACGCGGGCGTGGCGCTCCTCGACGCTGCTGCCCGTCACGTCGAGGGCGACCTCTGCGCCCCAGCGTTTCGCGATGTCCAGGCGCGCGGTGGGTGCCCCGATCATGATCGTGCGGTGGGCACCGGACTGGACGGCGTAGGCGAGGGCGTAGAGGCCAATCGGCCCACTGCCCTGGATCACCACGGTGTCCGTAGTCTCGATTCGGCCGATCTTCTCGTAGCCGTGAATGATCGTGCGGAACGCGCAGGTCGCGGACGCCGCCACCGCCGGGTCGAGCCCGTCTGGCACCTTGATCATGCTGCACGGCGGCATCACGTAGGCGTACTCGGAGAACCCGCCGGTGATGTAGGGCGCCTGGTCGGCCGGGCCCCAGCCGTACATTCGGGCACTCTCGCACTGGGTCGGTTGCTTGGCGATGGTGCACCAATAGCAATGCCCGCACCACGCGTAGGACCAGGCGACAAGGTCTCCCTCGGCCAGCGGCCGGTTGAGCGCGTCGACCCGGCGCTCGCTGCCAAGCGCGACGACCCGGCCCACAATTTCGTGTCCAGGCACCAGTGGCAGCTTCGACAATCCCCCGGCCGCGTACTCCCCGCGCCAGATGTGGACATCGGTTCCACACATCGTGCTGGCCTCGACCTTCACCAGGGCGGCGCCCGGCTCAAGTTCTGGTACCGGCAGCGAGCGGAGCTCGGGCGGGACGTTGTAATCGACCAGAACGGCAGCGGTGGTTTGGGATGGCGTCGGCATTGACGGACCTCCGAGGCTCGGCTGTAGATCACCGGACGGTGATGTTCACCGTCTTCATCTGTGTAAAGCTCTCGAGCTCCTCGATGCCCTCTTCGGAGTCCGTGCCGCTGTTCTTGTGGCCGGAGAAGGGCGCGCCGAGGAAGTGGCTGCCGGATCCGTTGACCCAGACGTAACCGGTGTCCAGCCGGTCGGCTACCGACAGCGCGGTCTGGATGTCCCGGGTCCAGACAGCCCCCGTCAGCCCGTAGGGCACCGCGTTGGCCTGTGCGACGACGTCATCGATGTCGCGCCAGCGCAGGACCGACAGCACCGGACCGAAGATCTCCTCTTGCGCGATGCGCATGCCCATGTCGACGTCGGCGAACACGGTGGGCTCCACGAAGAACCCGTCGGCGAGCTCCGGCGCGGTCGGCCTGCCACCGCCCGTGACGAGGCGCGCGCCGTCCTCGTGACCTACGGCGATGTAGGAGATGACCTTGTCGAACTGCTGCTCCGATACCAGGCATCCCATCTCGGTGGCCGGGTCGAGCGGGTCCCCCATCCTGATCATGCGCAGTCGCTCGACGAGTCGCTCGAGCACCTCGTCGTGGACGTCCTCATGCAGAAACAGCCGTGTAGTCGACCCGCAGGACTGACCCTGGCACCAGTGGCAGTTCATGCCGAATGCGGCGCCCTCGATCACCGCGTCCAGATCGGCGTCCGGACAGACGATCATGGCGTTCTTGCCGCCGAGCTCGAGGCTGACGTGCTTGATGGCGGCCCCCGCGGCGGCGGCCTGGACACGCTGGCCGGTGGGGACGCTGCCGATCAGGGCGATCCGTTTGACCTCCGGGTGCCGTACCAGGGCATCGCCGGTGACCGCCCCGGTCCCGCTGATCACGTTGAGCACTCCGGGTGGGAAGATCTCGGCCGCGAGCTCGGCCATGAACAGCGCCGATAGCGGCGCCTGGTCGGGTACCTTGAGCACGAGTGTGTTGCCCATGACCACCGGCGCGCCGATCTTGCCCGCGGCGAACAGGATCGGGTGGTTGTACGGGATGATCCGGCCGACGACGCCGTAGGGCTCCCGTCGGGTCAGCAGCCAGCTTCGGCTCATCGACGGCAGCGTCGAGCCCTTGACCTCGAAGGCCACCCCGGTCTGGTATTCGAGCCATCGCGCTGCCATGGCGACGTCGCCGATCATTGCGCTGATGGGGTTGCCGACGTCGGCGGCGTCGAGGAGACCTAGCTCGCGCGCGTGCTCCTGGAGGACGAGCGCGAATCGGCGGATCACTGCCGCCCGCTCGGTCAACGGGGTGTCGCGCCACGCGGGGAACGCCGCCTGCGCCGCGCGTACCGCACGCTCCACATCTGGCTCGCCGGCCGACGGCACCGTTCCCAGGAGCTGCCCGTCGGACGGCGAGGACGTCGTCATGGTCTCGCCGGAGACGCTGGGTACCAGCTCGCCTCCGATGAGCATGCGCCAGTCCCGCTTGAGCAGGACCTGTAGCTCGACGCGCAACTCGGCGGTCGTGGGCTGCATAAAGAGTCTCCCGAGACGGCCAACGCTGGACCAGAGGGACCAGCATGGATCGGCACGCTACATCTACCAAACTTAGAAAGTCTACAGCCAATATAATTACTACTCGATAGCATCTTGGCAGCCTCGATGCCTTGATGCCCGCGACCCGGCGCGCGTGTCTGCGGATCGGTGGGATCGCGTCGAGCAGGCGCAGCAGCTGGGTGATGTCGTGGCGGTTGCCGCCGGTCAGGGTGACCGCGAGTGGGAGGCCGTGGCCGTCGACGATCAGGTGGTGCTTGGAGCCGGGGTGTCCGCGGTTGACCGGGGACGGCCCGACGCGGTCCCCCCTTTGAGCGCGTGCACGTGCGAAGCGTCGACCGCCATCCGGTCCAGGTCGAGCTGTCCGGCGGCGCGCAGCTCGGCGAGCAGCAGCTCATGCAGGGCCGGCCACACCCCGGCCTCGGTCCAGTCCCGCACCCGCCGCCAGCAGGTCACCCCGGAGCAGCCGAGCATCGCGGCCGGCAGCTGGTTCCAGGTGATCCCGGTCCGCAGCACATAAACGATCCCGGCCAGCGCGACCCGGTCGTCCACCGGCAGCCGCCCGGGGAACCGGCGCCGCCGCGGCGCCCGCGCGGGCAGCAGCGGCGCGACCCGCTCCCACAACGAGTCCGGAACAAGATCCTCCACCACGGCCCGACAGCCTGGCCGAGTTCATCAGCTGTCTACAGCAGACACGCCGAGATCATGTGAAGCGAGCTCTTACGCCCGGCCACGCCCAGAAGGTCCTCCCATGACCGGCTCAGGACACAGTTCGGCGGTTCGACGCTCAGGTTCCTCCGCTGGATAGGCGAGAACGGCCCCAACGATCGGGCGAAGGATTGTCAGTGCCCGGCGCTAGGCTTCTGACCAGGATGAATACCAGGCGTGTGGTCGTTCCGGACCTCGGTGACGCGGTCATCGAGGTCGTCAGCGACCTCACGGAGATGCTCATCGCGCTCGTCGACGAAACGCTGGAAAGTGAGCTGCCGTCGGTGCTTGCCGATGGCTTCGGGCTCGAGGCCCTGGACCGGATCTGGGTGCTCCTCAAGCCGACTCAGGAGCGGACGGCTCCGCGACTGTTCGCCCCTGAGTGGCGAGCCGAGTATCTCCGGCTTTCCGTGGTCGAACTCCACGCCGCGGATCTCGCGACCATGGGTGAAGCGATCCGGGCGCTGGGAGCTGGACTGCTGACCGGAGATCCGCAGATCACCGGAGCGCTCGTGGACTTCTCCGACGCCGCTCCTCCCGCTGCGGTCGCCGGCACGACGCCGGCCGACATCATCGCCTCCTTCGCCAGGCTGCACGGTTTGCTCGATCTCGCGTGGACAACGATGCCGAACGCCTCTACGAGCAGCTCAATACGGCCGGCGCCGCCGAGGAGCTCGTCCTGGATCCCCCGACGGCGGCCGCATACCTGAGGCTGGCCTCGCGCTTCGGCGCCATGTGGGGACCACACCCCGACCTCGAAAGGTCAGACGAGCGATGACGACAGGGGCTGGTCACCAGAGCCAAGGGGATCAACGAGGTAGTCCTGGCCGAGCGCGAGGAGGGCGCCTACCTGCATCTCGTTGAGCGGTGGCGTGTCATGTGGGGCAGGGCGGCGCTTTCTCGCTCCCGGGTAGCCCAACCGGGATGAGCTTTTCGCGCTCTGCATCATGTGGGCGTGGTGATCACGGACGGCTCCGTCTCGGATCCGGGGGCGGCCCCTGCCGGGCCCGCCTCGGGCAGCTCGCCGCCGCGGCCTTCTCGGTGGCCGTCGGTCGCGGTCGCCGCGGTAGTGGCAGGAACCGCCGTGGCGTACGGCTGGACGATCGGGGAGCTTCCGCTCGAGCCGTACTACGCGGCCGCCGTGCAGAGCATGGCGTCGAGCTGGCACAACTTTGTGTTCGGCGCCTTCGACCCGGCTGAGCCTGAATCCACCGGGCTTGGTGTGGGTTCGGCGTGGTGCGTAGGTAGAGAGTGCTC
>NZ_BPRG01000176.1:0-145 GCF_036984265.1 Pseudonocardia sp. D17 | reverse complement strand
CGCGATCCCGAGCACGCCACCAGATCAGCGACCACCCCACCACGTCGGTGGATCAGGGCTGAGGGGCCGTGCCGTGAAACCGGCTCTTCCCAGATGAGGGTGTAGTTGGCGGTCTGGTGGCGCGCGGGGTGGTCGGCGCGTCGGT
>NZ_BPRG01000175.1:0-292 GCF_036984265.1 Pseudonocardia sp. D17 | reverse complement strand
CGGTGGTGACCCCCGACGGGCGCACCCTCGCCATCACCAGCAGCTGGGACGGGACCGTGCGGGTGTGGGACCTCAACACCGGAGACCAGATCGGCCAGCCACTGACCGGCCCCGGCGACCGTGTGGTCGCGATGGCGACGGTGGTGACCCCCGACGGGCGCACCCTCGCCGTCACCGGCAGCGACGACAGGACCGTGCGAGTGTGGGACCTCAACACCGGAGACCAGATCGGCCAGCCACTGACCGGCCACGAGGACCGCGTGATCGCGGTGACGACGGTGGTGACCCCCGA
>NZ_BPRG01000174.1:2144-78559 GCF_036984265.1 Pseudonocardia sp. D17 | reverse complement strand
TGCGGCGGCAGAGGGCGGCGGCGCGGGCGAGGACGGTCTTGGCCTCGGTGAAGCGGTCCATGTGTTGCAGCAGCGCGCCCTGGTAGGCCAGGGCCATGCCGCGCGTCGAGTCGTCGGGTCCACTGCCGAGCACCTGTTCGTAGGCGGTGCCGGCGCCGGCGTAGTCGCCGTCCCAGTGCCGGACGCGGCCGAGGAGCAGGGTGGCGCTGGGTAGGGCGCCGGGGGCGGCGGCGGCGGACTCGGCGAGCTCGGTGGCCTGTTCGGCGAGGTCGACGGCGGCCATCGCGTCGCGGGCGTAGAGCGCCGTCCAGCCCAGCTGCTCCAGCGCGCGGGCCTCCAGCTCCGAGTCGTCCATCCCGCGCGCGAGCTCGAGTGCCTGCTCGTGGTCGGCGACCGCGTCGTCGTGCCGGCCGATCTGTGAGCAGGCGCGCCCGCGCCGCAGCAACGTCTGCACCAGCACGACGACGTCGCCCGCACTGCGCGCGGCGCCGACGGCCTTGGACAGCAGCTCGACGGCCTCGTTGTTGGCGAACGCGCGCGACGCGACCTCGGCAGCGGCGGTCCACGCGTCGGCGGCCGACGACCAGTCCCCGGCGGCCGCGTAGTGGCGTGCGGCGGTCTCGGGACGGGCGTCGAACATCCGCGCCGCGCGCCGGTGCCTGCTGACCCGCACCGGGCTCGGCGACGACTCGTAGGCGACCTGCCGGACCACGTCGCTGACGAACGCCAGCGCGTCGCGGCGCAGGCGCAGCAGGCCGTGCCGCACCGCCTCGTCGGCCCGCGTCGCGCACGTGCGCTCGTCGATCCCGGCGAGGGCGGCCAGGTCGGCGGGCGTGAACGACGCGCCCAGCACCGCGGCCTGCCCGAGCAGCTCGGCGACGTCCTCGTCGACGCCCGCGATGCGCTCGGCCACGATGTCGCGCAACGAACGGGGCACCGGGACGGCGCCGTCGTCGGGCCGGGACCCGGGTGTGTCGGGCTGTCGCAGCAGCTCGGTGACGAACAGCGGCGAACCCCCGGTCCGGGCGTGCAGCCTGCGCGGGTCGTGGCCGGTCCCGGCGCGGCGGACGAGCTCGGCGACGGCGGCGACGTCGAGCGGGCCCAGCACGAGCCGCTCACCGGGAACGTCGTGCAGCGGCTCGGCCGCCACGGGGTGCGCGCCCTGCTCGGTGACGACGAGCAGCACCCGCGCCCCCGGGACGGTCCGCCACTCGCGGACGGCCACCCCGAGCGCGGCGATCGTGGAGCGGCCGGCGTGGTGGGCGTCCTCGACCGTCACCAGCACCGGGCGCCGGGTGGCGAGCCGGGCGACGAAGCCGGCGAAGGCGTCGACCGCGCGCCCGTGCGCCAGTTCGGGGTCGGCGAGCTCGGGCCCGGGGCCGGGTCCGGCCTGCTCACGGTCGGCCTCGGCGATCAGGTCGGCCAGCTCGGGGACGAGCTGGGCGAGCGTGTCGAGGCGGGGGCCCGCCAGCGCGAGTACGTCGGCCGGGTCGACCCGGCGCAGCGCCGCGCGCACGACCTGCACCAGCGGCTCGAGGTAGAGCGAGCGCTCGGCCTCGAAGCAGGTCACGGGCAGGACCAGGGCGCCGTCGCGGCGGAGTTCGTCGGCGAAGCGGTCCACGAGCGCGCTGCGGCCGATCCCGCTCACCCCGGACACGACCACGAGCCCCGGCTCCCCGGTGCACGCGCGGTCCCAGTGCGCGCGAAGGACGTCGAGCTCCCCGTCGCGCCCGACGACGGGGTCGGGGCCGGGCTCGGACGCCGCGGCGGCCGGGTGCCGCGCGGCGTGGACGGTGTCGCGCAACGCGCGCGTCGCGGGCGACGGGTCGCACCCCAGCTGGTCGGACATGGCGGCCTCGAGCCGGGCGTACTCGGCGAGCGCCGCGCCGGGATCCCCGGCCCGCCAGCGTCCCGTCATCACGACGCGGCAGGCCTCCTCGTCGAGCGGGTCGGTGGCCAGGGCCGCGCCCGCGACCTCGACGGCCAGGTCCGGCGCGCCGAGCGCCAGCGCGGCGGTGCTCCGGGCGATGCGGGCCCGGCGCAGGTAGCGCGCGGCGCGCAGCCGGACGTCGGAGACCCACTCGTCGGCGGGCTCGCCGGCCATGGCCTCGCCGGCGTCGAGCGTCGTCGTCGCGAGCTCGGCGGCGGTGAGTGCGACGGCGAACCGCCCGTGCGCCAGTTCGCGTTCCGCCGTCTCCACGTGCTCGATCGCCTCGGACAGGTCGGTGCCGAGGTCGTCGGGGACGAGGCGGTACCCCGCGGGGGTGCCGTCGATCCGGTCGCGCCCCAACGTCCGGCGGAGCCTGCTGACGAGGGCGGCGACGTTGCGGTCGGCGTGCTGCGGCGGCGACTCCTGCCAGAGGGCTTCGACGAGCACCCCGACGGCGACGAACTCGCCGGGCCGCTCGGCCAGCACGGCGAGCGCGCGCCTGGCCTTGCCGACGGGCACGACCACGGCCTGCTCGCCCTCTATGGTGAACGGGCCGAGCAGGCGCAACTGCAGGTGGGCCCGGGGCACGCGCGGACTCTATCGGGGTCACAGGACGTGACGTGACGAGCGGCCGTCTACTATAGTGTGCGCACACCTCCGATGATGAAGACCCGGCCCCGGTCACGGGACCCCGACGGGAAAGACGGACGTCTCGATGTCCAAGACCGCAGTCGTCGCGCTCGGCGGCAACGCCATCACGCGCAGTGGGCAGGCGGGCACCCAGGCAGAGCAGATGGAGAACGCGCGGGCGATGGCCGTCGCGGTCCGCGGCCTGCGTGAGTCCGGCTGGAACGTCGTACTCGTCCACGGGAACGGGCCCCAGGTCGGCAACCTCGCGATCCAGCAGCGCGCCGGCGCCGGACAGGTGCCCGAGCTGCCGCTGCACGTCCTCGGCGCGATGACCGAGGGCCAGCTGGGCTCGCTGCTCGCCCTCGCCGTGCGCGAGACCGGCGGGGTCGACCTGCCGGGCGTCGTGACCGTCGTGACGCACGTCGTCGTCCGTGCAGACGACCCGGCGTTCGGGTTGCCCACCAAGCCGATCGGCCCGTTCTACACCGTCCAGGAGGCGGCCCGCCTGGTCTCCGAGCAGGGCTGGGTCGTCGGGGAGGACGCCGGGCGCGGGTACCGCCGCCTCGTCCCCTCGCCCAAGCCCGTGGAGATCGTCGAGCTCGACGCGATCCGCAACCTGGTCGACGCGGGGCTCATCGTCGTCGCCGCGGGTGGCGGCGGGATCCCCGTCGTCGACGAGGGCGGCACGCTGCGCGGCGTCGACGCCGTCATCGACAAGGACGCCGCGGCGCAGCGGCTGGCCACCACGCTGGGCGCCGACGCGCTCGTACTGATCACCGACGTCCCCGCGGTGATGCTGGACTTCGGCAAGGAGTCCGCCCGCTCGATCGGTGAGATCACCGTCGACGAGGCGCAGACGCATGCCGACGAGGGCCAGTTCCCCGAGGGAAGCATGGGCCCGAAGATGCGGGCCGCCATCCAGTTCGTCCGCGAGGGCGGTGTCACGGCTGTCGTCACGAACGCCGAGCGCGCCGTCGCGTCGTTGAACCCCGGGGGCGGCGACGGCGCCGAACCGGGAACCCGAATCGTTGCCGCCGACCAGCATCTGGGAGCCGCTCCGTGAGCATCCATCGCATCACGCTGTACACCGACACCTACGTGGACTCGGTGGTGCAGCTGTCCGGCACCCGAGCGATGCGCGGCCTCGACGGCGTCGTCTGGGCCTCGGCCGCGATGGCCACCCCCGCCAACCTCGAGACGCTCGCCGGCGAGGGCTTCGACACCTCCGAGATCGGGCACGCCGGCGCGAACGACCTGTTCGTCGCGGTGAACGCCGAGTCCGACGAGCTCGCCGAGTCGGCCCGCGAGGCCGGCGAGGCCGCGATGTTCGCGCCGCGCACCAACGCCTCCGGCGAGGCCGCCGAGAAGCCGGCCCGCACCCTGGCCCAGGCCGTCGCGCGTCAGCCCGACACCAACGTCGCCGTCATCTCCGTCCCCGGCGACTACGCCGCCCTGGAGGCGCACAAGGCGCTGTCCGCAGGCCTCGACGTGCTGCTGTTCAGCGACAACGTCTCCGTCGAGGACGAGGTCGCGCTCAAGGAGCGCGGCAACCGCATCGGCCGGCTCATCATGGGGCCGGGCGCCGGGACCGCGATGCTGGGCCACACCTGCCTGGCGTTCGCGAACGTCGTCAAGAAGGGCAACGTCGCCGTCGTCGCCGCGGCGGGGACCGGGGCCCAGGAGGCCGCGAGCCTGGTCGACCGGTGGGGCGCGGGCATCTCGCACGTCATCGGCCTCGGTGGCCGCGACCTCACCGCCAAGATCGGCGGCCTCACCGCCAAGCAGGCCATGGCCCGCCTCGTCGCCGACGACGCCACGGAGATCGTCTTCCTGGTGTCGAAGCCACCGAACCCGCAGGTCGCGCAGGAGGTCCTCGCCGCCGCCGAGGGCAAGAAGGTCGTCGCCGCGCTGATCGGCATCGACAAGGGGTTCGAGGCGCCCGAGGGCGTCGTCGTCACCCGCACGCTGGAGGCCGGCGCGATCGCCGCGGCGAAGCTCGCCGGGCAGACCCCGCCCGACGTCGCCGAGGGCCTCGTCGAGCGGGTCCGCGAGATCGCCGAGACCCTGCCCGCGGAGCGCACCCTGGTCCGCGGCCTCTACTCCGGGGGCACCCTCTGCTACGAGTCGCTCGTCGTGCTGGGTGAGACGCTGGGCGACGTGTACTCCAACACCCCGCTCGACAAGTCGCTCGGCCTGCCCGCCCCCGAGGGTGCCCACACCTCGCTCGACCTCGGCGAGGAGGAGTACACCAAGGGTCGCCCGCACCCGATGATCGACCCGGAGGCCCGGATCGAGCTGCTGCGCGAGCAGGCGGCCGACCCGAAGGTCGCCGCGATCCTGATGGACGTCGTGCTCGGCTACGGCGCCCACGAGAACCCGGCGGGCGAGCTCGTGCCGGTGTTCACCGAGATCCGCGACGCCGGCGGCCCGCAGGTCATCGTCTACGTGCTGGGCACCGAGCAGGACCCGCAGGGCTACCAGGCGCAGAAGAAGGCGTTCGAGGACGCGGGCGTGCTCGTCACCCAGACCGCGCAGCGTGCGGCCCTGGCCGCCGCGGCGATCGCGAGCCGCAAGCCCGAGATCGCGGCGATGTCGCTGTGACCGGTACCGGCGACCGCGTGCGGCGCGGGCTGGCGCTCGTCTCGCACTCCACCAAGCCGCGGGGCGGGCTGGTCCACACCCTCAGCCTGGCCGAGGAGCTGCACCGGCAGGGCGTGCCGGTGCACCTGCTCACCCTCGGCGACCCGGCGGTGGGGCTCTTCCGCCGCACCGACGTCCCGAACACCGTCCTGCAGGCACCCACGAAGGTGGGCGACACGTTGGACGACAAGGTGTTCGCGTCGATCGACACGTTGGCGGCCGCGCTCGCCGAGCTCGCCGGTGACTACGACATCCTGCACGCGCAGGACTGCATCGCCGCCCGGGCCGCCGCCCGGGTGCGCGACGCGGGCGCCCCGATCACCGTCGTGCGGACCGTGCACCACGTCGACGACTTCACGACGCCCGCGCTGATCAACTGCTCCCGCCAGGCGATCGTGAAGCCCGACCGGATCCTCGTCGTCAGCGAGCAGTGGCGGCGCATCATGCGCGACGACTACGGCCGTGACGCCGACATCGTGCCCAACGGGGTCGACCTCGGCAGGTTCGCCAAGCCCGCGGACGGCACGATCGAGGAGCTGCGCGCGCGGATCGGCGCGGGCGACGGGCGATTCGTCTTCCTCGCCGTCGGTGGTGTGGAGCCCCGCAAGGGCACGGTCCACGCCTTCCGCGCGCTCGCGCAGCTCAAACGCGACGGCGTCGACGCCACGCTGGCCGTCGTCGGCGGGCACTCGTTCCAGGACTACACCCCCTACCGGGACGCGGCGCTCGCCGAGCTCCCGGAGCTGGGCCTGGAGCTCGGGCACGACGTCCACCTGCTGGGCACCGTCAGCGAGGCCGACCTCGCGGGCTGGTACCACGCGGCCGATGCGCTGTGCTTCCCGTCGGTGAAGGAGGGCTGGGGGCTCGTCGTCTTCGAGGCGATGGCCGCGGGCCTGCCCGTCATCGCCAGCGACCTCGACGTGTTCCACGAGTACCTCGAGGACGGGGTCTCGGCGCTGCTGCCGCCCGTCGAGGACTCCGACGGGCTCGCGCAGGCGATGCGCACCATGGTCCGCGACGCGGCGCTGCGCGACCGGCTGCGCGCGGGCGGCGAGGCGATCCTGCCGCGGTTCAGCTGGGAGGCCAGCGCGCGCAGGCACCGCGAGATCTACGACGAGATCCGCGACGCCGCGACGTCCTGACGTCCGCTCCGCGCCGACGGCCGCATCCCGGTGGGGGTGCGGCCGTCGTCGTCCGGCCGCTCGGACGCGGAGATCCGGTACGGTGGCCGTGCGCCCCAGATGGGCCTACCGGGAAGGAGCGGCTGTACCGGCCGACGCGGCTGCCGTGTCGTGCACCCCGCAGGCCCAGCGGCGCAGTCCAGGTCCTCCGTGCGTGCAGCCGGCGCGGGCGCACCTCCCGGCGTTCACCGACCGAGAGGACACCCGATGCCCGCCACGTTCAACCACACGATCATCGCCGCCCGTGACCGTGCCGAGTCGGCCCGCTTCTTCGCCGAGATCCTGGAGGCCTCCGCCGCGCCGTCCTGGGGGGCGTTCACCAACCTCCAGCTCGACGGCGGGGTCCTGCTCCAGTTCGCCGACCTGCCGGTCGAGGCGTACCCGGAGATCCAGAACCAGCACTACGCGTTCCTCGTCGACGACGCGCTGTTCGACCGGGCCTACGCCCGGCTGCGCGAGCGCGGGATCGAGCACTGGGCCGACCCGCAGATGCGACGCCCGGGCGAGACCAACACCGAGCACGGCGGCCGCGGGGTCTACTTCCGCGACCCCGCGGGCCACTACCTCGAGCTGATCACGCGGCCGTACCTCTGACGCGGGCCGCGTGGTCGTGCCCGGCGGGCCGCAGCGCCAGCTCCGCCGCGCGCTGGACGACCTCGTCGGTGAAGACGGTGCCGTCGCCGGCGAGGACGTCCTCGAGGGCGCCGAGCCACGGGGTGTAGAAGGAGGAGCGCTCGCCCTCGGGGTGCTGGTTCTCCCACGCGGCGATGCGGGCGACGAGGGCGGCCTGGAACTGGGGCCACGCGAACAGGCCGGCGTCGTGCAGCGAGACGGCGATGCCGAAGGCGCGGGACTCCCACGGTTCGGCGAAGACGAGCTCGCCGTCGGCCCGCGGGGGCGCCGAGGCCGGGTCGGTGTCGAGGTCGAGCAGGGCGGCGCCCGCGCGCATCCGGCTCTCGTCCGTCACGGCGGGGCGGGCGAGGCCGCGTTCGGTGAGGAGTTGTTCGAGTGCCTCGGTGCGCAGGCCGGGACTGATGCGGTTGCCGGAGCCGTCGAGGTACTCGTCGGGGTCCAGGGCGGTGCTCATGCTGCGGTCTCTCCGGGGTGGGCGGGCCGGCGGTCCCATCGGGCGGCGCGACCACGCCGATCACGATGGGAGACGTCATTCATCATAGTGGACGTTCCATGGTCATGTGCCCCCGCCGCGACCCGAGATGCGAGCCCGAGACGGCCCCGAGATGCGACAACGGCGGCCCCCGGTGCAGGGGACCGCCGTTGCCGTGGCCGGGCCGGCGGACGGCCGGGCCGGGAGGGGTGGATGGTCAGGCCACCCGAGCTGCGAGCGCCTTGAGCGCGTCGGAGAAGCAGGCGATCGGTGCGGTGGCGACGCCTGCGCCGACCTGACCGATCCCCGCGTCGATGTGCAGGATGCCGGTGGTCACCTTCGGCGTGATGCCCGTCTCGACGACCTTGCGGACGTCGACGGCGAGCGGCGTGCCGATGAAGCCCATCGCCGGCAGGGTGAAGCGGGTGCTGGCCCCCGCGCAGATGGCCTGGAACGACTCGGTCGCCGCGGCGGCGTCGGACATCGCGCCGCCGAGGAACGCCGCGACCGCGGCGGAGTTGCCGGCGGCCGGGCCGCCCATCCCGGTCAGCTCCAGGACCGCGCTGTCACCGATGTCCTTCGCGCTGGTCTCGGGCCCGTAGCCCGAGTAGTACATCGCGTCGCCGACGGGCGGGGCCTCGGTGATGTACCAGCTGTCGTCGCCCGCGACCTTGACGCCGAACGTGGTGCCGTTGCGGGCCATGTGCGTGACGATCGACGAGCCTGCGACCTGGTGCGCCCACAGCTGCAGCGACTTGGCGGCCGCCATCGCGAAGTTCAGGAAGAACAGGTGGTTGCCGGCCAGGTACTGCGCGAACGGGACGCGGGCGGCGTCGGGCAGCGCGGCGATCGGGGCCAGCCACGTGCGGGTGAGCAGGTTGGTCGCGGCCTGGGTGCGCATGTGCAGGTCGTCGCCCATGGTGATGCCCTGTGCGGCGATCGCCAGGATGTCGAGCTGCCCCGCCTCGGCCAGGATCTGCGTGATCGCCGGACCCGCGGTGTCGGCGAGGAACCGCAGCCGGGCGATCGCGGCGTCGGTGTCGCGGCCGAACCAGGCCACCTCGCCGGGGCCCTGGTTGAGGGAGGAGAAGGCGCGCGTCCCGCCCTCGCGGTTGTCGACCACCAGCGCCGGCTGCGACGGCCCCACCGCGCTGGCCATCGGCACGACTGCGTCGTGGTGGTTCGCCGCGTCGAGGGTGATCGCACCGCTCTGCAGGAGCTTCTCGGCCTCCGCGACGTCGGCGGCCCAGCCCTCGGCGACCACGGCCGCGCGCATCGAGCGCTGCAGCGGGTCGGCGTGCTCGGCGTAGGGGAGCACCGGGCCGGAGTGCAGGATCATCCGGCCCTCGACGCCGGGCACGGCCGCGCCGAACGTCGAGACCTCGACGAGCTGCGGCACACCCTCGTTGAGGCGGCGGACGACCTCGGCGTTGGCCTCGTCGATCGCGGCGCCGGCGTCGCCGTAGAGGTTGCACAGCGCGCGGACGGCCGCCAGGTCGCCGTCGGCGGGGATGCGCCAGTCGACGTGCTGGACCGGCCGACCCTGCGCACGCACCGCGTCGGCGAACATCGGCAGGCCGATGTTGACCACCTGGACCTCGTCAGGCAGTGCCAGCGGCGTCGTCATCGGGCGGTTCCTCCTCGGGGCGTCGGTCACTACTTCATCAAAGTAGACGCCGACACACTATAAGAGACATTCCCGCTCGCGACATCCCCCGTTCCACCCCCCGTTCAGGGGTGCCCGCGCCGCCGATTAAATACCGTCGGTATTTGAATACCCTTGACACTGACATACCAACGGTACTCCAATAACGGCGTGACGACGAGGCTGACGAGGGCCGAGCAGGCCGGCCGCAACCGGGAGCTGGTGCTCGACGCGGCTCGCCGGGTGTTCCTCGCCCGCGGCTACGCCGGGGCGACGGTGGAGGCGATCGCCGACGAGGCGGGCTTCTCCAAGGGCGTCGTCTACTCGCAGTTCGACGGCAAGGCCGATCTCCTGCTCACCCTCCTCGACGAACGGATCGCCGAGCGCGCCGCACAGAACGCCCGCCTCGTCGAGGCAGGCACCGGGTGGGAGGCGCTGGTGGCGTTGCTGCACGTCCAGGACCGCCGGCTCGCCGACGACGCGGACTGGGCCCGGCTGCTGATCGAGTTCCGGGTGCTCGCCGCGCGCGATCCCGAGCTGAACGCCCGGTACGCCGCGGCGCACCGGCGCACGGTCGACGCGCTCGCGGACTGCGTCGTCGCCGCCTACGCCAAGGCGGGTGCGCAGCCGCCTGCAGCGCCGCGGCTGCTCGCCGAGTTCATGTTCGCCGTCACGTCGGGG
This sequence comes from Pseudonocardia sp. D17, assembly GCF_036984265.1. Classification (NCBI taxonomy): domain Bacteria; kingdom Bacillati; phylum Actinomycetota; class Actinomycetes; order Pseudonocardiales; family Pseudonocardiaceae; genus Pseudonocardia; species Pseudonocardia sp. D17. Next base: position 68,747 of record NZ_BPRG01000174.1, on the reverse strand, counting down.
CTCACCCTGGAACGCGCCGCCGACCCGGCCGCGCTGCCGCAGGAGCCCCTCGAAGACCTCGCCCGCCGGCTCCTCGGGGTGCCGTCACCCTGACCGGTCGGGCCTCCGCCGCGACAAGGGAGTGCACGATGGACGCGATCTCCACGCGGACCGGCTTCGCCGCGTTGTGCGAGCGCCTGCAGGACCGGCAGCGCACCGACCTGCCGGCCCAGATCGAGGCGCTCGGTTGGTCGGCCGAGCGGATCGCGGAGGTCCGGCGGGCCCGGCTGCGCGCGCTGCTCGGCCACGCCGTCGAGCACTCGCCGTTCCACGCCCGTCGTCTCGCCGGGATCGACCTCGACGCCGTCGAGCCGAGGGACCTCACCCGGCTTCCCGTCATGACCAAGGCGGAGCTGATGGCCGCCTACGACGACGTCGTGACCGACCGCCGGCTGACCCGGCGCAGCGTCGAGGAGGCGATCGCGGCCACCCGGACGGAGCCGGTTCCGCTGTTCGACGCCTACATCGCGATGGCGTCCGGCGGCAGCTCCGGGCTGCGCGGCGTCTTCCTGTTCGACATGGCGGCGCTGAGCGCGTTCTTCGGCGGGCTGACCCGCGCCGCCATCGCCCGCCTGCGGGCGAGGGACGCGATCCCGCCGGGCGGCCTGCCGATGGCGATGGTCGCGGCCGGGACCGCCGTGCACGCCACCGGTTGCGCGGCGCCCTTCACCGCGAACGGCGCGTTCCCGCTGCGGGTCGTCCCGGTGCCGGTGTCGCTGCCGTTCGGCGAGATCGTCGCCCGGCTGGAGGAGATCGGGGCGCCCGGGCTGTACGGCTACCCGTCCGTGCTCGCCCGCCTCGCCGCCGAGCGCCGGGCCGGCCGGCTGCGGCTCTCCCCCATGATCGTGACCTCGACGAGCGAGACGCTCACCCCCCAGCTGCGGGCCGCGATCTCCGCCGGCTTCGAGGCACCGGTCGTCGACACCTTCGGGTCCACCGAGGGCCTCGTCGGCACCTCCCCGCCCGACGACGACGTCATCGTCCTCAACTCGGACCAGGTCGTCGTCGAGCTCGTCGACGACGACCTGCGCCCGGTCCCGCCGGGCACCCCGTCGACGCGGGTGCTGGTCACCAACCTCGTCAACCACCTGCAGCCGTTGGTCCGCTACGAACTGACCGACTCCTTCGTGGCCGTCGAGCCCGACCCGGCGCACGGCCACCAGCGCGTCCGGGTGCGGGGCCGGATCGACCCGACGTTCCGGTTCGGCGACACCGAGGTGCCGCCCGGGGTGATCCGCGGGGTGCTGCTGCGCCGGCCCGAGATCGTCGAGTACCAGGTGCGCCAGCGCGACCACGGCATCACCGTCGACGCCGTGCTCGCCGCGGGGACGACCCTCGACCGCGACCGCCTCACCGAGCGCCTCGCGGCCGCCCTCGCCGGGACCGGCCTGCACGGCGCGACCGCGGACGTGCGCCTCGTCGGCGGGCTGACCCGCGACGCGCAGACCGGCAAGGTCCGCCGGTTCGTCCCGGCCGTCAGGGGCTGATCACCATCGAGCGGATGCGGTCCCCGTCGACGTCGAACACGATGTCGCTGGTGCCGTTGAAACCGTCGCCGGTGACGACGAGCGTCACGACGTAGCTGCTGCCGTCCCGGCGGGTGCCGGTCGCCTCGAACCGGGTGTTCCTGCCGATGTTGTCGGTCCGGTCCCACGACGCGACGCCCTCGTGACCGTGGAACTTGGAGGCGCTCGCCGTCACGCGCACGGAGCCGGCTGTCGACCGGGGTAGCGTGCGTGGGCCGCGGGAACGACCACGTCGATGTCGTACGGCGGTTCCTCGACGCGTTCGCCCGCGCCGACTCGCCCGCCCTGCCCGCCGGGAGCGACCGGTTCTGGTCGACCTGACCCGGCCGGCTGCAGCAGCGGCGAGCGGGCCAGCACCGCCACCGAGACGACCAGCACCACCATCCCCAGCGCGGCCTGCACCATCGGCAAGCCCGCCCCGGGCAGCGGCTCCCCGAACGCGGCGACGCCGAGGGCGTAGCTGACCAGCGGGTCGACGACCACGACCGCCGTCACCGCGGTGGCGAGCGTGCCCATCGTGTACGCGGCCTGCTGCAGCGCGAACGACGCGACGGACACGGCGGCCAGGAGATAGCCCGGCCAGCCCGTCAGCAACCCGGCGAAACCGCTGGTGACGGCGGTGTCCGCGGTCAGCTTGGTCAGTGCGGCGCCGACGGCGAAGAGGACGCCCGCGGCCACCGACAGCAGCGCGGCCCGCACCGGCGCCGACCGGCCCCGGGACAGCACCACGAGGGCGACGACGGCGATCAGCACCGACGCCAGTACCGGGACCAGTGATCCACCGACCGGGGCCGAGCCGGCGGCCGCGGCCGCGTCGCGCGTGGACAGCACCAGACCCAGCCCGACGCCGATCCCCGCAGCCGGGAGCCAGTCCCGCGCCGTGGGGCGTCGGCCCGTCCCCAGCGCGGCGAGCGGCAGGCTGAACAGCAGGGTCGTGACCATCAGGGGCTGCACCACCGAGAGCGAGCCCAGGTGCAGGGCCGCGGCCTGGGCCACGAAGCTCGACGCGTCGACGAGCCAGCTGCCGAGCCACAGCGGCGTCGTCAGCAGGGCCGTGGCGAACGCCAGGCCCAGCCGGATCCGACGCGCACCCGTGGCCGGCCGCATCGCGGCGCCGGGCCCCTGCGGGCGGGACCGCCGTCGCCCCGCCAGCCGGGCCGCGGCGCGCTGCTCGCCCGCGGCGCTCAGCGCCGACAGCGCCGCCGCGACGAGCGTCACCAGGACGACGACCACGACCCCCACCCCTCTCGTCTGCGACCCGACCACCGTCGCTCGTGCCCCGCCCCCGCGGCTTCCGGGACTTCCCCGACCCGACCCCTCGCGGACCTCAGGGCGGCCTCCGGGACGTGCCGTAGGAGCGACATGGATAGGACGTCGGCCGGGCTGCGGACTCATCGGTCGGCCGGAGCTCGGGACCGACGCCAGGGCCGTCGCGGGGCACGGACGCTTCCTGGTGGTCCCGGCGGCACGCACGCGCGTCACCGCAGCAACCCGTCCATCCGCCTCCGGGTTGCCTGCGAAGCATGCCGTCGCCCTCGCGGGTTGATGGTGGCCGAGACGGCCGCGCGGGGACCGAGGACGCGACGTCAGCGCGGCGAGCTCTCGCGCCGTTCCTCCCGCTCCCTGGCCCGGGCCCGCCGCTCGGCCTCCCGCGCGCTGTAGGTGGCGCGGCGTACCGAGTCCTCGCTCTCCAGGCTGGACCCGAGAGCGCCGGCGACGATGCCCACCGACGACGTCAGCCAGACCAGGCGGACGTAGTCGACGATCGACACCGGGTGATGCAACTCCCGCCCGAAGTAGGCCGAGTCGATCAAGGTGGCCGCCGCGAGTAGCGTCACGCCGAACAGCAACGCGTACATGATCGCCACCCCGATCAACACGGTGAGCAGGGTCGACAGGTTGTAGAGCACGGCCTTCTCGCGTTCCCCCACGTCGGACGGGCGGTCCCACAGATGGTTGTAGGCCACCAGCCACGCCGTCATCGCGGCCAACGCGGCCAGGCTGATCAGCGCCAGCCGGGGCGGCGACAGGAAGTCGGCCATGTGCCAGAAGCTGCTGGTGATCAGCCCGTACGCGGCGGTGCCTGCGGCCGCCGCGGTGGCGCTGGCCAGATTGGGTACCAGGCGCCACGGCCGGTTGTCGCGCACCATGCCTGCCAGCAGCCGCAGCCGGCCTCGAACGCCGACCAGGCCGAGGTGCATGTCGACGCCCTCGTGCTTCGAGCTGATGTGAACGGTCGGCGCGAGTAGATCGCCCAGTTTCCCGGTCATCCGCTCCTGCGCACTGTGCCGGCGTGTTTCCGGGTCCGGCCGGGGGTCGTTCTCGAGCAGGTGCGCGACGAGGTGGGCGACCAGGCTGCGGGCCCGGTGCCGCAACCGGATCGCCCCCAGCGCGGGCACCGACACCAGCGCCGCGTCCCCGGAGGTGCTGAAGTCGGAGGCGACCGGATGCGTGCCGGCCCGCCGGGGCAGGTCGGTCAGCAGCACCACGAGTTCCCTGCGCCGGCCGTCGCGGTGAGCCTCGGCGATCTCCACGATCGGGATGTCGCCGTCCTCGTTGATCCGCAGCACCGTGGTGGCGCTGCACACCTGCCACCGCACTCCGCCGTGCACGCGGGCCGCCAACGCCGATGGCAGCGACTCGGTCAGCCACTCGGCCAGGACCGAGGGCATGCCCTCGTCCGCCACCAGGTGCACCACGACGGTGCGCCCCGCGGCCACCCTCTGCCCCGCCGACGAATCGGTCATCCAGCCACACGTAGCCAACGCCCCCGATCGCAAACCTCCGAACGATGACCGCGTGGGCAGAGTCCGAGCACGTGACGCCGCCGTCGATCTCGACGATCGTTCCGGTCGCGGACGAGACATGTGGTTGCGAAGATCGTTCGGGCGGCCTGCCTCGTGGGGCCGACCGGCGCAGGACCACTGCTCGGCCCTTCAGGAGCTCGACGCCGCGCCGGTGGCCGCGCGGGGCGTCAGACCGGTGCCGACGCCGTCGATCCGCTGGGTACGGCCGCGTCCAGCAGGCCGATCGCGAGGCGCTCGGCGAGCCGGATCGGCTCCACCGACCGGGCCGTCTTGGCGCCGACGAGCCCACCGTCGTAGAGGAGCTGGATCGAGCGGGCGACCTCGGCGGGGTCGGCGGCACCGGCCATCGCGGCGGCGTCGGCGATCTCCTCGCGCATCCACCGGCGATGCTCGCCGACCAGCAGGTGCACGGAGTGGTCGTCGTCGGGGAACTCGGTGAGCGCGTTGACGTACAGGCAGCCGCGGTAGTGCCGGCGGCGCGTGGAGGTCACGGCGAGGTCGAAGAACGCGCGGACCCGCGCAGCCGGGTCGGCGGGGCCACCCGCGGACCGGGCGGCGGCCCGCAGTGCCCGGTCGTAGGTCGCGCGGTCGAGCTCGTCCTGCTTGGTCAGCCAGGCCAGGACGAGGGCGTCCTTCGACCCGAAGTTCTGGTACAGGCTCGCGCGGGCCACGTCGGCCTCCGCGACGAGCCGGTCGACGCCGACCGCCCTGATCCCCTCACGGTCGAACAGCGCGGCTGCCGCCTCGAGCAGCCGCTCGGCGGGCAGCGGCCGCCCGGGAGTTCCGCGCACGGGCCCAGCATAGGCCGCCGACCGCTGGCAGACCGATCGTTCTGTCTGTTAGCCTCCGTCGTGTGAGCCCCGTGCTGCTGGTACAGCGCCGCCACATCGACCTGCTCCGGGTCGTTGCCGCGGCGTGTCAGGGCGCTCCGTCGCGGGTGCGCTGAGCCGTCCCGCCGCCCGGTAGGGCCTTCCGGCGCCGTCGCGTCCCTCGCGGGCCGGCCATTCCACGCACGAACCCGATCGTTCGACGACGTCGTCCGAACGCGCAGGACCCTGCCCGCCGGCACCGCCGTGCGCCTGCCCGTCGCATGCCCGATCCGAGAAGGAGATCTCCATGTCCCTGTACCTGTTCGAGCTCGTGCCCGCTGCGGCCGACCGGGCCGGCGCCTCCGCCGTCCTGGAGGAGGTCGACAAGGCGGCGGCCGCCGCCGGGGCCGAGTTCATCGAGTCCCAGGTGACCGGCGCGCACGACCGCGTGTTCGCCGTCGTCGAGGCCGCCTCGGCCGACGGCCTCGGCGACGCCTTCGCCGCCGCGAACCTCGCGAGCGCGACCGAGGTGGTCGGCCCCGACGAGGTGCGTCTCGTCGGTGCGGAGCTCGCGCAGATCAAGGCGGCCAAGCCGACCGCGGGCTACCTCGTCGAATGGGACTTCCCGGACGGCCTGGACATGGACACCTACCTGGCGCGCAAGAAGGCGAAGGCGCCCCTGTACGCCAACGTCCCCGAGGTCAGCTTCCTGCGGACCTACGTGCGCGAGGACATGACCAAGTGCCTGTGCTTCTACGACGCCGACGACGAGGCGGGCGTGGTCAAGGCGCGCGAGGTCGTCGACACCCCGATCGACCGGCTCCACCAGCTCGCCGCGGACGAGCGATGACCCCGGCGCAGGTCGCGCCTGCCCTGGTCGCGCCTCCCGTGCCCGCGGAGGTGACCGACCGGTTCCGCGAGTGCGCGAAGGACGTCGACCAGGGCAGCGGCGACCTGCGCGACGGACTGCGCTGGCTCGGCGCGCGTGGGCTCCTCGGGAGCGGGCTCGACGCCCGGATCGCGCTGATCGAGGCGATCGCGGGCGAGTGCATGAGCTCCGCGTTCTCCCTGTGGGCGCAGGGAATGGTGATCGAGTACCTCGTCCGCGGCGGTGTCGACGACGCGCTCGTCGACTCGCTGCGCCAGGGGGAGACGGTCGGGGTCACGGCGATGGCACCTGCGCTGCGCGATGTCGCCGGGATCGAGCCGGTGCCGGTGATCGGCACCCGGCTGCCCGGCGGCGGCGTCCGGCTCGACGGCCCGATTCGCTGGGCCTCGAACCTGTTCCCCGACGCCGTCGTGGTGTCGCCGGTGCGGTTCGAGGACGGCGGCCGCGCGATCGTGCACTTCCGGCTCTCGGCCGCCGGCGTGCAGGTGCGGACGTCGCCGAAGCTGCTCGCGCTCGACGGCACGGCGTCGTCGTCGGTGTCGCTCGAGGGCGTGCACGTCCCGCCCGGGCATGTCCTGACCACGGACCTCACCGGGTTCGTGCAGGCCGTCCGGCCGGCGTTCCTGCTCACCCAGACGGCGTTCTGCGCCGGACTGGCCGCTCGCGCCGCCGCCGGCGCCGAGCAGCACTGCACCGGGCTCAACGCCGAGCTCCGACCCGACATCGACGACGTGTGCGCGCGTGTCGTGTCGGTGCGCGGCCGGCTGCACGCCTGGGCGTCCGCTCCCGACGAGCCCGGCCCCGCCGACCTGCTGCGGCTCCGTCTCGAGGCGTCCGCCGCGGCGACCGACGCCACCCGGCTGGAGGCCACCACCCGTGGTGGCGCCGGGTACGTCGCGAGCAGCGACGTCAGCCGTCGGCTGCGCGAGGCCGCTTTCCTCCCCATCCAGTCACCGACGGAAGGACAGCTCCGGTGGGAACTGTCGCGCTACGCCTGACCGGCGCCACCAAGCGGTACGGCGACAACGCCGTCCTCGACGGCGTCGACCTCGACGTCGAGCGGGACGGCCGCCTCGTCGTGCTCGGCCACTCCGGCAGCGGCAAGTCGACGCTGCTGCGGGTGCTCGCCGGGCTCGAGGAGCTCGACTCCGGCTCGCTGACCAGGCCCGACTCGGCCGACGGCCGGGGCGCCGTCGTCGGGACGGTGTTCCAGCAGCCCCTGTTGCTGCCCTGGCTGACGGTGCGCGACAACATCGCGCTCGGCGGTCGCTACCGGGCCAACAGAGCCCGGTTCGACGCCGCGCACGTCGAGGAGCTGATCGACCTGTTCGGCCTGCGGGCCCAGGCCGACTCGCTGCCGGCGGCGCTGTCGGGCGGGCAGGCGCAACGCGTCTCGATCGCGCGCGTCGTCGCGGTGCGGCCCGACATCCTGCTGCTCGACGAGCCGTTCTCCGCGCTCGACCCGGCTACCCGTCGCAGCCTGCAGTTGTGGCTGCGCGACGCGGCCACGGCGCTCGGGCTCACGCTCGTCATGGTCACCCACGACGTCGACGAGGCGCTCTACCTCGCCACCGAGGTGACGCTGCTCGACGGCTCCGGCCGCGCCGCCGGTCACTGGCACAGCGACACCCCGACCGGCCACGACGACCTCGCCGACCACCCCCTGCGGGCGACCCTGCTGGCGGGTTACCGCTCCCAGCTGGGCGCCGCGGCCGCCTCCTGATGGCCGGACCGAACCGCCGCACCGTGCTGCGCGGCGGTATCGCCCTGGGCGCGGCCGCCGCCGCGGTCGGCGGGGTCGCAGGCATCGCCGACCTGGCAACGGCGTCGCGACCCACCGCGAAGACCGGCAGCGCGCCACGCATCGGCTACCTCCCGATCACCGACGCCGCCCCGCTGCTCGTCGCGCACGGGCAGAACCGCTACGCCAAGGCGGGCGTCGAAATCCCGCGGCCGGTGCTGTTCCGCGGCTGGGAGTCGCTGGCGCAGGCGTTCGTCGCCGGTGAGGTCGACGTCGTCCACCTGCTCATGCCGTTCGCGCTGCAGCTGCGCTACCAGCTCGGGGCGCAGGTCCGCATGGTCGCGTGGAACCACACCAACGGCTCCGCGCTCACCGTCCGGCCCGAGATCAACGACGTCCGGCAGCTCGCCGGGACGTCCGTCGCGATCCCGTTCTGGTGGTCGATCCACAACATCCTGTTGCAGCGCAAGCTCCGCGCGGCCGGACTCACCCCGGTGGTGCGAACCGCGCCGTCGGTGTCCGACGGGACCGTGCAGCTGGTCGTCATGGCACCGGCCGACATGGTGCCCGCGCTCGACACCGGCACCATCTCCGGCTACATCGTCGCCGACCCGTTCAACGCGGTCGCCGAGGTCAAGAAGGTCGGCAAGGTCCTCTGGTTCACCGGCGACGCCTGGCGCGACAACGCCTGCTGCGTCGTCATGGTCCGCCAGGACCTCATCGACAACTCCCCACAGACGGTGCAGGCCCTCACCGACGGCGTCGCCGGCGCGCAGCAGTGGATCAACGGCAACCGCCCCGACGCGGCGAAGCTGTTGAGCGGCAACAAGTACATGCCCCAGCCGCTGCCCGCCATCACCAAGACGCTGACCCGCGCCGAAGGCGACTACGCGACGGTCCTCACGCACCCGCAGTGGCACGGCGAGCGGATCGGCTACACGCCCTACCCGTTCCCCGGCTACACCACGGCACTCGTCGAGGCCATGCGCGGCACCGTCGTCGACGGCGACGCGAGCTTCGTCGACCGGCTCGACCCGGCCACCGTGCACCGCGACCTCGTCGACGACCGGTTCGTCGTCAACAGCATGAACACCCTCGGCGGACCCGCCGCCTTCGGTCTGCCCGCCTCGCTCACCCGCACCGAACAGGATGTCCTGGCATGAGCCTCGCCGACGTACTTCTTCCCGCGGAGGCGATATGAGCACCGCCGACGTACTTCTTCCCGCGGAGGCGACATGAGCACCGCCGACGTACTTCTTCCCGCGGAGGCGATATGAGCACCGCCGACGTACTTCTTCCCGCGGAGGCGACATGAACACCGAGACGCTCTCCCCGCCTCCCGTCACACGTTCGTCGAAGCCGGGGCGGTCCTGGGCCTCGAAACTGGGGCTGCAACTCGTCGCGGTCGTCGTCGCCGTCGCGATCTGGTGGCTGATCACCACGGTCCTCGCCTCACCGACGTCGATGCTGCAGGACTTCGCGCCGCAGCACGCGATTCCCGCGATCGGTGCCCTCGCCGCCCAGGGGGTGCTGTTCCCCGACATCTGGACGAGCCTGTGGCGGCTGCTGGTCGGATTGTTGATCGCCGTCGTCCTCGGGGTCGTGACGGGCCTGGCGATCGGGACGTGGCAGAGCCTGGAGACCGCGTCGCGACCGGTGTTCCAGTTCCTGCGCATGGTGTCGCCGCTGTCGTGGGCGCCCGTCGCGATCGGCCTGTTCGGCATCGGCGACCGCCCGGTCTTCTTCCTCGTCGCGGCGGCTGCGGTGTGGCCGATCGTGCTCAACACCGCCGCGGGGGTCCGGTCGATCGACCAGGGCTTCCTGCTCGCCGCGCGGTCGCTGGGCGCGACGCCGGCCGAGACGCTGACGTCGGTCGTGCTGCCGGCGATCCGCCCGCACGTGCTCACGGGTCTGCGGCTCGCGCTCGGCATCGGCTGGGTCGTGCTGGTCCCGGCCGAGATGCTGGGCGTCACCTCGGGGCTGGGCTACGAGATCCTCAACTCCCGCGACCAGCTCGCCTACGACAAGGTCATGGCCGTCATCCTGGTGATCGGCCTGCTCGGCTCGCTCCTCGACGCGCTGGCCCGCCGCGCCCTGGGCACAGGCAACCGCCAGGCCGTCTGAGCTGCTCGGGCCCCTTCTCCCGAACGAACGGCACAGTCACGCAACTCGGTTGCGCGACCGTGCCGTTCGTTCGTGTGGAGTCGCGGTCAGCCCTTGGCCAGCACCGCGAGGCGGGTCTCGCGGGTCCGGGTGAGGTGCGCGGCGACGGCGTCGCGTGCCGCGTCGGGGTCGCGGTCCGCGATCGCGTCCAGGATGTGGCGGTGCTCGTCGCAGGCGGCGTCGAGGCTGCCGGGCTGCAGCATCGGCGCGGGATCGAAGATCGTCAGCTGCGAGCACAGCCGGACCAGGGTGGACGCGATGGCCAGGTTGTGGCTGGCCGTCCACAGCACCTCGTGCCACTGCCGATGCAGGTCGGCGGCCACCGGGACGTCGGCCCCGACGGACTCCTGGTGCAGGTGCGTCAGGCGCGCGAGCTCGAGGTCCGTGCGACGCAGCGCGGCGCCCGCCGCCGCGGTCGACTCCAGCGCGATCCGCGCCTCGTAGATGTCGAGCACGTCCTCGGCACTGCCGACACGGACCCGGAAGCCGCGGCTCGCCCGCTCCACGAGCCCGTCGTGCTCGAGGCGGACCAGCGCGACCCGGATCGGGGTCCGCGAGACCTCGTAGCGGGTGCTCAGCGCCGTCTCCAGGAGCAGGTCGCCCGGGCGGATGGCGCCGTCGAGGATCTCCTGCCGCAGCAACCGGTACGGCCGACCGTCGGAGTCGGCGGCGCGACCCGTCGGCTCCGGATCCGTCCCCGCCTCCCCGTGCCGGCTCACCGGGGCATTGTGACAGATGATGCGCGCGCCGGCCGCAGCTGCTCGCCGTGACGTATCCGCGTGGATACACAGAGCACAGAAATTGGACAAAGCGTTGCCAACCGGATTCATCCTCTCCTAGAGTCCCGGGCCGTGGAGGCGACCGTGGTGCGCAGCGTCGGGCGACCCGCGCGCCCGTTCCGCCGGTGCCGCCTCGCCCACCACGGCTTCGCGCCGGGCGCGTCCTGTCGCCGGGCGCGCCCGCACCGCCGCTGATCACCCCTGTCCGGTGGCCGCGGCGCGGCCGCCCCGGTCTCGACCTCGACCGGACGGCCCCAGAGCGTGCGCGCCGCCGTCGCGTGTGTCCCCGACCGGCAGCAGGCAGCGGCCTCGACGGTCACCCTCCCCTCCGAAGGACGTCACCCGTGCGACCCCTCCGACGAACCGGCCTCGCGGCCGCCGTGCTGACGGCCGCGGCCGTCCTGGCCGCGTGCTCGACCGGCACCGACGCGTCCACCCAGCCCACGCCGGCGGCCGCCGCGCCCGGCAACGCCATCACGATCGGCATCGACCTGCCCCTGTCCGGTCCCTCGGCGGCCCCGGCCGAGAGCATGCGCAAGGGCTTCGAGCTCACGGCCAAGGAGATCAACGACGCGGGCGGGGTGAACGGCACTCCCATCGCGCTCGACATCCAGGACGACGCGGGCGATCCCACGACCGGCGTCGCGCTCGTCGACCGCTTCGTCCAGAACGGCGCGGTCGCCATCGCCGGCACCTACAACTCGCCGGTGGTCCTCGCGCAGTCCGACGCGGTCGCCCGCGCCCAGATCCCGCAGCTCGCCTTCGCGATCAGCTCCGCCATCACGAAGAAGAACAACCCGTGGGTCTTCCAGACCGGGCCCACCGACCTCGGCCAGATCGACGGCATCGTCGCCCGGCTCAAGAGCCAGGGCCTGACCAAGCCCGCGCTGCTGACCGACACGACGGCCTTCGGGGCGGGTGCGAAGCCGGTCCTGGAGCAGGGGCTCGCCGCCGCCGGGCTCACCCCGGTGCTGTCCGACACCTTCGCCGTCGACGCCACCGACCTGTCCGCGGTGCTGCTGAAGGCCAAGCAGTCCGGCGCCGACCACGTCATCGCCTGGACGGTCGGGCCGCCCTATGCGACCCTCGCCAAGGGCGCCGAGCAGGTCGGCCTCGGCCTGCCGATCGTCGGGACGGCCTCCGCGGCCGACCCCGCGGTCGCCCGCCTCGCCGGACCTGCCGCGACGAACATCTTCTTCCAGGACGCGGTGAACCGCGAGAAGCCACAGGTCAAGGCCATCGTCGAGAAGTGGTCCGGTGAGTTCGGCGGCACCGTGCCCAGCGACGCCCTCTCCGCCCACGACATCCTGACGGTCATCGTCGACGGAATCCGTGCGGTCGGCCCGGACCGGGCGAAGCTGCGCGACCACCTCGAGACCTACCGCAACCCGAACCTGCTGTCCGGACGGATCGGCAGTGTCTGGGAGTACAGCCCGACCAACCACGTCGGACTCGTCGGCGGCAACCTCGTGTGGAAGCAGTACGACAACGGCACCGTCCGGCTGGCCGACGGTTCCTGACATGACCCAGGCGGCGTACTTCGTGGTCATCGGGCTCGGCGTCGGTTCCGTGTACGCGCTGTCCGGGCTCGGGATCGTCACGCTGTTCGCCGGCTCGGGGTTGGCCAACTTCGCGCAGGGCGACTTCATGGTGCTCGGCGCACTGGTCGCGGTGAACGTGGTCGGCGCGGGATTCGGCTACCTGCCCGCGCTGGCCGCCGCGGTCGTCGTGGTGGCGGCCGCCGGGCTCGTCCTCGGCGGCCTGTTCACCCTCCCGATGCGCCACCGTCGGGTCGACGTCGACGTCGTGATCATCGGGACGCTGGGGGTCGCGACCACGATGACGACCCTCAGCGGGATCTGGTTCGGACGCCAGCCACAGCGCCTCGACAGCCCGCTGGCCGGGGCGTTCATCCCGATCGGCGACCTGCAGGTCCCGGCGCACTACGCGCTGCTGCTCGCCGGCGCCGCGCTCGTCTTCGGCGCGGTCCACTGGTTCCACCGGCACACCGACGTCGGCCTGCAGCTGCGCGCGGTCGCGAGCAGCGTGCCCGCCGCGCGGGACGCGGGGGTGCGCGTCGGGCGCATGCTCGTCGTCGCCTGGACGATCGCCGCGCTCGTCGGCGGGGTCGCGGGGGTGCTCGTCGCCTCCGTCGTCCCGATCGCGCCGGAGGCCGCGCTGCCGTTGGGCGTCAACGGGTTCGCCGCCGCGATCATCGGCGGTCTCGCGAGCCCGGCAGGCGCGGTCGTGGGTGGTCTGCTGATCGGGGTGGCCGAGGCGCTCGCGGGCGGCTACCTCAACGACACGCTCAGGCAGGCCGTGGCCCCGGTCGTGCTGCTCGCGGTGCTGATCCTGCGCCCGGGTGGGCTGCTCGGCCGGACCCGAACGGTGCGTGTCGCATGACGGTCGTCGCATCCCCGCCCCGGCCGGCGCCGAGCGTGCGCACGACGCGGCACTGGCGGTGGACCCAGCCCGCGATCGTGCTGCTCGTCGGGGCGGTGGTGCTGCTGGTCGTCCGCCCGGGGCCGTTCGACCTGCGGGTCCTGACCCTGGTCGCGGCGTACGCGATCGCCGCGGTCGGCTTCAACGTCCTGGTCGGCTTCGCGGGCGTCGTCTCCATCGGCAACTCGCTGTTCCTCGCGGCGGGCGGCTACGCGTGGGCGATCCTGGCGGTGCCACGTGGACCGCTCGTCGCGCTGCTCGCCGGCGTCGTCGTCGCGGTCGTCATCGCCGTGCTGGCGGGGCTCGCGCTGCTGCGGCTGCGCGCCTACTACTTCGCCGTCGGCACCCTGGCGCTCGGCGCGCTGGGCACCGTGGTGATGCGGAACTGGACGTCGGTGACCAACGGTGACGCCGGCATCACCGGGGCCGGCTACCTCAAGCTCTTCGGTCTCACCGGGGTGTCGTCGATCTTCGCCGCGGCCGTCCTGCTGCTCGCGGTGTTCCTGTACCTGCAGGAGGCGCTGCGCACGTCGCCCCTCGGGCTCGCCATGATCGTCGGCCGGTTCGACCCGCCGGTCGCCGACGCCCTGGGCGTGAACGTGTCCCGGACCCGGGTCGCGGCGTTCGTGCTCAGCGCGGTCTCCGCCGCGGTCGGTGGGGCGCTGGTCGCGCAGCTCGCCGGCGGCGCCTTCCCCGACCAGTTCTCGACGACGGCGGCGATCAGCCTGCTGGTCATCCCGATCATCGGCGGGCGCGGCTGGCGGTGGGCCCCCGTCGTCGGCGCGATCGTGGTGATCGCCGCTCCCGAGTACCTGCGGTTCCTCGACGAGTACCGGCTCGCGGTGTACGGCGTGCTCGTCACGCTCGTCGCGCTCTTCCTGCCGGGCGGCATCCACCAGCTCGTCCGTGGTCTCGTCGCCCGGGTGGGACGGAGGCGTCATGGCTGACCGGACCACGCTCGACGCGCAGGGCCTCGCCGTCGCGTTCGGTGCGTTGCGGGCCGTCGACGGTGTCGACCTCGAGGTCGCCGAGGGGCAGTGCGTCGGCGTCGTCGGGGCGAACGGGGCGGGCAAGAGCACCCTGCTCAACCTGCTCAGCGGCGCCGTCCGGCCGGATGCCGGGACGGTCACCGTCGTCGAGAACGGACGTTCTCATCGGCTCGACGGCGCTCCGGGACGGGCCCGGGCCCGGCTGGGGATCGTGCGGATGTTCCAGACGGCGCGTCTCGTCCCCGACCTGAGCGCGCGGGAGAACGTCGAACTGGGCGTGCCCGCGCCACGCGGGGCCTGGCTGGAGGCGCTCGGCCTGCCGACGAGCCGCCGCCGGGCGGGTGCGCGGCGCCGCGCCGCCGAGGACGCGTTGGCCCGCGTCGGTCTGGCGGACAGGGCCGGGATGCGGGCGGGCGAGCTCAGCCTCGGGCAGCAACGGCTGGTCGAGATGGCCAGGAGCCTCGCGTCCGGTGCGCGGATCCTGCTGCTCGACGAGCCGTTCTCCGGCCTGTCACGGACCGCCCGCGAGGTCGTCGCGTCGCTCGTCGCGAACCTGCGTGACGACGGGGTCGGGGTCCTGCTCGTCGAGCACGACCTGGCGCAGGTCCGGCTGCTGGCCGACCGCGTCGTCGTCCTCGACGCGGGACGGGTCCTCGCGGCGGGACCGGTCGAGGAGACCCTCGCCGACCCGGAGGTCGTCCGCCGCTACATCGGCGACATCGAGCTGGAGATCGGCGGCGGCCTCGACGACGCGCGTCCGTCGCGTCCGCCCGTGGCGGCACACACCCCGGTGTCCGCGCCGCCCGACGTGCACGCCGACCGCACGGCCGTCCTGGAGGTCCGCGACCTGCGGGTCTTCTACGGTGCGGTGCCTGCGGTCGACGGCGTCGAGCTGACGGTCGCCGCGGGCGACGGGCTCGGGATCGTCGGGCCGAACGGGGCCGGGAAGTCGACGGTGCTGCGCGGCGTCGCCGGGCTGCTCACCGCGACCGGCAGCGTCCGGCTGGCCGGGGAACGGCTCGACGGCACCGCGACCCCGCACCGGTTCCGGCACGGGCTGGGGTTCGTCCCCCAGACGCTCACCGCCGTCGTCGACCTGTCCGTCGAGGAGAACCTGCGGCTCGGCTGGCTCGCCGGCTCCCGGGCACAGTCGTTCGCGGAGGCGATGGAGCGGGTCGGCGACCTGTTCGGCGAGATCGCGGACCGGCGCAAGGACCCCGCGGGTGCACTCTCGGGCGGACAGCGCCAGATGCTCGCCATCGCGCGGGCGCTGGTGGCCGGACCGCGCGTCGTGCTGCTGGACGAGCCGACCGCGGGCCTGGCGCCCGTGCTCGTCGCTCCCTTCGCCGACGCGCTCGCCAGGCTGCGCGCCGACGGCGTCGCGGTCGTCGTCGTCGAGCACAACCTCGGCCTCGTGCGGGCGACGTGCTCGACGATCCTCGGCCTGCGCGCGGGTGCCCCGGTCTGGAGCGGACCCACCGAACGTTTCGACGGCGCCGCCGCGCACGAGGTCTTCCTCGCCGCGACCGCCCCGGCCCGCACCGGGCCGTCGCTCATAGAGGAGGAGCACCTCTCGTCATGACCAGCAACCGACGGATCATGCTCAACGGCTTCAAGTCCGCGACGATCGGCCACACCGCGCTCGGCCTGTGGACCCACCCCGACAACGCGGTGCGCGACTACGGGCGCCTGGACTACTGGACCGGCATCGCACGCACGCTGGAGCGCGGCTGCTTCGACGCCCTGTTCATCGCCGACGCGCAGGGCGTCATCGACGTCTACCAGGGCTCCACCGACGTCACCCTGCGCGAGGCGCTCGGCATCCCGATCATCGACCCGATGCTGCTCGTCTCGGCGATGGCGGCGGCGACCGAGCACCTCGGGTTCGCGGTCACGGCGTCGACGACGTACGAGAAGCCGTTCGACCTGGCCCGCAAGTTCGCGACGCTCGACCTCGTGACCGGCGGGCGCGTCGGGTGGAACATCGTCACGTCGTCGTCGCGCAGCGAGGCGGAGAACTTCGGGATGTCGAAGCCGATCCCGCACGACGAGCGGTACCGCATCGCCGACGAGTTCATGGACGTCGTGTACAAGCTGTGGGAGAGCAGCTGGGACGACGACGCCGTCGTGCACGACCGCGAGCGGCGCGTCTTCGTCGACCCCGCGAAGGTCCGCCGGATCGAGCACCACGGGAAGTACTTCGACGTGCCCGGGATCTTCATCTGCGAGCCGTCCCCGCAGCGCACCCCGGCGCTCTACCAGGCCGGCAGCTCCACCGCGGGCGTCGCGTTCGCCGCCCGGCACGCCGAGGGCGTGTTCGTCTCGTTCCCGCGGATGGACATGGTCCGCGACGCCGTGCGCAAGCTGCGCGCCGCGGCCGTGGAGGCCGGCCGGCCACCCGGGGACCTGAAGGTTTTCCCGCTCTCGACGGTCGTCACCGCCGAGACCGACGAGCTGGCCTGGGAGAAGTACCACGAGTACCGGGCGCACAGCCGGTCCGAGGCGAACCTGGCCCGGTTCAGCGCGCTGGTGCACGTCGACATGGCGGCGCTGGATCCCGACGAGCCGCTGGAGTACGTCGAGAGCGACGGGATCCAGGGCTCGTTGTCGGTGTTCACCAAGGCCGACCCGACCCGGAAGTGGACGCCGCGGGAGATCGGGGAGTTCCTCAGCGTGTCGAGCATGGGCGCGCTGTTCGTCGGGTCCCCCACCACGGTCGCCGACCAGCTCGAGGAGTGGGTCGAGCAGGCCGACGTCGACGGCTTCAACATCTCCGACACGCTCTCGTCGGTGACGTTCCCCGACTTCGTCGACCTCGTGGTCCCGGAGCTGCGGCGGCGGGGCCGGGTGTGGAGCTCCTACGAGGGGGCGACGTTCCGCGAGCACCTCTACGGGCCGGGCCACGCCCGGACCATGCCGGGACACCCCGCGACGGAGTACCGCCGTGGCTGAGAGCCGGGACCGCGGACCGGGCACCCGGCCGACCCTCGACCCGTCGGAGCTCGCCGCGCTGGCCGACGACGTCGCGGCAGGCGACGTCGTCGTCCTCGACGCGACCGCCCAGCTGGGTCCGCCGACCCCGCAGCGGCGTTACCCGCTGGACTCCGGCGCCGCGCTGTGGGAGGCCGCGCACATCCCCGGCTCGCGCCACGTCGACCTCGTCGACGCGCTGTCCGATCCCGGTGCGGGCTTCCACCTGTCGGTCGCCGCCGCACCGCGGATGGGGGCGGCGCTCGCCGCGGTCGGCGTGCGGCCCGGCGCGCGCGTCGTCTGCTACGACTCCGGCGACGGGTCCTGGGCCGCTCGCCTGTGGTGGATCCTGCGCGGCTTCGACGTGCCCGCGTCCGTCCTCGACGGTGGCCTGGCGGCGTGGCGGGCGGCCGGGTTCGACGTCGTGAGCGGGCCCGCTGAACCCGTCGCCGATCCATCCGCCCCGCTCGTGCTGCCGGGCACCGCCCGCGGCTGGGCGACGATCGACGACGTGCGGACGGTCGTCGACGGGGGACCGGGCACCCTGGTGTGCGCGCTCGGGGAAGGCCAGTTCGCCGGGGTCGAGCCCACCCGGTACCCCCGGCCGGGCCACATCCCGGGCAGCGTCAACCTGCCCGCGCACCGCGTCCGGGACGAGGCCGGCCGGCTCGCCGACGCCGACCTCGTCCGGGCCGTCGCCGAACCCGTCCTCGGTCCGCCGGGCCCGCAACCGATCACGCTCTACTGCGGCATGGGGGTCTCCGCGGCGGGGCTCGCACTGGGCCTCGCCGGCGCCGGGTACACCGGGCTGAGGATCTACGACGGTTCGCTCGAGGAGTGGACCGCCGACCCCGAGCGGCCGCTCGACACGGGCGGAGCCTCCTGACGTCCCGACGTCGGTGGTCAGCGCGCCGGCCGTGCCCGGCGGGAACGCGCGGCGCTCTACGGACCAGGACCCGACGCGGTGGGCTCCGCGGTGGCCAGCCACGCCGCCAGGGACAGGACGATGCGGGCACCGGCGAACAGGAAGGCCAGCCCGGCGAGCAGGCCGCCGAACACGACACCGCCGACCGAGCCCGCGGTGGCGCCGATCGTCAGCGTGGTCACGACGGTGAGGGCCTCGATCAGCAGTGCCCCGATCGCCGCGACCGGCGCGACGGTCCGCAACGGCAGCGTGTGTCCCGGGAGCCTGCCGAGCAGCCAGACGAGCACGCCCCAGCCGATCGCCCACCCCAGCACGACGCCGACCCCGGAGACCAGGGCGTACGCGGCGGCGTGGTCGGCGAGCCCGACGAGGCGGAGGACCGCGCCGAGCCCGCCGGTGGCGCTGACCATGAGCGCCATGGACGTCGACACGGCAATGATCAGGGCCAGTAGCGAGAGGAGGTCGCGCAGGACCCGGCGCACCGACGCGGGCGGGCGCGGCGGCATCTCCCACATCGCGGCCAGTGCCTCACGGAGCACCGTGACCCAGGTCTTCCCGGCCCAGACCGCGGCCACCGTCCCGATCGACGCGACGGGTGCCCGGCTCGTCACGGCACTCTCGACGACGGGTCCGACGGCCGCGGCCACCGGGGCCGGGAACCCGCCGAGGACCCACGACTCCAGGTCGGCCACGAGCTCGGGGCGCAGCCACAGCAGGAAGCCCGCGGCGGAGAACAGCACCATCAGCAGCGGCACCGCCGCGACGACGGTGGTGAACGCGACGGCCGAGGCCAGGTGGTTGCCCCGCTGCGCGAAGTAGCGGCGACCGGTGCGGCGCAGGTGGTCCAGCGCCGGCCACCGGTCGCGCAGCCCGGTGGCCCGCTGCCGCAGCAGGCGGGCGGTTCCGCGGACGGCTCCGGTCATCGTGGAGCGCGAGCCTAGGTCGTGATCTCGCCGGTGGCGAGGCGGACGGCATATCGTCCTTCCCGGGTCGCGCGTGACGTGGCCCGCAACTCGACCACGGGTCGCCGACCGCCGGGGTGCCGGGACGCGACCACGAGACGTTGGTGGTGACCCATGGCCGAGCAGGCCGACACGCGCCTGTCGCGTGTGGACGGTGCCGTCGTCGGGGCGGTGGTGGACCTGTTCGTCTACACGGTCGTCCTGAACCTCTTCGTCGAGTACCTCCCGGGCGTGATCAGCGAGACCTTCACGCTGTCCCTGCTCACGGCGGTACTGCTGAAGGTGGTCCTCGAGGTCGTCCTCGTGGCCAAGAAGCGGGTCGTCGGGCGGTTCCGGGCCGCGTCGACACGCACCGGCAAGGTCGTCGCCGGGGTCATGGTCTGGGCCGTGGCGTTCGGGAGCAAGTTCCTCGTGCTGGAGGCGGTCGATCTCGTCTTCGGAGACCGGGTCGGCCTCGGCGGCTTCTTCTCGGTGACGCTGCTCGTCGTGACCCTCCTGCTCGCCAGGGCGGCGGTCCGCCTCCTGCTGGAGCGCGCCCCGCGCGACGGCTGAACGACTCGGCGGCCCGGACGGGATGCGTCGATCGACCCATCGGCCGCCCGCCGCGGTTGGGCATCGTGCCCGATGCTCACGCACCCCGCGCGCTCCTAGCGTCCCCCGGCGAGACGAAGGAGGCGTGCCGTGAACACCCAACACATCGAGACCCTCATCATCGGCGCCGGTCAGGCCGGGCTCGCCACGGGCTGGCAGCTGCGTCGTCGCGGCCGGGAGTTCCTGATCGTCGACGGGAACGACCGGGTCGGTGACAACTGGCGGCAGCAGTGGGACACCCTCACGCTCTACACGCCCGTGAGGTACAACGGGCTGCCCGGCCTGCCGTTCCCTGGCGAGCCCTGGTCCTGTCCCGGCAAGGACGACGTGGCCGACTACCTGGAGCAGTACGCGCTGCACGCGGACCTCCCGGTCCGCACGAAGACGAGGGTCGACCGGCTGGAGGCCCGGGACGGCGGCGGGTTCGTCGCCCACCTCGGCGCCGAGACGATCACGTGCGACAACGTCGTCGTGGCCACCGGGACGTTCGGGCGCACACCCGACGTACCGGCCTTCGCGCAGGAGCTGGACCCGGCGATCCGGCAGCTGCACTCGAGCCGGTACCGCCGCCCCGCCCAGCTCGCCGCCGGACCGACGCTGGTGGTCGGGGCGTCCCATTCCGGTTGCGACGTCGCCCTCGAGGTCGCAGCCGACCGGCCCACGATCCTGGTCGGCCGTGACTGCGGGCAGATCCCGCTGGAGTGGAACTCGCGACGGATCCGGCTGGCGTTCCCGGTGCTGCTGTTCGTGTGGCGGCACGTGCTCACCCGGCGCACGCCGATGGGACGCAAGGAGATGCACGAGGAGCGCAAGCACGGGGGCCCGATGCTGCGGGTCAAGCGCCACCATCTCGCCGCGCGCGGGGTGGAGCGGATCGAGGGCCGCGTGACGGGCGTCGTGGACGGGAAGCCGCAGCTCGACGACGGTCGCGTGCTCGACGTGGCGAACGTGGTGTGGTGCACCGGTTTCCGACAGGTGTTCGACTGGATCGACCTGCCGGTGTTCGGGGAGGACGGTTGGCCCGCAGAGTACCGCGGGGTCGTCGAGGCGGCACCGGGGCTGTTCTTCTGCGGCCTGTCGTTCCAGTACGCGTTCAGCTCGATGATCCTGCCGGGCGTCGGCCGCGACGCCGGGTACGTCGCCAGGGCGATCGCGGAACGCAGCCGGAACCGCAGCCCGGTCGCCGCACGAACCGCGGGATGAGTCGACATCCGACGTGGTTCACGTCACCATCGTCGGTGGCGGAGATGATGCGCGATGGGCGTGGTCGACGAGCTGATCCGGGCCCGCGAGGCCTTCGAGCGCCGCGACTGGGTGGCGGCGTACGGCGGGCTGTCCGACGCCGGTGACAGGGAGTTGTCGGCCGACGACTTCGCGGCACTGGCCACCGTCGCCCACCTGCTCGGTCGGCGCAACGACTGCATCCAGGCGCTGCAGCGGGCCTTCCAGGCCAACCTGGACCGGGCGGATTCGCCGGCCGCGGTGCGCTCTGCGCTCTGGTTGGCGACCGTGCTGTTCCTCGGTGGGGAGATCGCGATCGCGAACGCGTGGGTCGGCCGCGCCGAACGCCTGCTCGACGACGTGGACGGCGACGTCGTCGAGCGCGGGTACCTGTTCGAGATGATGTTCTTCGGCCACGTCGTCGCCGGTAGGTTCGACGAGGCGTTCGTCGTCGGGCCCCGGGTGGTCGAGTACGGGCGGCGCTTCCACGATCCCGACCTCCTCGCGTTGGGCCTGCACGGCGAGGGCCGGATGGCGATCTACTCCGGACGCGTCGCCGACGGGCTGCGGCTGCTGGACGAGGCGATGGTGGGTGTGGTGGCAGGTGAGGTGTCGCCCATCTACGCCGGCATCGTCTACTGCTCGGTGATCGAGGCCTGTCAGGAGATCTCCGATTTCGGCCGGGCAGGCGAGTGGACCCATGCCCTCACCACGTGGTGCGACGCCCAGCCCGGTCTGGTCGCCTTCACCGGGCAGTGTGCGGTGCACCGGGGGCAGCTGATGCGGCTGCACGGCGCGTATGAGGACGCGCTGGACGAGTTCGAGCGGGCGACGCGCAGGTACGCGGAGGCGGGCGGGCACCCCGCGGTCGGCCTCACCCACCGCGAACGCGGCGACGTGCTGCGCATCCTCGGGGACTACGACGCCGCGGAGGACGCCTACCTGGAGGCGGTGCGGCTCGGGAACGAGGCGCAGCCCGGGCGGGCGCTGCTGTGGCTCGCGCGCGGCCGGACCGAGCCTGCGGTGGCGACGATGCGTCGGCTGCTGGCCGAGCAGCGTTCGCCGGTCCACCGCTCCGGCCTGCTCGCGGCCGCGGTCGACGTCCTGGTCGACGGCGGCGCGGCCGACGAGGCCGAACCCCTGGCGCAGGAGCTGACGGCCATCGGGGACTCCTTCGGATGCTCGGCCCTCCAGGCGGCGGCCTGCCACGCCGTGGGCACGGTCGCGCTGGCCCGTGCGGACCCGGCCACGGCGCTGGGCGCGGCGCGCCGGGCCGCCGGCGGCTGGGCCCGCCTGGTGGCCCCGTACGACCTGGCGCGGAGCAGGGTGCTGATCGGACGGGCGCTGGCGCTGCTCGGCGACGAGGAGTCGGCCGCGGCCGAGCTCACGGCCGCGCGGAACGCCTTCGCCGAGCTCGGCGCGGGACCGGCCGAGCAGGAGGCCGCGGAACTGCTGGGCCGCAGCGCGGTCCCCGGCGGGCTGAGCCCTCGCGAGCTCGAGGTCCTCCGGCTCGTGGCGGCGGGCAGGAGCAATGCGGAGATCGCGGCGGAACTGGTCATCGCCGAGAAGACCGTGGCGCGGCACCTGTCCAACATGTTCGTCAAGCTGGACGTCGGCAGCCGGACCGCCGCTGCCGCGTTCGCGTTCGAGCACCGGCTGCTGTGAGGCCGGCACGCCCGCGGCCGGGAGGCTCTCAGCGACGCCCGGCGCGGGCCTCGGCCGCCAGGCCGGCCGCGGCGCGGTGCAGGTCCAGGAGCGCGGGGACCGATTCGGGGGCCCGACGACCCAACCCGCACTCGGTGCCGACGCCGAACTCGGTCGTGGTCGCGCGGCGCGCGGCGGCGATCCGGCGCGCCGCCCCGTCGAGACCGTCCGTGGCGTGCACCAGCCCGAGGAAGAGCTCGGTGGCGCCGTCGAGCTCGAGATCCCGCAACGGCGCGAAGTACGCGTCGTCGTCGCGGGATCGCGGCACGGGCATGTGCACCCAGTCGATCCGACGCGGGACGCCGCGCCGCACCGCGGTGCACAGATCGACCAGAATCCGCATGTCGGCGGGTTCGACGAAGTGCTGGTGGCCGAGATCGCCGTAGCAGAAGTGGAACCCGAGCTGGACGTCGTCCGGAACCGCGGCACCGACGGCGGCCACCCGGTCGACGACCTCCCGCTCGACGTCCTCGCCGAACACCGAGGGCCACGCGCGCTCGATCAGGGCGAGCTCGGGCGCGACGTCCCACTGCACCGCGAGCCGCTCGTGCGGGACGGCCGCGCAGATCGCGTCCAGCTCGCGCAGCATGGCGGCCCGGTAGGCGGGCTCGGCGCGGAGGTGGTCGCGCTCGTCGACGAACAGCAGCAGCGGCGCGAGGGGTGTGGGCAGGCAGACCTGGAACCGGACCCCGGCACCGATCTCCCCGGCGTCCTGCATCGCGCTGAAGACCTTCCAGGAGTCCAGCGCGGCCCGGGCGTAACCGAGGTCGCCGAAGGTCAGGCGCGCGGGATCGGCGCCGTCCCTGAGCCGGAACACCGGGACCTCGTAGTCCTCGCTCTCGGCCCGGATCGCCTTCTCGACGTCGTCGGCGCTCTCGGCCCCGGGGCGCGGTGCCATGACGAAGTCGGGGTGGTTCTGCAACAGCGGGAGCTGGAAGCCGACCCAGCCCGTGCGGTCGCCGGTCTCGCCGTCGGGAAGGCGACCGATCAGGTCCCCCAGTGCGGTGGTGGCAGCGCGGAAGACCGCCTCGGTGGACTCCAGCGGGACACTTCCGACCAGGTGGACCCCTGCAGACATCGTCGTCTCCTCTCGGGCTGGTACGCGTGGAGATCTCCGCCGGCACGCGCGCCCCGGGTCGCGCCGCGATCGTGGGGGATGTGCCGTGGCGGTCGGGCCGCTGCCGGCCCGCTCGGGACCATGAAGATGTGAGCCCGTCGGTGGGCGGGATCGTGCGGCCGGTTCGTCGAGCCGCCTCCGGCCGCCGGCTGCGGCCGTTGCAGCGGGGAACACGATATTCCGCAGTTCATTTCTCTGTCAACGATCGTTGCCGTGGTGAACCGGCTGCCGAGCGTAACGATCTACGTGCGGGTTTCACGGAGCGGGAACGTGACGAAACAATGATCGGCAGTTTCGTCACGAGCGGTGGGCCGCCCGGTCCCGCCCGCAGGTCAGTCGTCGCCCGCCGGCCGGTCGGCCGGCCGCCAGCCCAGGTCGCGGTGCGTCAGCAGATGCCGCACGAGCAGGTTCGTCGCGGCGGTCGCCGTCGGCTGGCTCACCACGTGCCACGCGCGTTGCATCGGCGTGCCGGGCACCGGCAGCTCGACGAGCGCGCCCGACTCCAGATGGCGCCGCACCGACTGCCGCGACACCAGCGTCACGCCCAGGCCGGCGACGGCCCCGGCGACGACGGCGCCGTGCGACCCGAGGGACAGCTGCGGGGGAGCGACGTCGAGGGTGTCGAGCAGCGACACCGCGGTCGCGCGGATGCCCGAACCCCTCTCGCGCTGCAACCACGTGGTGTGGCCGGGGTCGAAGTCGTCGCGCAGCGCCGGCGGCCCGACGACGACGAGCGTGTTCGGGCTGACGGCCCGGACCCGTGCGTCGAGCCCGTCGGGCGGGCGGCCCGCGACGACGAGGTCGACCTCGTGCGCGGCGAGCATCGGCCACACCACCCCGCGCGGGCCGACCTCCAGGCCCAGCGCGACGTGCGGGTAGCGGCTGCGGAACGACGTCAGCAGTGCGGGGAGCATGTGCTCGCCCGCGGTGGTCACCGCCGCGATGCGGACGGTGCCGTGCTCGGGGTCCGCCTCGCCCCGGGCTGCGGTGACGGCCTCGGCGTGCAGTCCGAGGATGCGGCGGGCGTAGTCGGCGTAGCGCTCGCCCGCGGGGGTGAGCCGCACGCCGCGCCCGTCGCGGTCGACGAGCGGAACCCCGATCTCGGCGGCGAGCGCGGAGATCGCCGAGGACACCGACGACTCGGTGACGACGAGCCGCTGTGCCGCTGCGCGGACCGAGCCGGTCGCGGCCAGCTCGACCAGGGCACGCAGGCGTGCGTTCGTCGTCACCGAGTCATCATGGCAATCGTGCGGGACGCAGGGGGATCAGCCCCTGACGCCGAACTCCTCGGCCGTCAGCACCTCGTCGGGGGCGGTGTCGAAGACCCGGCTCGCGAGCAGGTCGGACGCCTCGATGGTGGTGAGGGCCTTGAGGTCGACCTTGGCGTCGCCGGTCTCCAGCAGGCGCTTGGCCTGCCGCAGACGGGCCCGCTCCACGGCGTTGCGCACGCTGCGGGCGTTGGCGAACCAGGGCTGACC
Source organism: Pseudonocardia sp. D17 (assembly GCF_036984265.1). NCBI lineage: Bacteria > Bacillati > Actinomycetota > Actinomycetes > Pseudonocardiales > Pseudonocardiaceae > Pseudonocardia > Pseudonocardia sp. D17. The sequence continues at coordinate 43,595 of NZ_BPRG01000174.1, read as the reverse complement.
GACACGTCGTTCCAGGTAGCGGTTGAGCACCTCACGTGCCTCGGCGGAGAAGGTGTAGCCGATGTCCTCGGTCATCAGGACACCGATCTGCTCCAGCTCCGGGACGGTGTAGTCCGGGAACGTGACGTGGTGCGCCACCCGGGACTGCATGCCCGGGTTGGCGGCGAAGAACGTGTCCATCCGGTCCTTGTAGCCGGCCAGGATCACGACGAGGTCGTCGCGGTTGTTCTCCATGACCTGCAACAGGATCTCGATGGACTCGCCGCCGTAGTCGCGCTCGTTCTCGACCTTGTAGAGGTAGTACGCCTCGTCGATGAACAGCACGCCGCCCATGGCCCGCTTGATGACCTCTTTGGTCTTCGGCGCGGTGTGGCCGACGTACTCGCCCACCAGGTCGTCACGGGTGACCGCGACCAGGTGGCCGCGCCGCAGGTAGCCGAGCCGGTGGAGCAGGTCGGCCATCCGCATCGCGACGGTGGTCTTGCCGGTGCCCGGGTTGCCGGTGAAGCTCATGTGCAGGGTCGGCTGCGGGGCGGTGATGCCGAACCTCGCCCGGGTGCGGTCGACCAGCAGCAGCGCGGCGATCTCCGCGATGCGCGTCTTCACCGGTGCCAGCCCGACGAGCTCCCGGTCGAGTTTGCCGAGGACCTCGTCGATCCCCGACTCCGCATGGAGCGCGGCCAGGTCGACCACGGTGTCGGGCGGGAGGTGCTCGACCGCGGGCTCGTCGGAGACGTCCGGCGCCAGCTGCGGACCGGATCCCGCTCCCGGGGTGAATCCGAAGGACTTGCGGTCGGTATCGGTTCCGGTCGGCACGGCTCAGCCCTGGGTGTAGCGGTCGCCGACCGGGCGCTCGGTCGCGTACGAGTGCGTCGTGTAGCCGATCGCGCGACCCCTGCCCTCCGCGCGGTCCAGGCGGAAGCCGGGCTCCTCGGCGGGACGCTGCACGATGAACGACAGGGCGGTCGTCTGCCGGCCGAGGCTCGCGTCGTAGGCGTTGAGCCGCACGTAGGCGTTCGGGTTCGCCGCCCGGCAGGCGTTGACCTCCATCAGCACGCCCGCCGGGTCCCTCAGGTCGAACATCGGCAGCCCCCACATCTCCCAGTACGTGTTGCGGGGGTGCGGGTCGTCGGTGAACTCGACCGACAGCGGCCAGTCGTTGGTCAGCGCGTAGTTGATCTGGGCGGTGATCTCCTCGTCGGTGAAGTCGGGGAGATACGAGAAGGTGCCCTGCGTGATCCGCATCGTCGTGGCTCCGATCAGGCGTTCGTCGGCGTCGCGACGACGTCGGGGGTGTCGGTGGACTCGTAGTTGAAGGTGATGTCGCCCCAGGTCGCGAGCGCGGTGTCGAGCGCGCGGTTGCGGGAGGCCGCCTTCTTGAGGATCTCCGGACCCTCCTTGTAGTAGTCGACGCCCTCGTTGCGGGCCTTGATCATGGCCTCGAGCGCGACGCGGTTCGCCTCGGCGCCGGCCGCGATGCCCATCGGGTGCCCGATCGTGCCGCCGCCGAACTGGAGGATGACGTCCTCGCCCAGGTAGTGGATGAGCTGGTGCATCTGGCCGGCGTGGATGCCGCCGGACGCGACCGGCATGACGCCGGGCATCGACGCCCACTCCTGGTCGAAGTACAGGCCCTTCGACAGGTCGGCCTTGATGCTGTCCTTGCGGAGCGTGTCGTAGAAGCCGGCCGTGGTCATCGGGTCGCCCTCGAGCTTGCCGACGACGGTGCCCGCGTGGATGTGGTCGACCCCGGCCAGGCGCATCCACTTCGAGATCACGCGGAAGCTGACGCCGTGGTTCTTCTGGCGGGTGTAGGTGCCGTGGCCCGCGCGGTGCAGGTGCAGGATCACGTTGTTGTCGCGGGCCCACTTGGCCATCGACTGGATCGCGGTGTAGCCGATCGTCAGGTCGATCATGACGATGACGGAGCCGAGCTCGGCGGCGAAGTTCGCCCGCTCGTACATCTCCTCCATCGTCCCGGCGGTGACGTTGAGGTAGTGGCCCTTGATCTCGCCGGTCGCGGCCTGGGCGCGGTTGACGGCCTCCATGCAGAACAGGAAGCGGTCGCGCCAGCGCATGAACGGCTGCGAGTTGATGTTCTCGTCGTCCTTGGTGAAGTCCAGGCCGCCGCGGAGGGCCTCGTACACGACGCGGCCGTAGTTGCGGGCCGACAGGCCGAGCTTCGGCTTGGTGGTGGCGCCCAGGATCGGCCGACCGAACTTGCCCAGGTGCTCGCGCTCCATGACGATGCCGTGCGCGGGGCCCTGGAACGTCTTCACGTAGTGGGTGGGGATGCGCATGTCCTCGAGGCGCAGCGCCTTGAGGGGCTTGAAGCCGAAGACGTTGCCGATGATCGAGCTGGTGAGGTTGGCGATGGACGCCTCCTCGAACAGGTCGATGTCGTAGGCGATGTACGCGATCCACTGACCGGGGGTGTTCGGCACCGGGTCGACCTTGTAGCACTTCGCCTGGTAGTGCTCGAAGGTGGTGAGGCGGTCGGTCCACACGACCGTCCACGTCGCGGTGCTCGACTCACCGGCGACGGCCGCGCCGGCCTCCTCCGGCGGGACCCCGTCCTGCGGGGTGATGCGGAAGGCGCACAGGATGTCCGTGTCCTTCGGCTCGTAGTCGGGCTGCCAGTACCCCATCTCCGCGTAGGGGATGACACCTGCGTTCCAGCGATCTGCCATGCCCTGAGCCTGGTCGACGATCGTGAATCTGTCTATCAAGAGTTATCAGTTGATTCTGAAGTAAATACTCAAGTATCGACGCCCACCCCCGCTCTCCACCTCGCGGGGGAGTCGTGCGCACTCGACGCGCTCTTACGGTGCCCGCCGGTGCCACAACGGGAGGACTTCGACATGAGTGAGCTCGCGAGCGAACCGACGAGCGCGTGCAGGCAGATCGCGGAGCGCATGGTCGCGCCCGGCAAGGGCGTACTCGCCGCGGACGAGAGCATCGCGACGATGTCGGCGCGCCTGGAGAAGGCAGGCGTCGAGGCCACGGCCGAGAACCGGCGCCGCTACCGGGAGCTGCTCTCGGCCACGCCCGGGCTGGCCGACGGCGTGTCCGGCATCATCTTCTGCGACGAGACCCTGCGGCAGACCTTCGCCGACGGGACACCCTTCGCGACGGCCGTCCATGCGCTCGGCATCCTGCCCGGGATCAAGGTCGACGCCGGCGCCAAGCCGCTGCCCGGCGGTCTCGAGCGCGAGACGATCACCGAGGGGCTCGACGGGCTGCCCGCCCGGCTCGCCGAGTACGCCGGGATCGGCGCCGCGTTCGCCAAGTGGCGCGCCGTGTACGTGATCTCCGACGCGACCCCGAGCGCGGGTGCCGTCCGGGCCAACGCCAACGCGCTGGCCCGGTACGCCGCCGCCTGCCAGGCCGCCGGCATCGTGCCGATCGTCGAGCCCGAGGTGCTGATGGACGGCACCCATTCGATCGAGCGCTGCGCCGAGGTCACCGCCGACGTGCACGCCGCGGTCCGCGAGGAGCTTGCGCTGCTCGGCGTCGACCTCGGGGGCATCGTGCTCAAGCCCAACATGGTCGTCGAGGGCAACGGCACCTCCGTGCCGTCCGCGCCCGAGGTCGTCGCCGCCGCGACCGTCGAGGTGCTGCGCGCGTGGCCGGCCGAGCTCGCGGGCGTCGCGTTCCTCTCAGGTGGGCAGTCGCCGGAGCGGGCCACCGCCAACCTCGAGGCCATGCAGGCCATCGCCACCCCGTGGCCGCTGACGTTCTCGTTCGGCCGCGCGCTGGTCGACCCGGCCCTCGCAGCGTGGGTGGGCAAGGACGAGCAGGTCGTCGACGGGCAGAACGCGCTGGCCGCGCGGGTCGCCGCCAACGCCGCCGCGGTGCGTCGCCGCGCGGAGCTCCAGCCCGCCTGACCCGCTGCTCCAGCACACGGCCGGTCCCTGCTCCGGGGGCCGGCCGTGTCGCGTCGGGGCGCGCAATCCCGGGCGCAACCTCACCGTCGTGTTGCGGGCGGCGGGGAGCGGTGGGGTTGCGCGCGAGAACCTGGGCGCAACCTGACGGTCGTCGCAGGGGCTCGGGGGAGCGGTGGGGTTGCGGCCGAGGTTCTGGGCGCGACGTCGGCGTCGGTGCCCGGGCGCAGCAGAGCAGGGGGTCAGGCGCGGTCGGTGGCGGCGTCCTGGGAGGACAGGGGGACGGTGGCGATGACCGTCGTCCCCGAGCCGCGCCGGGAGATCACCCGCAGTCTCCCGCCGACGAGCTCGGCGCGCTCGGTCATCGACTGCATGCCGTAGCCCCCCGAGCCGCTGCTGCCCGGCGGTGTGCCGGGCACGTCGAACCCGACGCCGTCGTCGATCACCTCGAGCCAGGCGGTGCCGCGGTGCACCCGGAACCGCACGCGTGCCAGCGTCGCCCGGGCGTGCTTGGTGATGTTCTGCAGGCACTCCTGCGCGATCCGGTACAGCGCGATCTCGACGTGCTCGGGGAGCCGCTCGTCGTCGAGCTCGAGCTCGATCTCGAAGTGCGGCAACGACCTCGCGAGGCTGGCGAGCCCACCGGCGAGCCCGAGGTCGTCGAGGACGGGCGGGCGCAGGCCGCCGATGGCGGCACGCGCCTCGTCGAGAGTGAGATCGACCAGGTCCCGGGCCAGCCCGAGCTGCTCGGCGGCGAGTCCGGGGTCGGACTGCATGCTGTGGCCGGCGGCGTCGAGGTGGTACGACAACGTCACCAGGCGCTGCGAGATGCCGTCGTGGATGTCGCCCGCGAGGCGCCGGCGCTCGGCCTCCTGCGCCGCGATGACCTGCTCGGCGAAACGCTCGTGCGCCCGCTCGCGGGCCTCGAGCTTGCGGTGCATCCGGGCCTGGTGCAGGGCGCCGGCGACGAGCCGCCCGATGACCCCGAGCAGCTGCAGGTCGCGGTCGGTGAACTCCCGTCGCCGGACGGTGTGGACGTTGAGAACCCCGACCAGGCCCGACGGTCCGGTCTCCATCGGGACCGAGGCCATCGAGGTGTAGTCGGTGCCGCGCAGCGCCGGGATCGGCACGTAGCGCGGGTCCGCCTCCTTGTGCTCGACGATCACCGCGGGCTCGCGGTGGCTCGCGACCCAGCCCGCGACGCCGGAGCCGATCGGCAGGTGGATCGCCCCGACGTGCTCGTCGAACGGCGGCGTCGCACCCGCGAGGGTCAGCGAGCGCTCGGTGTCGTCGAGGACGTGGACGAAGCAGACGTCGGTCGCGGTGGCGTCGGTGATCAGCCGCGCGACGGCCGCCGCCAGCGGTTCGACGTGCGGTCCGCTGGACGCGGCCTCGATGATGCCGAGCAGCAGGGCGTTGGCGCGCTCGGGCGAGGTCAGGCCCAGGACCGTGCCGTCGCCGTAGGGGTTGAGCAGGGCGTGCCCGGGCTCGCGGCCGAGCGGGCTCATCGGGCTCGCCCGCTCGCCGGCACGGTCACTGGAAGATCCCTTCGCGCAGGGCCGTCGCGACGGCGGCCGTCCGGTCGCCGACGCCGAGCTTGCGGTAGATCGAACGCAGGTGGCTCTTGACGGTCTCGTCGCTGACGACGAGGCGGGTCGCGATCCCCCGGTTGGACAGCCCGGTGACCATCAACGACAGCACCTCGGACTCGCGGTGGGTGAGGCCCTGCCGGGCGCCGGGCCAGAACTCGTCGCTCTGCAGCCGCGCCGCGGTGTCGACGGCCCGGCCGGCCAGCGACGCGTCGATGACGGTGGTGCCGGTGTGCGCCAGCTCCAGCTGCCGGACGAGCTCCTCGCCGCTGATCTTCTTGAGCAGGTAGCCCGAGGCGCCGGCTCGCAGGGCCTGGAAGAGGTACTGCTCGTCGTCGTAGACCGACAGCAGGACGACCTTCGCCTCCGGATCGCGCTCGCGCAGGGTGCGGCACAGGTCGAGACCGCTGGCGCCCTGCATGCGGACGTCGCAGAGCACGATGTCGGGTGTCAGGCTCGCGACCGTCGACACCGCCTGGTCGGCCCCGATCGCCTCGCCGACCACGCGGACGCGGCCGCGGAACGGCGCCAGCATCGCCTTCAGGCCGGCGATCACCATCTCGTGGTCGTCGACGAGGACGATCCGCAGCGGACCTCCTGACGTGGGCGTACTCATGCAGGAACTCTAGGCGCTCCGGACCGGTCCCCGGCTTCAACCCTGACTTCCCCCGCGTCGGGGAGGGCGGGGCGTGACGGCGGTCCTAGCGTCGGCTCCCGATCCCGGGCACGTGGCGCCGCTCGCGCCGCGTGCCTTCCTACCCAGCGGAGGTTGCGGCATGACTACCGCCCCCAGCGTGACGGCCGAGCGCGCCGGCCGGTCGGCGGACCCCGACGAGCTCGCCGTCGCCACCCTGCGGTTCCTCGCGGCCGACGCGGTGCAGGCGGCGAACAGCGGTCACCCCGGCCTCCCGCTCGGCACCGCACCCGCGGCCTGGACCCTGTGGTCGCGCCACCTCAAGCACGACCCCGCGGACCCGGACTGGCCCGACCGCGACCGGTTCGTGCTGTCCGCGGGCCACGGCTCGATGCTGCTCTACGGCCTGCTGCACGTCTTCGGCTACGACCTGCCGATCGACGAGCTCGCCCGGTTCCGCCGGCTCGGCTCGCGCACCCCGGGGCACCCCGAGTACGGGCACACCGTCGGCGTCGAGACGACGACGGGCCCGCTGGGCCAGGGCCTCGCGACGGCCGTCGGCATGGCGGTGGCCGAGCGGATGCTCGCCGCGCGCTGCAACACCGCCGAGCACACCGTCGTCGATCACCGGACGTGGGTCCTCGCGGGCGACGGCGACCTGATGGAGGGCATCAGCCACGAGGCGGCCTCCCTCGCCGGGAAGCTCAGGCTCGGCAGGCTCACCGTCGTCTACGACGACAACGACATCACGATCGACGGGTCCGCCCGGCAGAGCTGCACCGACGACGCGGCCGCCCGGTTCGCCGCCTACGGCTGGCGCACCCTGTGGGTCGACGACGGCAACGACGTCGCGGCGCTGGACCGGGCCTTCGCCGAGGCGGCCGCCACCGAGGACCGGCCCACGTTCATCACCGTGAAGACGACGATCGGGTACGGCGCCCCGGGCGTCGAGGGGACGTCGAAGGCGCACGGCAGCCCGCTGGGCGCCGAGACGATCGCGGCGATGCGCGAGCGGTTCGGCTGGCCGGACACCCCGTTCCACGTCCCGACGGCGGTCCGGCTCGCGACCGCCGAGCGGGTCGCCGTGGGGACGAAGGCCCGGCTCGACTGGACCCGCACCCACGCCGAGTGGGCGGCCGCCAACCCGGAGACCGCGGCGGCCTTCCCGTTGGGCCGGATCCCGGTGGCGGACGAGGCCGCCGCGGCGCTGGCCCCGCTCGCCGACGAGGCGACGGCCACCGGACGGACGGCGACCCGCAAGGCCTCCGGCGCGGCGCTCAACGCGCTGGCCGCGGTGTACCCGGCGCTGGTCGGCGGCTCGGCCGACCTGGCCGCGTCGACCAACACCGCCATCCCGGGCGGCGCGGTCACCGCCGACGACGCGTCCGGCCGCACCATCCACTTCGGCATCCGTGAGCACGGCATGGCGGCGGCCATGAACGGCATCTCGCTGCACGGTGGGCTGCGCGTCTTCGGCAGCACGTTCCTGGTGTTCGCCGACTACCTGCGTCCGGCGCTGCGGCTGGCCGCCCTGATGAAGCAACCGGTCGTGCACATCCTCACCCACGACTCGGTGCACGTCGGCGAGGACGGCCCGACGCACCAGCCGGTCGAGCACATCGAGTCGCTGCGGATCATCCCCGGCCTCACGGTGCTGCGCCCCGCCGACTCGGCCGAGACCGCGGTGGCCTGGGAGATCGCGGCCGGCAGGCTCGACGGCCCGACGGCGCTGATCCTCAGCCGCCAGGACCTGCCCGACCTGGGCGGTGCCGGGCTCGACGACGTGCGTGCCCACGGCGCCCGCGTCGTCCGCACGGCGGCGGGGACCCCGGCCGTAGTGCTCGCGGCGACCGGCTCGGAGGTGTCGTTGGCACTGGTGGCCGCCGAGCTCTTGGCCGCCCGCGGGGTCGAGGCGACGGTCGTCTCGGTGCCCTGGCGGGAGCGGCTCGAGGCGTCGCTCCGCGACGGCGGCTTCGCCCTGCCCGATGCGCCGGTCGTCTGGATCGAGGCCGGTGTGACGACGGGGTGGCGGGCGCTGGCGGGACCGCGTGACGCCGTCGTCGGCATCGACCGGTTCGGCGAGAGCGGCCCGGGCCACGAGGTCGCCGACCACCTGGGGCTCTCCGCGACCGCGGTCGCCCGGGTCGCACTGGCCGCGGCGGAAGCGGGAGCTTAGGAGGCGGCATCTCGGTGCCGGACAAGACGTTGCGCATCACCAGGGCGGCCGGCCGGTCGCCGGTCAACCGGCGGCCCGTCATGCTGGGCATCGCCGGGGACTCCGCGGCGGGCAAGACGACGCTGGCCGCGGGGCTCGTCGAGGCCATCGGCCCGCAGCGGTGCGTGTCGCTGTGCACCGACGACTACCACCGCTACGACCGTGAGGAGCGCAGGGACAAGCCGTTCACGGCGCTGCATCCCGACTGCAACTACCTCGGCATCATGGAGCAGCACCTGCAGCTGCTGGCCAGTGGCCAGCCGGTCCTCAAGCCGGTCTACGACCACGCGACCGGCCGGCTCACCCGCCCGGAGCTGGTGGAGCCCAACGACTTCATCATCGTCGAGGGGTTGCTGCCGCTGCACAGCAAGCTGGCCAGGGCGTGTTTCGACGTGACCGTCTTCCTCGATCCCGACGAGCCGACCCGGCGGGGGTGGAAGGTCGAGCGCGACACGCGTGGCCGCGGGTACGACGCCGCCGCGGTGCTGGCCGAGCTCGACCGGCGTGAGCCGGAGTCGCAGGCCTACATCCGGCCGCAGCGCAGGCACGCCGACATCGTCGTCCGGTTCGCCCCGGTCGAGGGGCGCGACGACCCGGGGGTGCCGTTGTCGGCCGAGCTGCTGTTGCGTCCGACGATCCGCCATCCCGACCTCGACGAGATCGCGCAACCGGGCGTGCACCGCGCCGTGCACCTGCGGCTCGACCGCGACACGGACGGCAGGCCCGTCGACACCCTGCACGTGCACGGGTACGTCGAGCGGGAGGAGAGCGTCGCGGTGGAGAAGGCGATCTGGGCCTCGATCGGCGAACCGATGTCCGGCGCCCCCGAGTGCCTGGGACGGCTGGGGAGCGCCGGCCGCAGCGAGCCGCTCGCGATCACCCAGCTGCTCCTGCTGCACCACCTCGTCGAGGCGAGCCGCTAGACCGCCCGCCGGCTCCCGAACGCCCCGGACGCGACTGCCGTCCGGGGCGTTCGTCGAGGTCAGCCCGCCCGGCGGGTGATCTCGGTCCGGGCGGCCCGCCCGACCGCGGTGGGTGTCCCGAGCCTGCCGAGCAGCTCCGAGCGTGCCGCGGCGACGCGGTCGGGCCGGCCGGCCCAGGTCCGGGCGACGTGCACCAGCGTGCTGCGGCCGAGACAGAACCCGATGGGCCACGGCGGGTTCAGCCAGGTCGTCGCGGCGAGGTGCGCCGTCAGCCGGTCGGGGCGGCCGGCCGGGGTGAACACGACGCAGGCGAGCGGGACCGCGGCCGCGCCGCGCAGGCTGCCCAGCGTCGCGCGGGCGATGTCGTCGGCGGTCGCGACGTGCCGGTCGCCGGGTGCGACGAGGGTGCAGCCGAGCACGATCCGCGCGGTGTCGACGCCGGTGACCCGCACGGCGTCGAGCACGGTCGAGACCGCCGCGGTGTGCACCGACCCGACCGTCGCGAGGTCGTCGCGCGACCCCGGTCGCACGACGACGTCGACGAGCGGGACCAGACCGCGGCCGAGGCACACCGCGGACCACCCCGCCACCAGCCGTGCCGTGGCCCGCAGCTCGGTCAGCGCCCCCGCGCCGGAGACGACGACCTGCCAGCGCGCGAAGCTCGCGCCCGCCGCGACGTGCCGGGCGATCTCGTCGTCCAGGTCGTCGACGGATCCGGCGATGTCGTGGCCGCGGCGAGTGCCGTCGCCCATCCGTACCCCGATCGGAATTCGGTTGCGGCGCAGTGCAGTTCGCGACGCGCCCGACCCGTGCAACGTCACGGGATCGACGAGCACCCCGCCCACCGCGCGGTCGAGCCCGGGCGTCGTGAGGACGACGTCGCGGAATGTGGCCGCGGTCGAGGTCGAGATCGGAACGCTCCCGGCACGGAACAATTCGGCGAGATTCGAGTCGGGCTGATCGAGCGCGAGCAGGCCACGCGTCGGAGCCGGCGCTGGTCCTGGCGGTGTGAAGACGTCACCCATCTGGGCCTCCCGGAAGGTGTTGAACACGCGTGGTGAGGACATGATCCGGATCACCACACGACCGTGGAATTGCGGACAACGAGGCGGATGCGAGAGGTTGTCCGGCCGATCTTCGGGTTCTCGGAGACCCGTCACGGTTCAGTAACGCAAAGTTGCAATTGTGGACTATAGTACGGCTCGCGTTTACGATCCGACACGTTCAGCGAACGTTCAGGACACCTCGCACCGAAGGGGAGGCCATGCCGCCCATCGTTCTCGTATTCACCGTGACCGGCTGTGCGCTCTTTGTCATCTCCAGCTTCTTCCTCGGCTGGGGCGCAAAGGCGGACGACTCGGGCTCGAACCCGCTCAAGACCGTGGGTGCGATCGCCATCGCAGCCGGCGTCGTCGACCTCATCTCGGCCGTCTACATCGTCACCCAGCGGACCTCGGCCGACCTCGGTGCTGCCGGCGGCGGCGGCGGTTCGGTCCCCGTGCTGCTCGGCGGCCTCGTCGGCTTCTACGGCCTGTTCTTCACCTCGGTCGGTACCGCGGCCTTCCTCGGTCTCGACCTGCGCCCCATCGCCAACCTGGCGATCCCCGTCGGCATCGTTCCGCTCTTCTGGTGGAACTTCGCTCCCTTCCAGGGCGGCTGGCTGTTCCGCTCCATCCTCGTCGTGTGGGTCGTCGCGTTCCTGGCGGTCGCCGCGACCGTCTACGGCAAGCTCGGCGCCAAGGCCCTCGGCGGAATCCTGCTCCTCACCGCCCTCTACACGTTCTTCCTGCCCGTGGTCTTCCTCGCCACCGGCACCGCCATTCCGTGATCGGTTGAGCGGCAAGGACGGGGCCCGCGCGAATTGCGCGGGCCCCTCCTTTTGTTTCTGCCGAGTTACTGCGATGTAAAACGGATCAGGCTTCGGCCGCCGGTGCCCCGACGATGTCGGCGACGATGCGGGTGCCGATCCGGGAGCTCTCGTCGTCGGCCAGTGCGGTGGCCGCGAACTCCGGGGTGGTGACGACGACGGTCGAGCCGCCGTTGCGCAGGAACGCGATACCGGCGCGCACCTTCGGGCCCATCGAACCCTCCGGGAACTGGCCGTCGGCGAGGTGGCGTTCGACCTCGTCGACCCCGATCTCGTCGAGGGCGCGCTGCGTCGGCCTGCCGAAGTCGACCATCACGTTCGTGACACCGGTGACGAGGACGAGCGCGTCGGCACCGAGCTGGTTGGCGAGCTGCTGGGCCGCGTAGTCCTTGTCGATGACCGCGTCGACCCCGGCGAGCCCGTTCCCCTCGTCGACGACGGGGACGCCGCCGCCACCCGCCGCGACGACGACGACACCGGCGTCGGCGAGCGTGCGGATCGACGCCGCCTCGAGGATCGCCTGCGGCTTCGGGGAGGGGACGACGCGGCGGTGGCCGCGGCCGGAGTCCTCGACCATCGTCCAGCCGCGGGTCTCGACCGCCTCGGTGACGGCGTCACCGTGGAAGAACGGGCCGATGGGCTTGCGCGGGTCGTCGAACGCGGGGTCGTCGGAGGCGACGGCGACGTGCGTGACGATCGTCGCGACGTCGATGTCCTCGCCCGCCCGGGCCGTCTGCCGCAGCGAGATCGAGATCAGGCTGCCGAGCTGGCCCTGCGTCATGGCGCCGAGGGCGGACAGCGGCAGTGCCGGGACGACGGACGCGCCCTCCTCCTGCTGGATGGCGAGGTTGCCGACCTGCGGGCCGTTGCCGTGCACGATCACGACGTTCCAGCCCGCGCGGCGCAGCGCGTGCACCGTCTCGGCCATGGCGCGGGCGTTCTCCGCGAGCTCGGCGAACGTGCCCTGCTGGTCCTCGCGGGTGAACGCGTTCCCCCCGAGGGCGACGACTGCGGTCCTCGACATGCGGTTCCTTCTTCCTCCGTGACCGGCGTGCCGGGCGTGGCCCGGTCGGTCCGGCATTCCCGGCTCGGGTCGAGCCGGCCCTGGCGTACGGGGTCGTTGAGATGCAGAGTGGCCTGCGTCGTTGCAGGGATGTTGCGTGGACCACACGCGCGGTCCCCGGGAGCCGGGGACCCACGAGCGGTCCTCAGGAGCCGGACCACACGAGCGGTCCCTAGGAGCCGGGGACCGCGGCGAGCGGCCGGGCGCCCAGCGAGGAGCAGGCGGTGGCGAGCCCGTCGCGCAGCGCCTGCTGCCCGGCGCGGACGGAGCCGCCGCGTCCGCGCCACGCCAACAGGGCCGGACGCGTCACCTCGCGGCCGAGGTAGAACGTGACCGGCCACGGCGGGTCGGCCTCCCGGACGGCCCCGACCGCTGCGGCCGCGGTGTGCAGCGACGCGTCGCCCGCGGTGAGCGCGACGCCACCGAGGCGACCGGGGAGCGCGACGAGCGGCCCTCCGGTGACGGGGTCGGTGCCGGCGACGTACTCGGCCTCGGTGCTGATGACGACGGACGGCAGATCGACCTCGATGTCCTCGAGGTGGCCGCAGACGCTGAGCAGCGCGGCCGCACGGGCGGCGCTGCGCTGCGCAGGTGTGCCATCGCGCATCCGGGTACCGACGCGGACGACGGGCACGACACCGACGGTCTGGCAGGTGTAGGCGAAGCGCGCGGCGGCCTGGCTGTTGACGGTCAACGTCCGCAGCGCGCCGTAGTCGATCGCCGAGCCCGACGACATGCTCCACACCGCGAACGTCGCGCCGAGCGCCTGCAGCCGGCGCAGCCGGTCGGCCAGCCCGTCGAGCCCGGAGGTGATGCGTTCCTCGCGGTCCGACGACAGCGGCTCCGCCCCGGTGTCGGCGCGCACCCCGACCAGCACCCCGGCCGCGCGGAGCCGGTCGAGCAGACCGCGGCTGCGGGCGCCCGTGGCCGCCGGAGCGGTGCCGAGCCGGTCGGACGTCGCGGCGGCGGCGCCGAACGCCTCCGGCGGCAGGACGACGGCGCTGGCCGTCGTCGACAGGTCGGGGGAGCCGAGCACCATGTCCCGGTAGGCGGCCGCACCGGTGGGACCGGACTCGGCACCGACCGCGCTGAACCGGCGGTTGAGCCGTGCCGGGTCGGTGTCGAGCGCGAGAACGGCCTTGCGGAACGCGAACATCCGCCGGGTCCGCCGTCGCAACGCGTCCATGCCGCACCTCCGTCGAACGATCGCGGGCGGATCGCCACCGGCCGCCGCGCACGTGCCTCGATGTGCCTCGCGTCGATCGCGTGCGCCGCCGCGGGGACGCCCGCGCCGGGGCGACGGCCGCGGTGCTCCCACATCCGGAACGGGCAGGGTCGCGCCTGCCCCGGTCGAGCCGCACCCCCCGGGCGGGGGATAGGCGTGGGCAACCGGGGGAGGTCCGGCCGCCGGGGCGCCACCGCACCCGATCCGCCCCCCTCGTGGGGGATGGGTCGTCCGGGGCCGGCACGAACACTCCGTGCCGGTGCCGGGCCTGTCACGGGCCCGCCGGACAGGTGTGCGCGGTGCGCGGGAGGTGGGGCTGCGGTGGGGGGCACGGACGGGGTGGCGGCGGTCGGCGGACTGCAGGCGGTGATCTTCGACGTCGACGGCACGCTCGCCGACACCGAACGCGACGGGCACCGCCCCGCGTTCAACGAGGCGTTCGTCCGGCACGGGATCGACGTCGAGTGGGACGTCGAGCACTACGGCTCGCTCCTGCGGATCACCGGCGGCCGCCGCCGCGTCGCCGCCGACCTCACCGGCCGCGGGTGGGACCCCGACGACGCCGCCGCCACCGCGCTCGACGTGCACCGGACGAAGACGGCGCTCTTCGTCGAGCGCGTGCAGGCGGGCGCCTTCGTGCCCCGTCCGGGCCTGACCGCGTTCGTCGACGGCCTCGTCGCCGCCGGCGTCCGGATCGGCGTCGCCACGACGGGCCGCCGCGACTGGGCGGTCCCGCTGGTGCGGCACCTGCTCGGCGACGTCGTCGAGGTCGTGGTCACCGGCGACGAGGTCGAGCGGCTCAAGCCGGACCCCGAGGCCTATCTCCTCGCGTTGCAGGGTCTCGGGCTCGACGCCTCGGCCGCGCTGGCGGTCGAGGACTCCGGCGTCGGCGTCCGCGCGGCGACGGGGGCGGGACTGGCGACGGTCGTCGTCACCAACGGCTACACCGTGGGCCAGGACTTCACCGGCGCCGCGCTGGTGCTGCCGGGTTATGACGGCAGCCCCGGCGGCGGTCCCGGCGACAGGACCGCGCAGGGCGGCTCCGGGCCGCTGACCGCGCAGCGCGCGATCGACGTGCACACCGCGTGGTGGCGGGCCCGTTGACCATGCCGGCCGCGGGCGTCGTCACCGACGGCGTGGCCGGACGGATTCACCCCGGCCGCAGGGTGCGGCCGCCGGTACAGGAATGGAGTGAGCGTGACGCTTCGGGTTGGCGTGAACGGCTTCGGTCGCATCGGCCGCAACTTCTGGCGGGCGGTCGACGCCCGGCGCACCGCGGGCACCGGTGACATCGAGATCGTCGCGGTGAACGACCTCACCGACACCGCGACGCTCGCGCACCTGCTGAAGTACGACTCGATCCTGGGCCGGCTGCCCCACGAGGTCGGCACCTCCGGCGAGGACATCGTCGTCGACGGCAGGCCGCTCGCGGTGCTGTCGGAGCGCGACCCCGCGCGGCTGCCGTGGAAGGACCTGGGCGTCGACGTGGTCGTCGAGTCGACCGGCATCTTCACCACGCGCGAGGGCGCGGACAAGCACCTCGACGCGGGCGCGAAGAAGGTCGTCATCTCCGCTCCGGCCACCGGCGAGGACATCACGATCGTCAAGGGCGTCAACGACGGCGACTACGACGGCTCGCAGGTCGTCGTCTCCAACGCGTCCTGCACCACCAACTGCCTGGCGCCGATGGCGAAGGCGCTCGACGACCTGCTCGGCATCGAGCGTGGCCTCATGACCACGATCCACGCCTACACCCAGGACCAGAACCTCCAGGACGGCCCGCACAAGGACCTGCGCCGGGCCCGGGCGGCCGCGCTGAACATCGTCCCGACCTCGACGGGTGCGGCCAAGGCGATCTCGCTGGTGCTGCCGCACCTCAAGGGCAAGCTGGACGGCTACGCCCTGCGGGTGCCGATCCCCACCGGCTCGGCCACCGACCTCACCGCGACCGTCGGCCGGGACACCACCGCCGAGGAGGTCAACGCCGCGATGAAGGCCGCGGCCGAGGGCCCGCTCGCGGGCGTCCTGAAGTACACCGAGGACCCGATCGTGTCGTCGGACATCGTGACCGACCCGCACTCCTGCATCTTCGACGCGGGCCTGACCAAGGTGTCGGGCAACCTGGTCAAGATCGTCGGCTGGTACGACAACGAGTGGGGCTACTCCAACCGCCTCGTCGACGTCACCGCGCTCGTCGGCTCGGCACTGTGAGGTCGCTCGACGACCTGCTGGCCGAGGGGGTCCGGGGTCGGACCGTCCTGGTCCGCTCCGACCTCAACGTCCCGCTCGACGGCGACCGGATCACCGACGACGGCCGCATCCGCGCGTCGGTCCCCACGATCTCGGCGCTCGCCGGGGCCGGGGCGCGCGTCGTCGTGACCGCGCACCTGGGCCGGCCGCAGGGCGGTCCCGACCCGCGGCTCTCGCTCGCACCGGTCGCGGCGCGGCTGGCGGAGCTGCTCGGGTCGTCGGTCGTGCTGGCGATGCTCGACTCCGTCCCCCCGATCGAGGACGGCGGCGTCGTCCTGCTGGAGAACATCCGGTTCGACCCCCGCGAGACCAGCAGGGACGACGCGGAGCGCGGTGCGCTGGCCGACTCGCTGGCGGCGCTCGCCGGCGCCGACGGCGCCTTCGTCTCCGACGGGTTCGGGGTCGTGCACCGCAAGCAGGCGTCGGTCTACGACGTCGCGACCCGGCTGCCCGCCTACACCGGCACCCTCGTCGCCGCCGAGGCCGACGTCCTCGCCCGGCTGACCGAGCGGTCCGCCCAGCCGTACGCCGTCGTGCTCGGCGGCTCGAAGGTGTCGGACAAGCTGGCCGTCATCGAGGCGTTGCTCCCGCGGGTCGACAGCCTGCTCGTCGGCGGCGGGATGTGCTTCACCTTCCTCGCCGCGCAAGGGCATTCGGTGGGTGCCTCGCTGTTGCAGGAGGAGCAGGTCGAGAACGCGAGGGCGCTGCTGGACTCCGGCAGGATCGTGCTGCCCGTCGACGTCGTCGTCGCCGACGCGTTCTCCGTCGACGCGCGCACCCGCGTCGTCCCGGTCGACGCGATCCCCGACGGGTGGATGGGCCTCGACGTCGGCCCCGAGTCCGTCGCCGTGTTCACGAAGGCCCTCGACGGGGCGCGGACGGTCTTCTGGAACGGCCCGATGGGCGTGTTCGAGCTGGCTCCCTTCGCCGAGGGCACCCGCGGTGTCGCGCAGGCGATCGTCGACGCCACCGCCGCCGGCGCGTTCAGCGTCGTCGGCGGGGGCGACTCCGCGGCCGCGGTGCGCGCCCTGGGCCTGCCCGAGGACGGGTTCTCCCACATCTCCACCGGCGGCGGCGCGTCGCTGGAGTACCTGGAGGGCAGGACGCTGCCGGGGCTGGCGGTCCTCGGGGCCTGACCACCCGTGCGTGGCGTCACCGGTCATGGCCGGTGACGCCACTCTCCGGTGGCCTGGTCGGGTGCGCGCCCACGGGCTAGCGTCGCAAGCCGTGGATGGACCGGTGCCAGGTATGCCGACACACCTACCGTCGAGGACGAGATCTGGATCGACGCGCGGCCGGAGCGGGTGTGGGAGATCGTCGCCGCCGTCGAGGAGATGCCCTCGATGAGCGAGGAGCTGCGGGCCGTCGAGTGGTGTGACGGCGCGACCGGACCGGCCGTCGGTGCGCGGTTCGTCGGGTACAGCAAGCACGACGCTCTGGGCGAATGGTCGACGACGTCCTATGTCGTCGAGTGCACCGCGCCGGAGACGCTCGCCTGGGCGGTCACCGATCCCGACGACCCCTCGGCGCGGTGGCGGTTCACGCTGCGGCCCGAGGGCGCCGGCACGCGGCTGAGCCAGTGGGTGCAGCTCGGCCCGGGCCGCTCCGGGCTCAGCTTCGCGATCGACGCCATGCCCGACAAGGAACAGAAGATCGTCTTCGTGCGCCTCCGCGAGTTCGAGGCGGGCATCCGCCGGACGCTGGCGGCCGTCAAGGAGCGTGCCGAGGCGGCGAGGTGACCGGTCGCCGGTCGTCGCGGATGCGTACCGCGACGACGGTCGAAGGGTCCGGGGCGGCGTCGTTCCAGGAGACCGTCACGTTCGTCGTCGAGGCCGAGAAGCTGGGGCTCGACGTCTGCAGGGTCGCCGAGGCCTGGGGTTCGGACGCGGTCTCGGTGCTGGGCTATCTGGCGGCCCGCACCGACCGGCTGCTGCTCGGGTCCGGGGTCCTGCAGGTGGGCACCCGGTCCCCGGTCGCGCTCGCGCAGGCCGCCCTGACGTTGGCCGACATGTCCGACGGCCGCTTCCTACTCGGGCTCGGCACGTCGGGACCGCAGGTGATGGAGGGCCTGCACGGCGTGCCGTTCGCGAGACCGCTGACCCGCACCCGCGAGACGATCGAGATCCTGCGCAGCGCCCTCGCCGGCGAGAAGATCCGCTACGACGGTGCGGCGCACACGATCCCGCTGCCCGGCGAGTCGCGGCCGATGCGGCTCTCGGCGCGGCCCAACCCCGACATCCCGCTCTACCTCGCGACGATGTCGCCGAAGATGCTCGCGCTGACCGGTGAGCTCGCCGACGGCTGGCTGGGGACGAGCTTCGTCCCCGAGGGCGCCGCCGAGGCCTATTTCGCCCACCTCGACGCCGGGCTCACCGCCGCCGGGCGCACGCGTGCCGATCTCGACGTCTGTCAGGGCGCCGAGGTCTGCTTCGCGGCCGACGAGGAGGAGCTCGCCGCGATCGTCGCCGACCGCAGGCGCGGCCTGGCGTTCAGCCTCGGCGGCATGGGCTCGTCGTCGACCAACTTCTACAACGCCGCGTACGGCCGGCAGGGCTGGGCCGACGTCGCGGCACGGGTCCACGAGCGCTGGCAGGCCGGTGACCGCGACGGCGCCGCCGCACTCGTCACGGACGAGATGGTGCTGGCCACGACGCTGATCGGCACCGAGGACATGGTCAGGGCGCGGCTGCGGGTCTGGCGCGCGGCAGGCGTCGACACCGTCCGGCTCTACCCGGCCGGGGACGATCTCGATGCCCGCCTGACGACGCTCGCCCGCGCGGTCGAGCTCGTGCGCGGGATCGGCTGAACCGTCGCCGGGGCGTCAGCCCGCCTCGCGCTCCCGGCGCGCCTCGTACGTCTTGACGTGCACGAACACCGTCCGCAGCAGGTCGACCGGGCGGTCGCCGGCGCGCGCCAGCAGGTCGCCGATGATGTGGTCGACCTCGGTGCGGTGGCCGGCGTCGATGTCGCGCATCATCGACGCCGTCATCGGCGAGCCGGGCGCGGTGAGGCCCGCGCGGGTCTGCGCCAGTGCGGCCGCCCGCGGCGGCCGGCCCTGCTCCTCGGCGATGCCCGCGACCTCGGCGATCAGCTGCTCGACCAGCGCGGTCCCGCCTGCGGCGACGATGTCGCCGACAGGTGCCCGCATCAGCGAGGTGATGCCGGCGGCGGAGGCGAGGAAGACCCACTTCTCCCACATGTCCTGCAAAATGTCGGCCGACTCGACCGCGTCGAAGCCGGCCCCGGTGAGCTCCTCCTGGATGGCCGAGGACCGGGCGGACGTGCCGCCCTTGAGCTCACCGTGGGTCAGGGTGTGCGGCTCGCCGAGGTGGTCGATCGAGCCGTCGGCACGCAGCACGAGGGGCGCCAGGCACGTCCCGCCCAGTACGGCCTCCGGGCCGAAGCGGTCGTCCAGGACGTCGATGTGGCGCATGCCGTTGAGCAGCGGCAGCACGGCGGTGTCCGGGCCCACGGCGGGCGCGATCGCGTCGACGGCGGAGTCGAGGTCGTAGCCCTTGGCGCCGAGGATCACCAGGTCGTACGGGTCCCGCACGGCGTCGGCGGTGACCGTCGTCGGGGCGGCGACGGCGAAGTCGCCGTGCGGGCTGCGGACGTGCAGCCCGTTCTGCGCGAGGAGGGCGGCGCGGGCCGGACGGACCAGGAAGGTGACGTCGCGACCCGCAGCGGCCAGCCGGCCGCCGAAGTAGCCGCCGATGGCACCGGCACCCAGGACGAGGATTCTCACCGCGCCAACCTAGTGCGCGAGCAGGGGCTACCGGGGCAGCCCGGTGACGAGGAACTCGTTCAGTTGCATGACGAGACGGCGCTGGTCACCGCGTCGGAGAGCGAGCTCACCGGTGTCGTCCAGGGTGCCGACGACCGCCGCGGACAGGTCGCGCCCGGCGAACGCGGCGAGGCACTCGTCCTCGCGGCCCTGTGGCACGCACAGCAGGAAGCCGAAGCTGGGGAAGCAGTTGAACCACCGGGTGAGCGGGACGTCGGCGGGGGCGGGCACGGCGTCGACGTCGACGGTCACGCCCAACCCGCGGGCCTCCAGCAGCATCGCCAGCGACCCCACCAGGCCCGCCATCGAGATGTCCTTGGCCGCGACGACGACGCCCTCGCGGGCCAGCCGCGGCATCAGCCGGACGTCGCCGGCGCACCGGTCGCCGCGCTCCTCGAAGGCCCGGAAGAACGGGAAGGTGGCGTTCATCGTGCCGACGGTGGCCGCCGCCACGACGAGGGACTGCCCCGGCTGTGCCCGCGTGACCGACAGCGCCAGCGCCGGGTCGGTCACCGACCCGACCGCGAACGCCGAGATCGCGGGCTCGCCGTCGTGCGCGGTGAGGTGGCCGCCGACGATCGGGACGTCGAGCAGCCCGGCCGCGGTACGCATGCCGGCGAGCGCGAGCCGGCCGGCCTCGGGGCTCGTCGCGATCGTGTCGACGATGCCCATCGGTACGGCGCCCATCGCGGCGATGTCGTTGACGTTGGCGAGGACGGCGGCGAAGCCCGCGCCACGTGGGTCGGCCTTCACGAACGGGGGGAAGATCGCCTCGCCGCAGACGACGACACCCGCGTCCGAGCCGACGGTCGGGGCCAGCGGCAGGACGGCGCCGTCGTCGCCCGGCCCGGCCACCCAGTCGGTCCTGCCCAGCACGTCGCCGACGACGGCGATGTCGGCCTTGGCGTGCAGGCCCGGATTGGCCAGCACGGACTCGACGAGCTCATCGAGCACGCGTGCGTCGGTGGGGGTGTCGGACTGCGTCACGTACGTATCGTGCCTTCTTCTCGGGGCGGTTTTCGGCGTTCTCGGGGGCCCGCGTCAGCCGCGCAGGAGCCACCAGACGGCGGTCG
This sequence comes from Pseudonocardia sp. D17, assembly GCF_036984265.1. NCBI lineage: Bacteria > Bacillati > Actinomycetota > Actinomycetes > Pseudonocardiales > Pseudonocardiaceae > Pseudonocardia > Pseudonocardia sp. D17. Next base: position 23,088 of record NZ_BPRG01000174.1, on the reverse strand, counting down.
TGGTCTCCGGGCCGGGGTTGTGCCAGCTGTGCGGGCGGTCGGCCGGGAAGTGCAGCGAGTCGCCCGCCTCGAGGCGGTAGCGCTCGCCGGCCACGTCGACGGCCAGCACACCCGCCGTGACCAGCACGAGCTCCTCGCCGGTACGGACGGACCGCGCGTCGCCGCTGCCACCGCCGGGCTCGATCTCGGCCCACACGCCGGCGCCGCGCAGCCGCTCGCCGGGCAGGGCGATCGCGGCCGCGTCGACACCGGAGGCCGCGGGTGCCCAGTCGCCCGGCGCCGCGGGACGCTCGCCGGCCCGGACGTGGACGCCGACCGGTCCCGCCCAGTCGGCGTCGTCGACGAAGAACCCGATGGGGCGGCCGAGCGCGGCGGAGAGTTTGAGCAGGGTGGTGATCGTCGGGACCATGTCGCCCCGCTCGACCTTGTGGATCGCGGCGGCGGAGACCTCGGAACGCCCGGCGAGCTGCTGCAGCGAAAGGCCGAGCAGCTGGCGGACCTCACGGACCTTCGGGCCGATGGCGCCGACGATCGGTTCCCAGCTCGCGACGTCGGCTTTCCCGTCGGCGCGGACGTCCGGGGTGGCCATGGTGTGAGTCCTCCGTCGCTCGCAGGTCGTCCAGCATCATAAACGCCTTCCACCTATCGTGGACGACTTTTCTCCCCGCGCGGCGTGACCGCAGGTCGAGGCCGGGACGCGGACAGGTCTGCGCCCGCTCCACGACGGCGGCCTCGACCATGCGGTCGCCGCGACGCACGCCCGACCCGCGACACCGGTCCCGTCTCGTAGGATCGCCGCCGCACTCGTCCGCGCCCGAGAGGAACCGCCTTGTCCGAGATCGAGCTCCCCGACTCGCTGGGCTACACCGCCGAGCACGAGTGGATCGCCGCCGCCCCCGGCTCCGACGCACCCGCCGGCCCGGTCCGCGTCGGCATCTCCGCCATCGCGGTGGAGGCACTCGGCGAGATCGTCTACGTCGACCTGCCGGAGGTCGGCGCCGCGGTCACCGCCGGCGAGCCGTGCGGCGAGATCGAGTCGACGAAGTCGGTCTCGGAGCTGTTCAGCCCGGCGACCGGGACGATCGCCGAGGTCAACACCGCGCTCGTCGACGACCCGGCCGTCGTCGGCACCGATCCCTACGGGGAGGGCTGGCTGTTCGCCGTCGAGGTGACGGCGCTGGGCGAGCTGATGACCGCCGAGGCCTACCGCGCGGCCAACGCCGAGGACGCCTGACCCGGCACCTGCGGGACCCGGGTCAGTCGTTCGCGCCGCAGAGCACCAGGCACGGGTTCCGGGCAGGGATCCGGTCGGCCAGCCACGCCGCGAACGGTGCGGCGGCGGCCGGTTCGACGCGCAGCCGGAACTCGTTCCAGAGCAGGTCGCGCGCGGCGAGGATCTCGGCGTCGGACACCAGTACCGGGACCGTGTCGGCCGCGTCGAGCAGCGCGAACGCGAGATCGCCGATCCGGGTCGCACCCAGCGCCGACGCCGCGACCGAGTCGACCCCGACGTCGACGGGTCCCCCGGCGGTGAGTGCCGCGTGGACCGCCCGGCAGTGCTCGGGTTCGACGGTGACGATGCGCCGACCGCCGATCGCGAGCGAGGTCCCGGCCGCGAGCCCGCCGCCACCCGCGGCGACGACGACCGCGTCGACGTCGGGCGCGTCGGCCACGATCTCCGCGGCGACGGTGCCCTGGCCGGCGACGACCTCGGGCTGGTCGTACGCGTGCAGGTAGCGGCCGCCCTGCTCGGCGAGCGCGGCCGCGGCGGCCTCGGCGTAGGTGTCGCCGTGGCGGACGAGCTTCGCCCCCGCCGCCTCGATGCGTCGCGCCTTGGCCTCGGGCACGGACTCGGGCACGTAGACCGTCGCGGGGACGCCCAGCCGGGCGGCCGCGGTGGCGACCCCGAGCCCGTGGTTGCCGCCCGACGCCGTCACGACCCGGTCGGGGCGCTCACCCGACAGCAGCGCGTTCGTCGCGCCGCGCATCTTGAACGAACCGCTGCGCTGCAGGTGCTCGAGCTTGAGCAGCAGCGGGCGGCCGTCGACCTCGGTGGCGAACAGCGGCGTACGACGGACGTGCGGGGCGACACGGGTCGCGGCGGCGGCCACGTCGGCGGGAGAAGGACTCACGTCCCCATGATGGACCTCGCCCGTCGCTAGTCTCGGCGACGATGACCACGGACGACCGCGCGCCGTCGCCCGCCGCCAAGGTCGGCGAGCGGATCCTGCGCGTCGCCGGTCGGGCCGTCGCGGCCGTGATCTGGCAGGGGCCGCGATCCGACGCCCGCTGGCCCTACCCGCGCGGGCGGCGGCTGACCCGCTGGCTGACGGTGCTTTTCGTCGTCTACGGGCTGATCGTCGCCGGCGCCGCGGCCGGGGCGGTCTTCAACGACGACGCCCGCATGGTCGGCGGCCTCGCGTTCCTCATGCTGCTGCCGTTCGTCGCCGCGCTGTGGCTGGTCAACCGCCGGCCGCTGGACGCGTGGCGGCTCATGGCCGCCTGGGTGCTCGTCCTGCCGTTCCTCGTCGGGCCGCCGGTGCCGAGCGTGCCGGTGCTCGAGGTGTGGGAGTGGCTGTTCGTCGTCCCGGTCGTGCTGCTCGCGGCGTGGGCCGGACCGGCCGGGGTGTCGCTGGCCGTCGGCGGGCTGACGGTCGCGCTGCTCGGTGTGCTCACCCTCGTCTCGCCGTGGCCCGTGGAGGCGTCGTACCTGTGGGGCTCGGTGCTCGTCGTGGCGGTCGTCGTCGCCGTCGGGATGGCCTTCGGGGCGCGCTGGGACGCCCGCCGGGCGCTGGAGGCGGAGCGGATCCGGGTCGCCGAGGCGCAGGCCGAACGCGGGGCGCTGGCCGAGCGGGCGCGGATCGCGCGGGAGATGCACGACGTCGTCGCCCACCACATGTCGATGATCGCGGTGCGCTGCGAGACCGCGCCCTACCGGCTCGGTGAGCTGCCCGAGAACGCCCGCGCGGAGCTCGCCGAGGTCGCGGCGGCGGCGCGGGAGGCGCTCGGGGACCTGCAGAACCTGCTCGGGGTGCTCCGTTCGTCCAACGCCGACGGGGCCGAGCGCGCGCCGCAGCCCGGCACCGACCAGCTGGAGACGCTCCTGTCCGACGCCCGCGCCGCCGGCGCCGACGTGAGCTGGGAGATCGACCCCGGCGGACCCGTCCCGGCGCCGCTCGGGCTCACCGTCTACCGGATCGTCCAGCAGGGACTGGCCAACGCCGCGCAGCACGCGGCAGGTGCGCCGGTGCGGGTCCGGGTCGCGCGCTCGGCCGACGTGCTGGTCGTCGTCGTGGAGAACGACGCGGGCACCGGGCCCGACGTCCCCGGCGGCGGGCAGGGCCTGCGCGGCATGCGGGAACGTGTCGAGGTGCACGGCGGCACCCTGCACGCCGAACCGGTGGACGCGGGTTTCCGGCTGCGTGCCGAGCTGCCGATCGGGGGACGGCCGTGATCCGGGTGCTCGTCGTCGACGACCAGGCGATGGTGCGGGAGGGCTTCGCCGCGCTGCTCGACGCCCAGCCGGACATGGAGGTCGTCGGCACGGCGGGCGACGGCCGGGCGGCGCTGCCCGTCGCCGCGACGCGACATCCGGACGTCGTGCTGATGGACATCCGGATGCCGGAGATGGACGGACTCGAGGCGGCGCGGCTGCTGCTGGCACAACCCGACCCGCCGAAGGTCGTCGTCCTGACCACGTTCGACCTCGACGACTACATCTTCGACGCGCTCGCGGCAGGCGCGAGCGGGTTCCTGCTCAAGCACGCGCCCGCGACCGACCTGCTCCACGCGGTGCGCGTCGTCGCCGCGGGCGAGGCCCTGCTCGCGCCCGAGGTGACGCGGCGGCTCATCGCCCACTTCGTCGCCGCCCGGCCCGACCCGGCCGCCGCCGGACCGCGCCCCGACCGGCTCGCGCCGCTGACCGACCGTGAGACCGAGGTACTGGGTCTGGTCGCCCGCGGACTGTCGAACACCGAGATCGCGGACGTCCTCGTCCTCGCCGAGCAGACCGTGAAGACGCACGTCAGCCGGATCTTCGGCAAGCTCGGGCTCCGCGACCGGGCGCAGGCCGTCGTGGTCGCCTACGAGTGCGGGCTCGTGCGACCGCAGGGGTAGGACCCCACTCCCACGGGACCCCGGTAGGGGGTCGAAGACGGCTCCGTAGCGTGACGATCCCGGACCGTTTCGTTCTTAGCGTCGACCAGCGTGACCTTCCGCTGGCTGTACCCCTTCGCCGCCGCCGCGATCCTGTTCGGGCTGCTCGTGGCGCTGGCGTGGCCCGCGTCGGCGGCGCCGGCCGCGGCCGTTCCGCGGGACGCTGGATGTGCCGCGTCCCTCGCCGCCGCGAACACCCAGGGTGACGACCTCCGGGTCCTCGGCTGCGACCCCGCCGGGCGCGGGCTCGCCGTCGTCGCGCTCGGGGACCCGGCCACCGCGCGGTCGGTCGCCGTGATCGTCCCGGGCTCCGACACGGATCTGCACTCGATCGCGAAGCCGCTCTCGTGGGCCCGCGCGCTGCGGGCGGCGGCGGGACCGGACACCGCGGTCGTCGTCTGGGTCGGGTACCGGACGCCGCAGGGGCTCGGGCTCGACGCCGCGTCCGGCGCGCTGGCCCGGGCAGCCGCCCCCGCGCTCGACACGTTCGTCGAGTCGGTGCGCGCCGCGCACGTCGCCGGCCCGCCGCACCTGACGGTCGTCGCGCACAGCTACGGCGCGGTCGTCGCCGCACTGGCCGCGCCGGACCTCGACGCCGACGACCTCGTCCTGCTCGCCAGCCCCGGCGCCCGCGCCGACGACGTTGCGGACCTGCACACCCGCGCGCACGTCTTCGCCGCCCGTGCTCCCGCGGACTGGATGCGGTGGGTGCCGTCGATCGAGATCGGCGACCTCGGGCACGGCGCCGACCCGGCCTCACCGTCGTTCGGCGCCACCCTGCTGCCGACGACGGGCGTCACCGCGCACGACCGCTACCTGGCTCCCGGCAGCGCGACGCTGGACGCCGTCGCCGCGGTCGCGTCCTCGCCGGATGCGGCGGTCGCGTCCTCGCCGGAGGCGACGGTCACGTCGTCGCCCGCCGCGGCGGTGGCGGCGTGACCGCGCTGCCCCTCGGCCGGCCCCTGCCTCGGCCGGCGCGGCCCACGCTCCGTGCGACAGGCGTGGTCGCCGGCGCGGCCGGGGGCGTCGCGTCGCTCGCGATGCCCTACGTCCTCGATCCCGGCGTGGCGTTGCGGCTGGTCGTCGCCGTGCTGGTCGCGCTGCAGATCCGGCTGCTGTTCGCGATCCCGGCCATGGTCGTGCACCTCGTCATCCGGCTGCGGTCGCGGCGGCTGCACGCCACGCTGTGCGTCGCCGTGCTCGCCGCCGCGCCGCTCGTCGGAGCCGGGACGCCGGACGCGCCCGCCGCGCCGCCCGCGCCTCCTGGGCTCTCCGTCGCCGGCGCCGAGTTCGTCGCCGGGGCGACGGCACCCGCCCGGATCACCCAGGTCACCGGCGCCCCCGCGGTGGAGCCGATCCGCGCCTACGCCTCGCTCGGCGACGGCGGCACCGACGCCGCCCGGGCCGCCGCGGCCGTCGACGACCTGCGGCGCGACGGCGGGTTCACCCGCTCGACGATCCTCGTCGCCGCGCCGACCGGGTCGGGCTGGGTCGATCCCGCCGCGGTCGCGACGGTGGAGTACCTGACCGGCGGGAACGTCGCGACGGTCGCAGTGCAGTACGCGGACCGTCCGAGCTGGGTCGAGTACCTCGAGGGCACCGGGCCGGCCGAGCGGTCCGCCGCGGCGCTGGTCACCGCCGTCCGTGCCGCGCTCGACGCGCTGCCCGCCGGACCGCGCCCGCGGCTCGTGCTGTTCGGCGAGAGCCTCGGCGCGATCGCCGCGGCGGGTGTCGCGGACCGGGCCGACGCGACCCTGCTCGCGGGCCTGCCGGGCAGCGCGAACCGGCCGGCGCCGCCGCACGCGACGACGATCCTCAACGCCGACGACCCCGTCGGGTACTGGTCGCCGCGGCTGCTCGTCGCGCCCGACGGGCCGGGACCCTGGTTGCCGATCGTCACGTTCTGGCAGGTCACGGGCAGTCTGCCGGGTGCGCAGGACGTCCCGGCGGGGCACGGGCACCGCTATGGCGGCGGGTTCGCGCAGGGGTTCGTCGACGCGGGCGCGGTCCCGGAACCGGCAGCCGCGACGGTCACGGCGGTCGGCCGGGCGATCGACGGGTGAGTCCACGGGCGACCGTTCGACCGGTCCGATCCGCGCATTCCGGCACGCGGGTGCGATCCGGGCTACGGTGGAGAGGTCAGTCGGGCGGGCAACGCCCCGGTGCCGGTCTTCCGGCCCGGATCGCCGTCTGGATCATCGGTCGCTGCGGCGGCCCCGCCCGCGAAGGACATACCGAATGTCAGGACTGCGTGGTCACAGCAACCGTGTCGCGGCAGGCGAGTGGGCCGACGCGCAGATCGCGCTCCGCGACAGCTGTGCGGCCCAGGACCGGCAGGCGGTGCGGGTCGTCGCCGCGCAGGCCACCGATGCCGACGACTGCCGTGAGCTGCTCGCGATGCTCGGGCTGAAGGCCCCCGGGCAGGGCTGACCCGTCGGCGGTCTCCCGCCGGTGGTTCGGCGCGGGTCCGGTCAGGTCTGCAGCGACGCGCCGCCGTCGACGTAGAGCTCCTGCATCGTGACGTGCCGGGCCGCGTCGGAGGCCAGGTAGGCGACGGCTTCCGCGATGTCGGCGGGATCGGCGACGCGGCGCAACGGGATGCCGACGCGGTGGTCGGGCAGCGAGCCCGCGATCGCCTTCTCGGCGGCGTCGTCGACGGCGCCGGCGACGGGCAGGGCGCGCAGCATCGTCGTGTCGGTCGAGCCCGGCGAGACGACGTTGGCGCGCACGCCGAACTCGGCCAGCTCCAGCCCGGCACAGCGCGTGAGGTGGATCGCCGCGGCCTTGGACGTCGCATAGCCGACGATCCCGGTGCGCGGCACGCTCCCCGCGTTGGACGCGACGACCACGATCGACCCGTGCCGCCGCCCGGCCATCCGCCGCCCCACGGCCCGCAGCATCCGCAGCACCCCGGTGGTGTTGACGTCGAGCACCGCGGCCCAGTCGTCGTCGGTGGTGTCGAGCAGCCGTGCGGGCCGGATGATGCCGGCGGTGCAGACGAGCACGTCGATCGGGCCGTGCGTGGTCTCGACGTCGTTGACCACCCGTTCGACACCCGCGGTGTCGGTCACGTCGAGCGCGACGTTCGCGGCGGCCCCGGGCGCGTCGGGAGCGTCCACATCGGAGGCCACGACGGCGTGGCCGCGTGCGGCGAGGGTCGCGACGACGGCGCGTCCGATGCCACCGCCCGCACCGGTGACGAGCGCGATGCGGGCGGGCTTCTCCGGGTCGGTCATGCGAGCAACGTAGGTCCCAGGTGACGACGTCCGCGACGGCGGGAGCGGTCGTGAGTGGCGATGGCCGCCATGGCGACCATCGCCACGCACGGGGTGGGTCGCGGATCGGGTTTACCGTGGGGGCGTGACGGCGGCGCAGGCGCGGGCGACGGTGACGAGCGAGGCCGTCGTCGACACGGCGTTGACCCTGTTCGCCGAACGCGGCTACCACGGGACGGCGTTGAGCCAGATCGCCGAGGCGCTCGGCATCCGCACGCCGAGCCTCTACAACCACATGCGCTCCAAGCACGACCTGCTGCGCGTGATCGTCGACCGGACGACGGCCGCGGTGCTGGCCGACTTCCACGAGGCGGTCGAGGACGTCGACGACCCGGTCGAGCGGCTGCGCCGGGCCACCCGGGTCTACGCGCACCGGCACGCGACGCACCGCCGCGAGGCGCTCGTTGTCAACCGGGACACCGGGAGCCTCGAGGAGCCGCACCGCACGGAGCTGCAGCAACGTCGCCGCGAGCACGAGCACGCGATCCGCGGTCTGATCGCCGACGGCGTCGAGGCCGGGGTCTTCATGGTCGAGTCGCCGCGGCTGGCGTCGTTCGCGATCCGGGAGATGTGCGTGTCGGTGGCCCGCTGGTTCTCCGACGACGGTCCGCTCTCGGCCGACCAGGTCGCCGACCAGTACGCGGACTTCGCGGTGAGCGTCGCCCGTGGTTGCGCGACTAACTAGCGTTAGCTAACGTCGGCCGCGCCCCGAGGAGGCGCACCCGTCGAGGAGGCGCGATGCTGCGTACGGACCTGATCCGGCCCCTGCCGGATCTGCTGGCCGAGCACGCCCGCGTCCGGCCCGACGTGACGGCGTTCGTCGACGACCGGCGCGCGGACGACTACGCGACCCTCGCGCGCAACACCGCCGCGCTGGCCGGCAACCTGCAGCGCCTCGGGCTCGATCCCGGCGACCGCGTGCTGCTGTACCTGGACAACTCCGTCGAGACGGTCGAGGCCTACCTCGCCGTGCCGCGGGCCGACGGGATCGCCGTCTGCGTGAACCCGGCGTCGGCGGCACTCGAGGTCGCGCACATGCTCGCCGACAGCGGCGCGCGGTTCGTGATCACCGACGCCGCGCACGTCGACACCGCACGGACCCTCGTCGGCGAGGACGTGCGGCTGATCGTCGTCGGGGAGTCCTACGAGGCGCTCCTCGAACCCACCGACGTGCGCCCGCGCGACGGGTTGGCCCTCGACGACCCGGCCTGGATGCTCTACACCTCCGGCACCACCGGTCGCCCGAAGGGCGTGTACCTCACCCAGCGCGGCTGTCTGTGGGTCGTCGCCGCGTGCTTCGCGCCGATCCTCGGCGTCGGCCCCGGCGACGTGCTGCTCTCGCCGCTGCCGCTGTTCCACTCCTACGCGCTGGTGCTGTGCGTGCTCGCGGTCGCGGCGACCGGTGCGTCGGAACGGCTCCTGCCGCGCTTCTCCGTCGAGTCGGTGCTCAGGCGCCTGCGCGAGCCCGGCCCGGAGGGTCCGGTGACGGTCTTCCCCGGCGTCCCGACGATGTTCCACTACCTGCTCGACCGCGCCCGCGACTCCGGACTCGGCGCCACCGACCTGCGGGTCTGCATGTCGGCCGGCGCGATCATGCCCGCCGCGCTCAACGCGGAGTTCGAGGCGACGTTCGGGGTGCCGCTGCTCGACGGCTACGGCATCACCGAGACCTCGACGATGGTCACGATGAACTGGCCGACCGGGACCCGCGTCATGGGCTCGTGCGGGCTGCCGCTGCCCGGGCTCACCGTCCGGCTCGTCGACCCGGCCACCGGACGCGACGTGCTGCCCGGCGAGGAGGGCGAGCTGTGGGTGCAGGGCCCGAACGTCACGCCCGGGTACCACGAGCTGCCCGACGCGACGGCCGCCGTGCTCGTCGACGGCTGGTACCGGACCGGTGACCTCGGGCGCCGCGATGAGCACGGCTACCTGCGGATCTCCGGCCGGACGAAGGAGATGATCATCCGGGGCGGCGAGAACGTGTACCCGGCCGAGGTGGAGGACGCGCTGCTCGCGAGCGACGAGGTGGCCGACGCCGCGGTCGTCGGCGCCCCGCACGCCGGGCTGGGCGAGGTCCCGGTCGGGTTCGTCGTGCCGCGCGACCCGGCCGCGTTCGACGCGGAGAAGGTGCTGGCCGTGTGCCGGGACCGGCTGTCGTCGTTCAAGGTGCCGGACCGGCTCGTCGTCACCGCCGACATCCCGCGCACCGGCTCGGGGAAGATCCTCAGGTTCCGCCTGCAGCAGCGACTCACCGGGGAGCCCTCGTGAAGATCGGATCGCTCGACGTCCGGCCCGTACTCGACGGGGTGGGCCACGAGTCGAAGGACGCGCTCACCAGACCGGGGGTCGAGGATCCCTGGGCCTGCCATCCGGGCCAGGTCGAGGCCGACGGCAGGTTGCACTTCGACCTCGGCGGCTTCCTCGTCCGGACCGGGGACCGGGTCGTGCTCGTCGACGTCGGTGTCGGCGGGATCAGCAACGACGGCTACACCGGCGGGGACTTCCTCGACTCGTTGCGCGCGTACGGGATCGGGCCCGAGGACGTCACCGACGTGCTGTTCACGCACCTGCACTTCGACCACGTCGGCTGGGCGACGCGCAAGGGCGAGATCGTCTTCCCGAACGCGACCTACCGCGTGCACGCCGCCGACTGGGCGCACTTCGTCGAGGCCGACGACGCCGCCCCGGGAGCGGTCCGCAAGCTCGCGCCCCTGCGGGACCGGTTGGCGCCCTTCGACTCCGACGTGACGATCGCCCCCGGCCTCGACGCCCGGCACACCCCCGGGCACACCCCGGGGTCGACGGTCTACGTGCTCTCCGGCGACGACGGGCAGCGCGCGCTGCTGCTGGGCGACGTCGTGCACTCCGTCGTCGAGCTCGCCGAGCCCGACTGGCAGGCGGTGTTCGACGTCGATCCCGTCGCCGCGAGCGCCGCGCGCAACGCCGTCGCCGAGGAGGTCCGCGACCGCCCGGACCTGGTCGTCGGCGCCCACTTCCCGGGACTGCGGTTCGGCCGCGTCGTGACGGTCGACGGGGACCGCAGGTTCCGGGCGCTCTAGAGAGGATCAGCATGGATCTCGGACTCGCCGGCACGACGGTGCTGGTCACCGGTGCGGGCCAGGGGCTCGGCCGCGCGATCGGCATGGCGTTCGCCGCGGAGGGCGCCAACGTCGCCTTCCACTTCCACACCTCGGGGGACGGCGCCGAGAAGGCCGCCGCCGAGGCCGCGGAGCTGGGGGTGAAGGCGCTGGCCGTGGGCGCGGACCTGCGCGACGAGGCGGCGGTGTCGACGATGGTCGAGCGCGTCGAGTCCGAGGTCGGCCCCATCGGGGTCCTGGTCAACAACTCCGCGGCGACGCGCAAGCAACGCTTCCTGGAGTCGACGCCGGCCGACTGGGCACCGCAGGTCGACGTCACCGTCACCGGGACGCTGCAGGTCACCCACGCCGTCGCGACGTGCATGGCCGAGCGCAAGGCCGGCGCGATCGTGAACCTGATGGGCGACTCGGGGCGCGTCGGCGAGTCGGGTCTGCTCGTCACCGCGACCGCCCGGTCGACGACGGTCGGACTCACCCGCTCGCTCGCGAAGGAGCTGGCGCGCTACGGAATCCGGGCGAACGCCGTCTCGCTCGCGCTCGTCCGCACCGACAACATCGACGCCCACTCCGGCAACGCCGACGACGAGCAGATGCGCAAGATCCTCGCGATGTACCCGCTGCGCCGGCTCGGCCGCCCCGAGGACGTCACGCCGATGGTGCTGCTGCTCGCCTCGCCGCTGTCGTCGTGGACGACGGGCCAGGTGGTGTCGGTCAACGGCGGGTACGCGATGCCGTGAACGGCTCCCCGCTCGGAACCTCCGTGCCGCGCAAGGAGGACCGCAGGCTCGTCACCGGGCGCGGACGGTTCGTCGGCGACCTGCAGCTGCCGCGGATGCGCCACGTCGCGTTCGTGCGCAGCCCCGTCGCGCACGCGCGGATCGTCTCGCTGGACGCCGGGCCCGCCCGCGAGGCCGGGTACCGCGTCTTCACCCAGGCCGACCTCGGCGGGATCGTGTTGCGGGCGCAGAGCGCACTGCCGTCGTATGTGGAGACGGGTCAGCCCGCGCTCGCCGAGGGCAAGGTGCGGTTCGCGGGCGAGCCGGTCGCGGCCGTCGTCGCCGCCGACCGCTACCGCGCCGAGGACGGCGCCGAGCTGGTCGACGTCGACTACGCCACACTGCCCCCGGTGACCGTCGCGTGGGACGCGGGCGCCGCCGCCGTGCACGACGAGGCGCCCGACAACGTCCTGCTGGAGCGGACGTTCGACGCGGGCGACGTGGACGGCGTGCTCGCCGGGGCCCACCTGACGGTCGAGCGGGAGCTGGTGACCAACCGGCACGCCGGCAACCCCATGGAGTGCCGGGCCGGGGTGGCGCTGTTCGATCCCGCCGACCGTCGGCTCACGTTCTGGTCGGGCACCCAGGTGCCGCACCTGGTGCGCAACATGATCGCCGAGCTGCTCGGGCTCTCCGAGGGCAACGTCCGCGTCGTCGCGCCCGACGTCGGTGGCGGGTTCGGCGTCAAGGCCGTGCTCTACCCCGAGGACGTCGCGCTGTGCGCGATCGCGCTGCAGCTGCCGGGGACGCCGGTCAAGTGGGTGGAGGACCGGGTCGAGCACCTCGCCGCCGCCACCCACGCGCGCGACCACCGCTACCTGCTCACCGCGGGCTTCGCCGCCGACGGCACGCTGCTCGCGCTGCGGGCCGACGTGACGTGCAACGTCGGCGCCTACTCCGTCTACCCCTGGACGGCCGGCATCGAGCCGCTCATGGCCGGCGGCCTGCTCACCGGGCCGTACAAGCTGGAGCACTACCGCGCCACGGTGCGCGGCGTCGCCACCAACACCGCGCCGTCGGGCCCGTACCGCGGCGTCGCTCGGCCCGCCAGCGTGTTCGCGATGGAGACGCTGCTCGACGACGCCGCCGCGCGGCTCGGCATGACCGGCGTCGACATCCGGCGGCGCAACGTGATCCGTCCCGAGGACATCCCGTACCGGATGCCGTCGCGGCTCGTCGACGACTCCGGGCACTACGACGAGTGCCTGACGAAGGCGCTCGACGCCGTCGGCTACGACGAGCTGCGCGCCGAGCAGCAGCGCCGCCGCGGCGCCGGCGAGTCGCCGATCGGGATCGGGTTCGCCTGCTACAACGAGCTGACGGGGCTGGGCCGGGCCGCGTCGGCGGGTCCGCGGATGCCGTTCCGCACCGGGCACGATGCCTGCACCGTGCGGGTCAACCCCGACGGCCGGGTCACCGTGTTCTCCGGCGTCACGTCGCAGGGCCAGGGCCTGGAGACGACCGTCGCGCAGATCGTCGCCGACGCGCTCGGCGTCCGCTACGACGACGTCGACGTCCGGATCGGCGACACCGACGCGTCGCTGTGGGGGTTCGGCGCGTTCTCGTCGCGCCAGGCCGTCATCGGTGGCGGGGCCGCACACCGGTCGGCGCTGGCCGCGCGCTCGAAGGTGCTGCGGCTCGCGGCCGGGCTGCTGGAGGTCGACCCCGCGGACCTGCAGATCGAGGACGGTGTCGTCGCCGTCGTCGGCTCCCCGGACACGACGATCGGCCTGCCCGAGGTCGCGCGCGTCGCCTACCTGGAGTCCAACCGGCTGCCCGACGGCATCGAGCCGGGGCTCGAGGCCACCGAGTTCTACGACCCCGTCCGCGGCGCCTTCGCCGCGGGGGCGCAGGTCGCGGCCGTCGAGGTCGACCGGACGACCGGCGCGGTGCGCATCCTGCGCTACGCCTGCGTCGAGGACGCCGGCCGCGCGATGCACCCGCAGATCGTCGACGGCCAGATCGCCGGGTCGATCGCGCAGGGCATCGGCGGCGCGCTGTACGAGCACCTCGTCTACGACGCCGACGGCAACCTGTCGACGGGCACCCTGCTCGACTACCTCATGCCGACGAGCGCGGAGATCCCCGAGCTGACGATCGGGCACGTGGCCCGGCCGGCGGCCAACCCGCTCGGCGTGCGGGGCGTCGGGGAGGGCGGCACGCTCGGCCCCAACGCCGTGCTCGCCGGGGCGGTGTCGGACGCGCTCGGCGTGCGGATCGACGAGTTGCCGTTGTCACCGTCGGTGGTGTGGACGGCGGCGCGCCGGGCCGCAGAGGATGCCGGGAAGACCCCCGTCGAACCCGGAGGACGACACAGTGACTGAGCTCGTGGATCTGTCGGTGAGAGGCCGGACGGCCGTCGTCACGCTGCAGCGGCAGGCCAAGCGCAACGCCTTGACGATCGAGCTGTGCGACCTGATCCGCGAGGCGGCGACCACGGCGGTGGCCGACGGGGCGCGGTCGCTCGTCGTCACCGGGGAGGGAACGTCGTTCTGCTCTGGCGCCGACCTCGACGCGGTCTACGGCGACGTTCCGCGAATCGCTCTACGGGATGCTGCACGCGCTCGCCGCGCTGCCGGTCCCGGTCGTCGCCGCGGTCAACGGACCGGCCATCGGTGCGGGCACCCAGCTCGCGATCGCCTGCGACGTGCGCGTCGCCGCGCCGGGTGCCGCCTTCGCGATCCCGACCGCGGGCAACGCGCTGGCCGTCGACCCGTGGACGATCCGCCGGTTCGCGCTGCTCGCGGGCAACGGCGCCGCCCGCGCCGCCCTGCTGGGCCTGGAGAAGATCGACGCGGACCGGGCCCACGCGCTGGGGCTGGCCGACCGGCTCGGCACCGTCGACGACGCGATCGCCTGGGCCGAGCAGATGGCCGAGCTCGCGCCGCTGACCCTCGCGTACTCCAAGCAGGTGCTCAACGCCGTGTTCGAGCCGGAGTTCGAGGCGGCGACGGCGGCCGAGCTGACCAGGTCGTTCGAGGCGTGCTGGACCAGCGATGACTTCGCCGAGGGCCGGGCCGCACGCCTGGAGAAGCGAAAGCCGCAGTTCAAGGGGTTGTGAGTCGCGATGGTCGCGATAGCGACCATCGCCGCTCACGGGGGAGGTCGGGATGAAGTGCGCGCCGTTCGAGTACGTGCGGCCGACGTCGGTGGACGAGGTGCTCGCCGCGCTCGTCGCGGCCGACGGCGAGGGCAAGATCCTCGCGGGCGGCCAGAGCCTCGTGCCCGTGATGGCGCTGCGGATGGCGCGTCCCGCGGTCATCGTCGACATCAACAGGGTTGAGGGGCTCGCCGCCGTGGAGCGCGACGGCGACACTGTGCACGTCGGGGCACTGGTGCGGCACCGGACGCTCGCCGAGCAGAGCGCCCACCCGCTGCTCGCCGAGGCCGCCCGGCACATCGGGCACGCCGCGATCCGCACCCGCGGCACCGCGGGCGGCAGCATCGCCCACGCCGATCCCGCCGCGGAGCTGCCCGTCGTCGCCGTCGCGACGGGCGCGACCGTCACCGCGGCCGGCGCGCGGGGCGACCGCTGGGTCGCCGCCGACGATCTCTTCGCCGGCCCGCTCATGACGACCCTCGACGCCGACGAGATGATCACCGGCCTCGACGTCCCGGTTCCGACGCGCTGGGGATTCGCCGGGTTCGCCCGCCGGCACGGCGACTTCGCGCTGGTCACGGTCGTCGTCGCGGAGGTGCGGGGCCAGGTGCGGATCGCCGTCGGGGGTGTCGGGGCGGTCCCGCTGCGCGCGCGGGCGGCGGAGGCCGCGATCGGGGAGCCGGTGGAACGGGTCGCCCAACTCGTCGGGGACGAGCTGAACCCGACCGGCGACCTGCACGGCTCGGCCGAGTTCCGCCGCGGCGTCGCCGTCGAGATGGCCCGACGCGCGCTGGCGTCGGCCGGGATCTGAGGAGGCAGCGTGGAGATCACGATGGTCGTCGACGGCGAGCGGGTCGAGCTCACCGTCGAGCCCCGGCACACCCTCGCCGACGTGCTGCGCGAGCAGTGCGGCCGGACCGGCACCCACGTCGGCTGTGAGCACGGCGTCTGCGGCGCCTGCACCGTCCTCGTCGACGACGAGCCCGTCCGTTCGTGCCTCATGTTCGCGGTGCAGGCCGACGGGTCGACGGTGCGCACCGTCGAGGGACTGGAGTCCGACGACGGCACGCTGCACCCGTTGCAGGAGGCGTTCGTCGCCCACCACGGGCTGCAGTGCGGGTTCTGCACGCCGGGGATGCTGATGACGGCACTGCACCTGCTCGACACGCACCCGGAGCCCGACCGCGAGACGATCCGCCGGGAGATGTCGGGCAACATCTGCCGCTGCACGGGCTACATGGGCATCGTCGACGCGGTCGAGGAGGCGGCCCGCCTACGCTGACCGGGTGTCGGCACGCGAGCTGGTCGTCCTGGGCACCGCGAGCCAGGCCCCGACGCGGCACCGCAACCACAACGGCTACCTGTTGCGCTGGGACGGCGAAGGGCTGCTGTTCGACCCCGGCGAGGGCACCCAGCGGCAGCTGCTGTTCGCCGGCGTCCCGAGCAGCGCGATCACCCGCATCTGCCTGACGCACTTCCACGGCGACCACTGCCTCGGCGTCCCCGGAGTCGTGCAGCGGCTCTCCCTCGACGCGGTCGCGCACCCCGTCGTCGCGCACTACCCGGCCTCGGGCGCGCACTGGTTCGCCCGGCTGCGCCACGCCACCCCCTTCCACGAGGTCGCCGACCTGCAGGAGCGGCCGGTGTGCGGCGACGGGCCGATCGCCACCGGCGCGTTCGGGACGCTGACGGCCCGCCGGCTCGACCATCCCGTCGAGTCCTACGGCTACCGCCTCGACGAGCCCGACGGCCGGCGCATGCTCCCCGACCGGCTCGCCGCGGCCGGTGTCGTCGGCCCCGACGTGTCGCGGCTGGTCAGGGAGGGGACGCTCGCCGTCGGCGGGCGCACGGTGCGGGTCGAAGACGTCAGCGTCCCGCGGCGCGGGCAGTCGTTCGCCTTCGTCATGGACACCCGGCTGTGCGCGGGCGTCGAGGAGCTGGCCGCGGGCGTCGACATGCTGGTGATCGAGTCGACCTTCCTGCACGACGACGCCGCGCTCGCCCACGACCACGGGCACCTCACCGCGCGGGAGGCGGCCGGGGTCGCCGCCCGGGCGGGCGTCGGCACTCTCGTGCTGACCCACTTCTCGCAGCGCTACACCGATCCGACGGCGTTCGCGACCGAGGCGGCCGCGGTGTTCGACGGTCCGACGGTCGTCGCGGCGGACCTGGCGCGGGTGCCGCTGCCGCCACGGCGAGGGGCGGTCTGACGTGCGGCTCTTCGTGGCGCTCTGGCCCTCCGCCGACACCGTGGCCACGCTCGACGCCGCGCTCGGACCGGCGCGGGCCGGTCACCCCGCGCTGCGCTGGGTGGCCCCCGAGCGCTGGCACGTCACGCTCGCGTTCCTCGGCGAGGTCGCCGACGACCGTCGCGACGACCTGGAGGAACGGCTGGGCCGGGCCGCCCGGCGTGCCGCGCCGCTGCGGACGGTCGTCGACGGGGCGGGCCGGTTCGGCGACCGGACGCTGTGGGCGCGCGTCGCCGGTGACCGCGACCGGTTGCGCCGCCTGGCCCAGGCGTCGGCCGCGGCGGCTCGCCGCGCCCGGATCCCGGTGGACGCCAAGGCCTTCCGCCCGCACCTCACGCTCGCGACCGCGCGCCCGCCCCGGTCGGTCCGGCCGGCGGCCGCGGAGTTGGACCCGGTGCTGCGCAACGGGCCCGAGGACGTCGTCGACCGGATGTGCCTGGTGCGCAGCGACCTCGGGCAGGGCCCGAACAGAACGCCTCGTTACGAGACGGTGTCCGAGTGGCTTCTCGGCGGTGCACGATAGTCGAACACGCGTTCGAGTTGTCCACATGTTCCTCCACACCTGTGGACCGGCTCCCGCCGGGGTCGCGGGACACGCCAGGATGTGGACCATGGCAGTCGAGACCGTCAGGTGGGGCGTCGTCGGGCCGGGGCGCATCGCGGGCAAGGTGGTGCGCGACTTCGTCCATCTCGACCGCGCGGAGCCGGTCGCGGTGGCGTCGCGCTCGGCCGCGCGGGCCTCGGCGTTCGCCGCCGAGCACGGCATCCCGCGCGCCCACGGCTCCTACCGCGCCCTGATCGAGGACGACGAGGTCGACGTCGTCTACATCGCGACGCCGCACCCGCAGCACCGGGCCGTCGCGCTGGCGGCGATCGCCGCGGGCAAGGCGGTGCTCGTGGAGAAGGCCTTCACGGTCACCCCGGCGGCGACGCGCGAGATCGTCGCCGCGGCCCGGGCCGCGGGGGTGTTCGCGATGGAGGCCATGTGGACGCGCTTCCAGCCCGCCATCGTCCGGCTGCGCGACCTGGTCGCCGACGGCGCGATCGGCGAGGTCCGCGCCGTGCAGGCGGACCTCGGGGTGCGGCAGCCGGTCGACCC
Organism: Pseudonocardia sp. D17; assembly: GCF_036984265.1. Classification (NCBI taxonomy): domain Bacteria; kingdom Bacillati; phylum Actinomycetota; class Actinomycetes; order Pseudonocardiales; family Pseudonocardiaceae; genus Pseudonocardia; species Pseudonocardia sp. D17. Next base: position 5,336 of record NZ_BPRG01000174.1, on the reverse strand, counting down.
GGCCGACCGGTACTACGACCCGGTCGCGGGCGGCGGCGCGCTGTTCGACCTGACGGTCTACCCGATCTCGTTCGCGCAGATGGTGCTCGGGAACCCGGACTCGGTCGTCGCCCGCGGGGTCGTCACCCCGACCGGGGTCGACGCCGAGGAGGCCGTGCTGCTGGAGTTCCCCGGCGGGCGCACGGCGTCCCTGTTCGCCACGTTGCAGTGCCTCACCCCGGGGCACGCGCGGGTCGTCGGCACCGACGGCTGGATCGACGTCCCGCCGCGGTTCCACCATCCCGACCGGATCGTCCTGCGGCGCACCGGCCACGCCCCCGAGGAGATCGTCGCGCCCGCCACCGGCGGCGGCTACTTCCACGAGCTGGTCGAGGTCACGACGTGCCTGCTCGAGGGCCGCACGGAGAGCCGGGTCATGCCGCTCGACGACACGATCGCCGTGCAGGACGTCATGGGCGCGGTGGCCGCCCAGCTCGGCGTCGCGCCGCAGGAGGGGCCCGCCGAGCTCTGACGGCCGGCCTGGGACGCGCCAGGGCCCGGCGCCGGTCAGATCCGGCGGGCGCTGTGCATCGGGAAGTCGTCGAGGTCGGAGATCTGCACCGGCTCGCCCTCGGTCGTCGCGTTGACGACCTTCCCGTCGCCGATGTAGATCGCGACGTGGCTGACCGGGGTGTAGTAGAAGACCAGGTCGCCGGGCCGCAGGTTCGCCTTCGAGACGGCCGTGCCCATCTTCGACAGCGCCGACGACGAGTGCGGCAGCGAGATGCCCAGCTGCTTGAACGCGTAGACGACGAGCCCCGAGCAGTCGAAGCCCGACGTGCTCGCCCCGCCCCACCGGTACGGCGTGCCGATCTGCGCCAGCGCGACCTTCACCGCGCCGGCCGCGGTGCCGCTGCCGGTGACCGCGGGGGCGGCCGCGCCGCGGGCCTGGGTGGCGACGCGCTCGGCGCCGCTCTGCCGCATCGCCGCGGGCAGTGCCTTCGCGACGGTCCGCGTGGCGTCCCGGTACCCGTCGGTGACCGACGTGATCGGCGCCGAGGTGGTGTCCTGCCGAGACGTCGGCGCCTCGCCGGCGCCGTGGCCCGCGGTGGTCGTCGCTGCTCCGGCGTGCGCCTCGCTCGCCGTCGTCGGGGCGGTCGGGGGCTTCGCGGCGGCCAACCGGGCGTCGAGGTCGGCCGCGGCGGTGTTCGCGGTCGGTGTCACGGATCCGCCGGTCAGGCTCATGGCGGCCGCCGCGGCGGCGCCGACGACCGCGACCGACGCCATCGACGCCGTCGCCAGCAGCAGCGGGCGCGCGGTGCGGGCACGCGACCGCAGCGCGAGTGGGGCCGGGGCGGTGATCTCGCGGACGGCCGTCTCGTCCGCGGCGGACTCGCGGACCGCCGTCTCGTGGGCGAGGGCGGCGCCGGAGACGATCCTCGTGACCTCGCCGATCAGCTCCGTCGGCGGACCGAGCGGCCGGATCGTGGTCGGCTCGGCACCGGGGTCGTAGGCGGGGACGAGCGCGGTGGCATCGGGTCGGTCCGGGGCGAACCCGGCGTCGGCGTGGCGGTCGCGCGGCCGGGCGCGAGAGGCCGCGCGTACCGCCGTCGTGAGCTCGGGCTCGGCCCGGGAGTCGCGCGCCGGCCGCGGCGGCGTGGGGGCCCACATCTCGTCGGCCGCAGGACGGGGCGCGGGCACCGAGGGCCGGGTGACGCGGGCCCGGGTCGTGCGTGCCGACGGGTGCGACGGGTCGAAGGCCATCCGCCGCGCCCTGGCGAGGATCTCGGGGGAGACGGCGACGGTCCGGTCGACGGGGCGCTCATCGCGCACGGGGTCCTCGCGCAGGCCGTGCCGGCCGCCCGAGGGCCGCCCGGTGGCGGACTGTCCGGACGACGTGTGTCCGGTCGAGAGGTGGCCTGCGGCGGGCGGCCGGTCCTCCCGGAGCTGGTGGCGCGCGCGTGAGCGTGGCCCGTCGGACCCGTCGCGCGGGGCGGGGACGTGCGGTGCGGTGCTGCGCGGGGCCCGCCGCTGCCGCCTCCGGTCGTCCGGCCCGGCGGCGCGGCCGGGTCCGGGGATGGCGGGCAGGTCGAGGCCGAACGAGAGGATCAGGTCCGCGACCTGGCGAACGGGTACCCCGTCGGCCATCGGCACGTCGACGTGCGAGGTCATCGCCGCGCCTCGCCCCTGGCGGGCTGCTCGTGCGCGCGGAGTCGTCGTCGATGGTCAGTGGGCGCGGTCGCAGGTGCGCCCGCACCCGGGGTCGGGGCGCTGGGTCGACGGTTCGCCTGCTGGCGCACGATCACTGGCGGTCCTCGCCGTCCACGCAGGCAGCGCCGCCCACCTCCGCCCCGGGATCTCGCGGGCGCCCAGGGAGCGGTCGGCGGGGCGATGAGGACGGCCGACCGGGCGCACCGCCCGGTGACGATCCGGGCGACGGCACGGACCCTATCGCCACGATCGAGTGGAGGTCATCGCGGTATACCGCCGACGTCGACGACCGGTTGTGATCACACGCCCACCAACGGGTGAGCGCTCTCCGCGTGGCGTGCGGAGCGATCACGTCACGACGAACGGCGGCGCGTGCCGCGACGAGCGGCACGCGCCGGGGACGTTCGCGACCGCGACCTCAGAGGCGACGCGCGTTGTGGAACGGCATCGACGACAACTTCGACATCTTCACCGGCTGACCGGACGTCGAGGCGTTGAGGACCATGCCGTTGCCGGCGTAGATGCCGACGTGGCTGACCGGCGAGTAGAAGAACACCAGGTCGCCCGGCTGCAGCTGGTCCTTGCTGACCGCGGTGCCCATCGTCGACTGGGCCGACGACGAGTGCGGAAGGCTCACGCCGATCTGCTTGTAGGCCCACATGACCAGGCCCGAGCAGTCGTAGGCCGACGGACCCGCGGCGCCCCAGACGTACGGCTTGCCGATCTGGGTCATCGCGGCCTTCAGCGCGGCCGCGCCGCGGCTGCTGCCGGTGACCGCGGGCACGGACGCCTTGCCCCCACCGGCACTCGCGCCACCGGCGTTGGCGCCGCCCGGGCCGGCGTTGGTGCCGCGCTGCGGGGCGTGGGCCGCGGCGATGATCTGTGTGGCGTCGGCGCGGTGCTTGTCGGCCGCCTCGGCGACCTTCTTGACCGCGGCGTCGGCCGCCGAGTCGTAGTTCGACGCCAGCGGCACGACCGGGGTGTCGGCCGCGGGCCTCGCGA
>NZ_BPRG01000174.1:0-2024 GCF_036984265.1 Pseudonocardia sp. D17 | reverse complement strand
ACCCCGCCGGTGGCGGCGACGACGGCGGCCGTGGCGCCGAGGACCGTCGCGGACGCGGCGGCGACGACGCCCTGGTGCGGGATGCGCCCGAAGCGGCCGGTGCGCCCGACCCGCGCGGCCTCGAAGACGCCGGTGGCGCCGGCCAGCCCGGCCGGAGCGGCCGACGGGCGCCGCACGCCGTCGCGGTCGGTCGCGATCGCGCGCAGCTCGGCGGCGGTGGGCGCGTCCTGGGAGTCGGTGTCGGTGTCGCCGGGCGCGTCCTGCTCGGCGGCGGGCCGCATCGACTCGGCGCCGGCCACCTCGCGGTCGTCGTCGGGCTCGAAGAGGGCGGCGCCCGCAGGCGTCCCGTCGTCGTCGGCGGTCCGGCGCAGCTCGGCGAGCAGCGCGGAGACGCGCGTGCGGAACTCGTCGGCGGTGTCGTCGGCGTCGGCGGTATCGGCGGTGTCGTCGACGCGGTCGGCCGGGCCGACGACGGGTTCGACCTCGGGGGCGCTCCACCCGGTGGTGAACCAGTCGGCGCGGCGGCGCGGCTGCGCCGGGATGAGCGTGGCGGGGAGAACGGGGACCAGCGGGTTCTCGCGACGGCGGCCCTGGTCGGCGCGGTCCTGGTCGACACCGGAGCGGGGGGTGGGTACCGAGAGGCCGTGGCGTGCGCGGCGGCCGGGGGTCGACGGGAGCTCCGCGCCGAGCTCGGCGATCAGCTCGGCCGCAGGGCGGGGGGTGCGGGTGGCGCCCGGTTTGTCGAGCAGGGCGACAGCACGGTGCGTAGCCATGTAGCGGTCCTTGCCGTCATACGCGCGAGGCTGTGGGGGAGCGACCTCGTGCGTACCTGCCCCGGGGAGCGCGGGCGCCTGGGGGAGTGTCGGCGGGCAGGTGGAGACGGCCGACCAGGCGCGTCGCCCGGCGAGATCACCGGGCGGCGACTTGAAAGTAACCACTCCGTGATGAGATCTGCAGCAACCACGCCGAAGTGATGCGACGACCGGCAGTGACCGAACGTCAGCGCATAGGCGTGTTGCGATGAGCGGTCGGTGACGGGCGTGTCGGCGCGACGAACGGTCGATCGACCGTCTGTGGCGCCAGATCAGCCGTTCGTCGCGGGTGGCGGTCGTCGAGCGGCTCGCTCGTACAAGGGCCGCAACGACTCCAGGTGTGTCCGCATGGTGGTCTCGGCGGCCTCGGCCTCACCGGCCGCGATGTGCTCGGCGATGGCCGCGTGGTCGGTGTCCACGGCGTCCCACTCGGCCGGGTCGACGGCCGCGCGGTCGAGGCTCGTCCGGAGCACGTCGCCGACGGGCTGGCCCATCATCGTGAACATCAGGTTCCCGGTGGCCATCAGGATCGTGTTGTGGAAGTCCAGGTGCGGGACGAAGCCGCTGGGGTCGCGCGGGTCATGGGGCGCGGCCGCCGCCACCCGGACGGCCTCGACGGTCTCGGCGTCCGCGCGCTGCGCGGCGAGCCGGGCGGCGGCGGGTTCGAGCAGCAGTCGTGCCTCGAGCAGGTCGGCGAGGTCGAGCCGCGGCGTCCGGACGAGCACGCCCAGCGACTCGCCGACCGCGGCGACCACACGCGCCGGGTCGGGCGCGGAGACGAACGAGCCGCCCTGCACGCCGCGCCGGGTCTCGACGAGGTGCTGGCTCGCCAGCGACCGCAGGGCCTCGCGGACCGTGCTGCGGCTGACCTCGAACGACCGGCTCAGCTCCGCCTCGTTGGGCAGCCGCGCGCCGGCCGGGAGCAGCCCGCCGACGATCTGGGCCCGCAGCTCGTCGGCGACCCGCTGGTAGGCGGGCCGGTCGCGGCGCACGCGCAGTCGTGCGGCGCGATCGCTCGGGTCGGTGGCCACGCGTCACGCTCCCGTTCCGGTGGGGGACGAGCTTAACCGGCTGCCCGTCACAGTTGACCCAAAAACGTCTGACGTTTTACCGTGGCGTCGGGCGGGACGAGGTGGAGGTGGGTCGCGGTGAGGCCGTTGGAGGATGTCCGGATCATCTCCCTGGAGCAGTACGGTGCCGGGCCGTTCGGGT
>NZ_BPRG01000173.1:0-3829 GCF_036984265.1 Pseudonocardia sp. D17 | reverse complement strand
CGTGGGGGGAGGATCGATCAGGAAGCGGTTACGCGCCCGGGCGATGGGCCTCGCCCCGGGCGCGCAGCTGTGTCTGCGACGAGGGGTGCCGCACGCCGGTCTGGCCGAGCCCCCCGCTAGTCCGACTTTCCTTCGGCCTTGAGCAAGCTGTCGATGATGTCACTCAGGGCCTGCTGCGAGCTCGGGGAGAGCCGCGCGGCGCGCAGCATCATCGACTGGACGAGGTCGTCACGCAGCAGGATCCGCTGACGCAGCTCGTCGACGTCGAGATCGGCCGGCTCGTCTTCCCAGAAGAAGGCGGGTGAGACGCCGAAGAATCGGGCGAGTTCCTTGAGGTAGCGCTGTGACGGGTCGGTCCGCTCGCCGTTGAGGATCTTGAGGATGTAGACGCTGCTGATCTCGCCGCCGTTGTCGTTGATCCAGCGCGCGACCTGGGCCGCCGAGTACGGCTTGTCGTCGATGTTGCGGACGTTCTGGAAGAGGTAGTTCAGCCGCTCGGGCATCGTCCCGCGGGGGTTGGCGATCCTCCTGCGGCGCGCGCTGGATGCAGCCACCCCGTCCTGCGTCCCAGCCTGGCGCCTGACCACCTCGTCACCCTCCGCCGTCGGTACGAGCTCGAGCCCGCGTCGAATCGGGGCAAGCGTACGCACCAGCCGGTGGGGTGCGGTCATGGTCATGCATGACTGTATAGCGCACAGAAATTCATATCGGTACAGTCGTACCGTGCTTGCTTGCCTCGATCAGACACTTCCGGCGGCTCGAGTCGAGCCGTATCGCGTGGTAGAGGCATGTTCTTCGGGGCGGCGCCGTCGTCGTCAACAGAGCAAGAGAACACCTCGATCGTACCGATTCTCGCCGGTCAACAGACCTTCCAGGACTGACTTCGGGTCCGCGGCAGTTGTGCGCAAGGCCCCGAAGGAGGTGGCCAGGTCGTGAGCCGCCGCGATAGCGGGCGGCGCGGCCGTGTCTCCTCCCCTCCCCCGTGGTGGTCTCCATCGCAGGACGGCGGGCCAGCCGAGGACCACCCGGCCGCCGGGTACGCGCCCATGCCACCGATCGGGCCCGCTCCGACCAGGCCCTCCCCGACACCGAGGCCGGTCCCGATCCCAGCGCCGCCTGAGGCGCGAGCGGCGGTGCCGGCGTCCGCGCCGCCCGCACGGGTCCCTCTCCCCGCTCCTTCCCCATCGGCTCAGCAGGCGCCGGTTCCGCCGAGCGTCCCACCACCGAACGTCCTCGGTGCGGCGCTGGCCGCGGTCAAAAAGCGGTGGGCCCAGCCGGACGCCGACGCTTCGCCACCGCCCCAGTCACCTCCGAGGGCGGCGGTCGTCGCGCCGGTGCGGATGAACTCGGCGCACAATGCACCCCCGCCCGCCCAGGTGTTCATCCCGCCAGCCACCGGCGCCCCGGCCGCCGCGGTCCACCGCCCGGCCGATGGTCCTCGCCCAGGTGTCCGGACCTCGGTTGATCGCCCGCTCGAAGCGTTGACGCCACCGGATCGGAGCGAGGCAGCACAGCTGGCGGTCTGCTTTGCCACTGACTATCTGTCCTGGGACGAGGCGGTACCGGAGCGGCGTGTCGAGGCCCTCGGCTGGTACCTCCCCCCGGGAGCCGACTGCACGCTCGGCTGGACGGGCAAGGGGCGCCAGCGCGTCGAGGCCGCGCATGCGGGTCGCATCATCAGCGTCGACTACTGGCTTGTCGTTGACGTACGGGCGCGCGTGACGCCCTACCGGCGGCTTCCTGGGCCGCCCGACCTGAGCGACGACGTCGAGCTGCTCGAGGGAGCCCGCTGGTCGTCGGTTCCGCCTGCGACCGCAGCGGGCTGGGAAGCCGGGCCGTCGATGTGGCTGCGGTTGTCGATCCCCATCCGCCGGCATGACTCAGGAGCGCTCGTCGTGGAGCTGGCCCCCATCCCCGAGAACGCGGAGAGAGACTCATGACCGAGCAAGGCCCAGCGCCGGTGCAGCCCTTCGTCCGCGCATGGAGCAGCGCCCTCGCCCCCGCCCCCAGCGCCTCCCCCGACGGCCGTCGCGCCGCGCCGCCGCGGACAGCTCCGGCTGCTCCCGGTGGCGAGCGTGCCCTTGTGCCGCCATCCGCGGCGGTCCCGTCGGGCCCAGTACTGAGGGCAGTTCCCTTCGCACCTCCCGCGCCCCGCGACACTGCGTCCTCGGCAACCCCGCGGCCCGGGCACGGCGCCGACCGCGACGAAGAGGGACCTACCGACACCACCGGGCCCCAGTCGGAGCCAGCACCCGAAGCGGCAGCCCTGGCTGATACACCAACAGCGAGCGCCCCGGCCGCGCCACCGAAGCACGCGAAATTCGACGGCTACCTGCGCGGGCAGAGCCTGCGGCCTGAGGTACCGCGCCGCGGCCTGCGTGCCCTCCTCTGGAGGGCCAGCGGCGGCCGGATCTCAGTCGGCGCCTCAGCGCGCGAGCTCGCCGAGCGTGTGCACCTCGACAGGATCCGGACACCGTTGACCGGCTGGCACACGATCACGGTGGCGAGCAGCAAGGGCGGGGTGGGCAAGACGACGACGTCGGCGCTGCTGGGTCTCACTCTGGCCGAGCACCGCGGCGATCGAGTCGTCACCCTCGACGCCAACCCCGACGCCGGCAACCTCGCTCAACGACTGCTCGGCTACCGGGCCTCTGCGACTGTGCGCCAGCTGCTCGAACAAGAAAATCTCGACCAGCTCGCCTCATTCACCGAGGTCAGCCGGTTCGTCAACACTGCCGGACGCCTGCAGGTCCTGGCCAGCGACCTCGATCCGGCGATGTCGGAGGCGTTCAACGCCGAGGAGTACCGCCGCGTCCTGGCGCTGCTGACCCGTTTCTTCAACATCGTCATCACCGACAGCGGCACCGGGCTGATCCACTCGGCGATGACCGGAGCCCTGGAGACGACACGCACCCTGATCGTGACGGGCAAGCCCACGATCGACGCCGCCGAGGGGATCACAACGACGCTGGATTGGCTCATCGCACACGGGTTCGACGAGCTCGTCCGCGACGCGATCGTCGTCCTGACCTGCGATCGACAGGCCCACAGCATCGACCCCGCCGCCCTGCGTGAGCACTTCGCCGACCGCTGCCGCGCAGTCGTCGAGTTCCCGGCCGATCCGCACCTCACCGAGGGCGGCCGGATCGACCTCGAGATGCTGCGGCCCCGGACCCGCCAGGCCGGTCGCGAACTCGCAGCCCTGGTCGCGGAAGCGTTCACCTGGGACTTCCCTGCCCCCGACGGCTTCACCACCGGCGCGCGGTGACGGCGATGAGCCCTATCAAGATGGTCATCACCGCCGCGCTGACCACCTCGTCGCTTCTCGGTTCCTTCACCGCGCCCGCCATCGGGACCTCACCACAGCTGCCCACGCCCGCGGCCGCGGCTGCCGTGGCCGCCGGATGCGGATGGCGCCAGACCGCTCAGCAGCTCTTCGACAATCTGCGGTCGGCCGCTGACCCGGGAGGAACGCGGCTGCGGGACAGTCTTGCGGCGACAGGAGCCGGCACACCGGCCTTTCTCGCGGGCTGCGCCGCCACCGCCCCCGACGTGACGGACGGGGACACGAGCACGTGCCCGTCCGGCCCGCGGCCGTATTTCCCGAAGGCCGACTGGCTGTGGTCCCCCATCGCGTCTGGGGCAAAACTCGACCCGTCGTCGACGGCGATGGCCGGGGAGCTGGCATCGGGCGATCACATCCTCAACACCGGCGAGTTCGGCGTCGCGCTGGTCAACCCCGACCAGATCAGCGCCTCCACCCCGCGCTCGACGGTGCCGCTGTCGGAGAACTGGGGCGGCAACCCGCTGGCCGGGGTGAAGGTGCCGG
>NZ_BPRG01000172.1:0-323 GCF_036984265.1 Pseudonocardia sp. D17 | reverse complement strand
TCGGGGCCGTGCGGGATCCGGAACTGCTCGATCACTCCTTTCTCCTGTGTGCCGAGGGCGATGTCGTGAAACTGCTCAGCCCAGTCGATGCCGATTCCCAGCACCCGCCTGTCTCCTTCCGTCACCGGCATTGTGCTCGGTGGGCCGGGAAGGCGCTGCGTCGTGCTGATGAATCAGTCCTCGCGGGACCACATCCTCATGGGCGTCGGGCCTTCGCCGGGGCCCGGCAGGGGCGCCGTCTCATCGAAGTCCTCGCGGGACGAGCACCGAAAGCGCTCCCTGCCGGGAACCACCGTGCGAAGGGAAGGTAGAGCCATCAGCAC
>NZ_BPRG01000171.1:0-344 GCF_036984265.1 Pseudonocardia sp. D17 | reverse complement strand
CGAGCGCCCCGGACCCTGCGTGGGTCCGGGGCGCTCGTCGTGGGAGGTCAGTTGTAGGCGTGGTGGCTGCCGTAGGACGAGGAGTGGTCGTAGTTGTCGTGGCAGCCCTTGTCGTAGGAGTCGTGGCAGTGGGAGTCGCTGTAGGAGGACTTGTCGCAGTAGTCGTCGTCGTAGCGGCCGTTGTCCCAGCAGTGCGAGTACTTGTCGTCCCAGTTGTGGTGCTTGTCGGACCAGTTGTCGTCGCAGTGCTTGCCGTAGTCGTCGTTGTGGTGCTTGCTGGTGCTGCAGTGGGACTTGAACATTTCGGGCCTCGTCTCGGTGGGGTTCGTGCGCCGGGTTCGTGC
>NZ_BPRG01000170.1:0-1018 GCF_036984265.1 Pseudonocardia sp. D17 | reverse complement strand
CCGACCCGCACACCCTGTCGCGTGAGCTCGTGGCGGAGACGTCGCATCCCCGGTTCGGGACGGTGAGATCGCTGCGGTCCGCGGTGCGCGTCGGGCCGCCGGGCGAGGACCGGGCGCCGACCCGCGCGGCGCCGGCGATGGGCGAGCACACCGAGTCGGTGCTGCGCGGGCTCGGCTACGACGACGACCGGATCGCGGTACTACGCGCATCCGGTGCACTCGGCGCGACCGACATGGGGAAGGACTGAGATGGACTTCGGGCTGAACGACGAGCAGCGGCTGTTCCGGCAGACGTTGCGCGAGTTCGTCGACCGGGAGATCGTGCCGGTCGCCCGTGACTGGGAACGGGAGGGCCGCTACCCGACCGAGATCGTCGCGGGGATGCGCGAGCTGGGCCTGTTCGGTCTGGTGATCCCGGAGGAGTACGGCGGGCTGGGCGCGGACAACGTGAGTTTCGCGTTGACGTTCGAGGAGATCTCGCGCGGCTGGATGGGCATCGCGGGGATCCTGGGCAGCCACTCGGTGTCGAGTTGGATGCTGGCCCATCACGGGACCGAGGAGCAGAAGCAGAAGTACCTGCCCGAGCTGGCGACGGGTGCGCGCCGCACCGGCATCGCGCTGACCGAGCCGGGTGCGGGGACCGATCTGCAGGGCATCACGACCGTCGCGAAGCGCGACGGGGACGACTACGTCGTCAACGGCACCAAGATGTGGATCACCAACGCCCGTCACGCCGATCCGTTGCCGGTGCTGGTCAAGACCGACCCGGCCGCGGCGCCCGCGCACAAGGGAATGTCGATCCTGCTGGTCGAGGCGGACTCGGCGGGTTTCGAGGTCACCGCCGACATCGGCAAGCTCGGCTACAAGGGCACCGAGTCGTGCGAGGTCGTGCTCGCCGACGTGCGGGTCCCGGCGTCGCAGCTGCTCGGTGGGGTCGAGGGCCGCGGGCTGCAGCAGGCGTTGTCGGCGTTGGAGACCGGCCGGATCAACATCGCCGCTCGCAGCGTCGGTGTGGCCC
>NZ_BPRG01000169.1:0-281 GCF_036984265.1 Pseudonocardia sp. D17 | reverse complement strand
CTAGCCCGACCCCGATGGCCAGCTCTTCGGATCAGTCACAACCCGGGTCCGCGGCTCCGAAGTCTACGACCACCCTAGAGCCGAGGCCTTGACAAACACAGAGGCACCGAAAAGCACCGATCTGTCCGTGCACACCCACGCCGATCTGGACCGGGTCGCGGACAAGCTCAACTCCCGCCCCCGCAAAACCCTGGACTGGGACACCCCCGGGGAAAGACTGACCCGACTACTGTCGCGGCCAGTAACCACCGGTGTTGCGACCACCCCCTGAACCCGAGGCC
>NZ_BPRG01000168.1:198691-204839 GCF_036984265.1 Pseudonocardia sp. D17 | reverse complement strand
CAGCCCATCACCCGATCCTTGATCGCCTACGACCACTGACCGGGTTCGGACTTACTCGTCTAGCGGGTCTGACGGATCGCCGTCGATGGGGTCGGTGCTCCTGGCGGTTCGTGGCAAGGCGGAGCCGGGTCGGCACACCGGGCGTGTTCGGGCCCGGCGACAACGCAGCCACGGGCCGTCCGGGCGCCGAGACCGCGGCGAGTGATCCGTCAGTCGCCCCCTACGAGCGAGCCCATGGCCGACGCCATGATCGCCGCGCTCGAGGAGTCGCAGAGCCGTTCGGGGATCGTGCGCGATCCACGGACGTGCCCGGTTCGAGGTGTTCCGAACACGATGCCGGGCTGGTCGTCCGGTCCCGTGGCCGCGGGGCGGGGGCCCGCGGGGCAATCGCGGGCCGGGCATAGTCTCGGGCCCGTGCCGGTACTCCCGCGTGGTCGCGTCCGTTCCCGATCCCTGCGGTTGGGTGGGCTGGTCGGGGTCGCCGTGGCCGTCGCGGCGCTGACGGCGGGGTGCGAGCAGTCGCCCGACGGAGGGTCGTCCTCGGCGGCCGCCGCGACGCAGTCCTCACCCACCGCCCAGCGCGCCGACGTCGTCGACAAGATCGCGATCTTCGGGCGCGACGAGTGCGCCACCGAGGACGCCGCGAGCGTCTACCCGCAGTGCGCCCGGTTCGTCCGGGAGGTCTCGAACGTGACCGTCGCGGCCCGCGCGGTCGCCTCGGGTCCGACGGAGCAGGCCGCGGTGGGGAAGGCGGCGGACGCGGTCGATGCGGCGGTCGACCGGCTCACCCGCGACGCCTGCCTTCTGCCGCCCGGCCAGGGCCCGACCGGTACCCCGCAGAGCTGCGGCCCCGACCTCGCCGCCCTGCAGGCCGGCGTCCGCGACCTCGGGACCGCCTTCGGCGGCTGACCGCCGTACCGGGCTCCCGCGTTCCCGCAGCAGACCCCGACCGCGCGCAACCTGGTGGTCGTCGTCGGCGCTCGCGGCGTGAGGTTGCGCCCGGCGGGTGCGTGGGCGTCAGCGGTCGCGGACGGCGTCGCGGAACGCGGCGACGGCGTCGAAGTCGCTGACCGCGTCCGCGCTGATCACGTCCTCGGGCGCCTTCCCGCGCAGCACCTGCTTGATCGGCTTCTCCAGTTTCTTGCCCGTCAGCGTGCGGGGCACCGCGGGCACGGCGGCGACGAAGTCGGGGGTGTGGCGCGGTGAGAGCTGCGCGCGCAGCGTGTCCCGGATCCGGGCGCGCAGCGCGTCGTCGAGCTCGGCGCCCTCGCGCAGCACGACGAACAGGATGAGGTCGCCCGACGTCGCGCCGGTCTGGTCCTCGAGGTGCACGACGAGGCTGTCGTCGATCTCCGGCAGGTCCTCGATCACGGCGTAGAACTCGGCGGTCCCGAGCCGGACGCCCCCGCGGTTGAGCGTCGCGTCCGACCGGCCGGTGACGACGAAACTGCGCCGCCGGGTGCGGATCACCCAGTCGCCGTGCCGCCACACGCCGGGATAGGTGTCGAAATAGGACTCGCGGTAGCGCTCGTCGCCCGGGTCGTTCCAGAACGACACCGGCATCGACGGCATCGGTGCCCGCACGACGAGCTCGCCCAGCTCGTCGACGATCTCCTTGCCGTCGGGGTCGAACGCGGTGACGTCGACGCCCAGCAGCGGGCCCGAGAGCTCCCCGCGGTACACCGGTTGCCACGGGCCGCCGCCGACGAACGCGCTGCACACGTCGGTGCCGCCACTGATCGAGTTGACCAGGACGGCGTCGCCGAACTGGGCGGCGATCCAGTCGAACGCCTCCGGTGGCAGCGGCGCGCCCGTCGAGCCGATCTGGCGCAACACCCCGGCACCCCCGCCGAGCAGCCCCGCCGCGTCGACGCCCTTCGCGCGGCAGGCCATCAGGTAGCCGGGGCTGGTCCCGAGCAGCGTCGCGCCGGTCTCGGCCGCCAGCCGCCACTGCTCGTCGAGGTCAGGGTAGAGCGGGTTGCCGTCGAGCAGCACGAGCGAGCCGCCGACCAGCAGCGCCGAGATCGTGATGTTCCACATCGCCCACGCCGTCGTCGTGAACCACAGCGCGCGATCGCCCGGGCGGGTGTCCAGGTGCAGCCCGTGCAGCTTGAGATGCTCGAGCAGGATGCCGCCGTGCGAGTGGACGATGACCTTCGGCAGCCCGGTCGTCCCCGACGAGAACAGCACGTAGAGGGGATGGTCGAACGGGACGTCGACGAACTCGAGCGGGCCCTCCACGGCCAGCAGGTCGGCCCACGGGAGCGCGTCGGGCACCTCGACCGGCCCGAACGGCACCGCGACCACGTGTCGCAGGCTGGGCAGGCCCGCGCGGATCGCCGCGACCTCCGCACTCTTGTCGATCTCCCTGGCACCGTGGGTGTAGCCGCCGACCGTGAGCAGCACCGTCGGCTCGATCTGGGCGAACCGGTCGACGACCGAGCGCGACCCGAACTCCGGGGCGCACGAGGCCCACGTGGCGCCCAGGCTCGCGGCCGCGAGGAACGCGACGATCGCCTCGGGGATGTGCGGCAGGTAGGCGACGACGCGGTCGCCCTGCTCGACGCCGAGGCGTTGCAGCCCGGCGCGGGCCCGCGCGACCTGGTCGAGCAGCTCGGCGAACGTCACGTCGACCGGCTCGCGCGTCTGCGACCGGGCGACGAGGACGACCTCGTCGCCCGCGCCCGCCTCGACGCGTGCCCGCGCATGGCGCAACATGTGCCGCGCGTAGTTGACGGTCGCGCCGGGGAACCACTGCGCGCCCGGCATCTCGGTCGAGCCCAGGACGCGCTCGTAGCCGCCGTCGACCTCGAAGTGGTCCCAGATCGACGCCCAGAAGTCCTCGGGCTCGGCGATCGACCAGTCCAGGAGCGCGTCGTAGTCGTCGAACTCCAGGCCGCGCTCCGCGGCGAGCCATCGGACGTAGGCGCCGATCCCGGTCGTCTCCAGGACGTCGGGGGCGGGCCGGCGCAGGACGGAACCGAGGGCGTCGTCGCTCATACCCCGATCATCCGACGCGGCGCCCGCCGGCGAAAGTCGGCCCGCCGGTCCGAGGGGGCACCGGACGGGGCACTCGTCGAGGGCTCGGCGTCCGGTTGCGTCGTCGCCGGACCGGGACGTGCCCGGTGCGGGGGTCAGGCTCGGTGCAGCCGGTCGTTGCTCCTTCGCGTCGGGGCGGTCGGATCGGGCTTCGGATCGGGCTGAGGACGCGAGCCGCCGCGGGCTCGGCGCGGGGTGACTCCCCTGGCTGCGTGGTTGCCGGGCCGGGACGTGCCCCGCGTGCGGTCAGGCTTTGCCCTGCCGGTGACCGTCCGTTCCGGTCGGCGGAGTCGGTCGGACTCCCCAGGGGCCCGGTGCCGGACGGCTCGTGGTTGCGCGTGTCGTCACTCCGAATGCGATCCGCCGGCAGCCGTCCTCCTCATCGCGGAACGACGGACACCTCGTCCTGGTCGGTGCACGTCGCGAGGAGTGCGCTGCCGTCAGGGGCCTCGGCGATCGCGCCGGGGGTGCAACCCACCGGCACGGTCGCGACCTGGGCGCGGGCGGCCACGTCGATCTCGGCGACCTCGTGGGTCGTCGTCGCCACCACGTAGGCGCGCCTGCCGTCCGCCGACATCCGCAGCATCGACGCGCCCGCGGCCGCGCCGAGCGTCGCGAGCAGTGTCGAGGTCGACGGGTCGACCAGGTACAGCTCGCCGCGGACCGGGTCGAGGGTGAGCAGCGTCGTCTCGTCCGGGGTGACGCCCAGCCGGACCGGGTCCTCCTCGGTGACGGCGCTCGTCGGCAGCCGCACCGTGCCCGTCACGACGCCGTCCGGGGTCAGCACCGCGATCGTGCGGCTCGCGGCCAGCGCGACGTACACGTGCCTGCCTGCCGCGACGACGTCGCTGGGCAGCGCGCCTACCGGGCGGTCGACCGCGGCCCCCGATGCCATGTCGACGACCGTCACCGTCCCGCCGCGGCTGCTCGCGACGTAGGCACGGGTGTCGTCCGGCGCGACCGCGACGGCCACCGGGTCCTGCGCCGAGATCCGCTCGGCGACGGTCATCTGCACGGGATCGATCACCGCCACGGCACCCGCGGCGCGGGAGAACGCGAACAGCCGACCACCGTGGTGGTCGATCGTCAGCGAATCGGTGAACGGGGCGTCCACGGGCAGGTGCTCGCGACCCGTCGCGGTCTCCACGGCGCGGACGAGCCCGTCGGTCTGGTCGGTGACGTAGGCCGTCGCGCCGTCGGGCGACAGGACCAGGGCACCGGGCGCGTGCACGCTGAGGGTGTGCCCGCCGTCCGGCCGCCCGGTGCAGGCCACCGCGACGAGGACGGCGACCAGCACGACCACGCACGACACCCGCCGACGTACGCCTCGGCGGATGGACGGCGTCGTCATCTCCGGACGCTCCCGATGCTCGGCGCGGCAGCGGCTCGACGCCACCGCGCGCCGAACAGCCAGCATCCTGCCGTCCCGCACCCGGGGCAAGACACAGTGGCGCCGTCCGGTCCGACGGCACGGACGGTCCGAACGGACCGCTGTGGACGTCCTGGAGCGTGCGCTCAGCGAGCCGGGGGCGGGACGCGTCGGTCACCGCCGGCCGGGGGTGGCGGCGGGGGCCGGTGGGTCGGCTCGACGTGCGGTCCGGTCCCGCGGCCCGGACGCGGCCGGCCGCCGCCCGTCGGCGAGCCGGGACGCGTCCTCGGTCCGGAACGGTCGTCGGCCGCGCTGGGGGTGCCGGCGGCGCGCATCGAGGCACTGACGTCGGCGTCGAGGAACTGCTCTGCCCCGGCGTGCGGGGCGTCGGCGAGGTCGCCGGGACCGGTCTCAGGCGCGCAGCCGCAGGCCCTTCGGGGTCACCCGAAAGCCCGCCTCGGTGAGCACCTCTGCCAGGTCGGACGCCAGCGACCCGACGCCGTCGGCCTTCTCGACCGCCAACGACCCCAGCCAGCCCTCGTGCACGGCGCCGGCCAGCGCCTCGGCGCCGGCCCGCAGCTCGGCCCGGTCGTCGGTGAACGACAGCAGTGACCGCCCACCTCGCTCGACGTAGAGCGCCGGCGCCCCGTCGACCAGCACCACGAGCGCCCCGGCCTTGCGTCCCGGCCGGTGCTTCGAGTCGCCGACCGTCGCGGGCCAGCCGAGCGCGGCACCGTAGGGCTGGGCCGGGTCGGCGGCGGCGAGCACCACCGCGGCGCCCGCCGCCGCGTCGCCCGTGCCGGGACGCGCCGGGGTGGGAGGGGCCCAGGAGTCGTCGTCGAACTCCGGCGACGGGCCGGCCGACAACCCGGGACCATCGGGCCGGGACAGCGCGCGGAGCCGGTCGATGGCGCCGGGCACCGCGAACTGGGCGGCCCCGAGCCCGTCGACGACGTAGCCGCGCCGACACCTCCCGGAGTCCTCCATCGCGCGCAGCACCCCGTAGACCGAGGCGAACCCGCCCTGGCCGCGTTCGGTCGAGAGCGCCCCCCGGGTGAGCACGCCGTGCCGCTCGAGGAACGCCTCGGCGCGGGCGTGCGCGCGGCGCGTGGCGTCGGGTTCGCGACCGGTCGCGAGCGCCCACCGGCCACCGACCGAGGGCGGCCCGCTGCGCGTCGGCATCGCCGGCCGGCCCGCGCGCAGCTGGGCGTAGCGCCCGCGCGGGGCCTGCCGGCGCGGACGGTGGGCACCCCGACCGCCCGACAGCCGTGCGCGCAGCGGGCCGAGGGTGTCGTTGGTGACGAGCCCCGCCCACACGAGGTCCCAGAGCGCGGCGACGACCGCGTCGTCGGTCGGGGCCTGTTCGCCCTCGTCGAGCAGGGTTCGGGCGGCGGCGTCGGCGAGGCCCCGGAAGAACAGTGCGGCGCCCGGGTGCGCGGGCAGCTCCGTCGTCCCGGCCGGCATCCCCAGCGCGCCGAGCAGCGCCCGGTGGATGGGGGCGGCGGCGATCTCGGGCTCGGGTTCGGGGAGCAGCAGGTCGGCGACGTCGGCGGGGGCGAGCGCGAGCCAGCCGTCGGTCCCGGCGAGCGTGCCGCAGCCGGTCCAGGTGACCTCACCGGCTGCGGTCAGCTCGTCGAGCAGCGCGGGGGAGTAGCCCGGTAGCCGGGCGGGCAAGATCAGCGACTCCAGCGCGCTCGCCGGCAGCGGCGCCCCGGCCAGCTGCTCGACGACGCCCATGAC
>NZ_BPRG01000168.1:170477-198631 GCF_036984265.1 Pseudonocardia sp. D17 | reverse complement strand
CCTCCGGCCCCGGCGCCCGCCGGATCCGGCCGCGTCGTCCCGGCGCGGCGGCGGCTGCGCGCACCCCCTGCCACACCGGCAGGAAACGACCCAGCGCCCGCTGCTCGACGGGCTCGACCTCCGCCCGCAGCCGGGCCAGCGACGCCCGGCGCAGCCGGCGCAGCACCTCGGCGTCGCAGAACTCGATGCCCTCCGCACCGGGCCGCAGCTCGCCGCGGACCAGTCGCCCGGACCCGGTGAGCCGGTCGAGCACCCCGGACACCACGGCCACCCCGAGCCCGAACCGGGCGGCGACGTCGGCGGCGGGGAACGGGCCGTGCGACCGCGCGTAACGGATCACCAGGTCGCCCAACGGATCCGGGACGGGCTCGGTGAACGTCTCGGGTACCCCGACGGGCAGGGCGGCGCCGAGCGCGTCGCGGACCCGCCCCGCGTCCTCGATCGCCAGCCAGCGCTGCTCGCCGGCGATGCGCACGCGGATCGCCCGGCGTGCGGACTCCAGCTCGGCCAGCCACGGGGGGTCGACGCCGCGGGCGGCGGCCTCGCCCTCGCTGAGGTCGCCCAGGAACCGCAGCAGGTCGGCGGCACCCTCCGCGTCGCGCGCGTGCCGGTCGGCCGCGGTGCGCTGCAGCGAGGCCTCGACCTCGGCGAGGACCTCCGGATCGAGCAGCTCTCGGATGGCCTCGGACCCCAGCAGCTCGGCGAGCAGCGTCGAGTCGAGCGAGAGCGCCGCGGCCCGGCGCTCGGCCAGCGGCGCGTCCATCTCGTAGAGGAACATCCCGACGTAGCCGAACAGCAGGCTCCGGGCGAAGGGCGACGGCTGGGCCGTCGACACCTCGACGACCTTGACCTTGCGCGAGCCCACGTCGGACATCAGCTCGCGCAGGCCCGGCAGGTCGTAGACGTCCTGCACGCACTCGCGCATCGCCTCGAGCGTGATCGGGAACTGCTCGTACTTGCCCGCGACCGACAGCAGCTGCGCCGACCGCTGCCGTTGCTGCCACAGCGGGCTGCGCCGCTTGGGATCGCGGCGCGGGAGCAACAGGGCCCGGGCCGCGCACTCGCGGAACCGCGACGCGTACAGCGACGAGCCGCCCAGCTCCCCGACGACGATCTGCTCCACCTCGGCCGGGTCGAGCAGCACGTCCTCGGCGGTGGGCACGACCTCGGCGCCCTGCTCGTCGACGGCGTCGGGCAGCCGCAGGACGATCCCGTCGTCCGCGCCCGCGGCGCTGACCTCGACGCCGCGCCGCTCGCGCATCCGGGCGGCGATCGCCAGCGCCCACGGCCCGTTGACCTGGGACCCGAACGGGGAGTGCACGACGAGCCGCCAGTCGCCCAGCTCGTCGCGGAAGCGCTCGACGAGGATCGTCCGGTCGGACGGGACGTGCCGCGTCGACTCGCGCTGCTCGTGCAGGTAGGCCAGCAGGTTGTCGACCGCCCACTCGTCGAGACCCGCGGCGGTGGCGCGCTCGCGGGCCTGCTCGTCGGGCAGTGCGGCCATCTCGCGGACGAACGCGCCCACGGCCCGGCCCAGCTCCAGCGGCCGGCCGATCGACTCGCCCTTCCAGAACGGCATCCGGGCGGGCTCGCCCGGCGCCGGGGTGACGATGACCCGGTCGTGGGTGATGTCCTCGACGCGCCAGCTCGACGTGCCGAGCAGGAACGTGTCGCCGACCCGGGACTCGTAGACCATCTCCTCGTCGAGCTCGCCGACACGCGATCCCGCCCCGTCCGCGCCGCCGGGCGTCATGACGGTGAACAGGCCACGGTCGGGGATCGTCCCGCCCGAGGTGACGGCCAGCCGTTGCGCGCCGGGGCGGCCGGCCAGCTCGTCGGTGACCCGGTCCCACGTGATGCGGGCCCGCAGCTCGCCGAACTCCTCGGACGGGTAGCGCCCCGCGAGCATGTCGAGCACCGAGTGCAGGGCCGAGTCGGGCAGCGCGGCGAAGGGGGCCGCCCGTCGGACGACGGCCGCGAGGTCACCGAGCGACCACGGCTCCATCGCGACCATCGCGACGATCTGCTGGGCCAGCACGTCGAGCGGGTTGCGCGGGTAGCGCGTCGACTCGATCGCCCCGCCCGACATCCGCTCGGCGACGACCGCGCACGACACCAGGTCGCCGCGGTACTTCGGGAACACCACGCCGCGTGAGACCGCCCCGACCTGGTGCCCGGCCCGGCCGACGCGCTGCAGCCCCGACGCCACGCTCGGCGGTGCCTCGACCTGCACGACCAGGTCGACCGCGCCCATGTCGATCCCCAGCTCCAGGCTGGACGTGGCCACCACGCACGGCAGCAGGCCGCTCTTGAGCTCCTCCTCGACCAGCGTCCGCTGCTCGCGCGACATGGAGCCGTGGTGAGCGCGGGCGACGACGGGCGGTGCGCCGCCGCCGATCCCGGACTGCCCGATCGCCTCGGCGGGGAACGACCCGGCGGCGATCTCGTCGAGGTCCACGGCGTCCGCGGCGGCCGCCTCCTCGGCGGCCAGTTCGTTCAGCCGGGACGTGAGGCGCTCGGCGAGCCGTCGGGAGTTGGAGAAGACGATCGTGGACCGGTGCTCGCGGACGAGGTCGAGCAGCCGGCGCTCGACCGCGGGCCAGATCGACGGCCGTCGCGCGGTCCCGGCCGCGGAGCCGATGACCTCCTCGTCGGCGCTGCCGGGCGCGGGCTGCTCGTCGAGCGCCGCGAGGTCGGGCACCGGGACCTGGACGTCGACCTGGATGGTCTTGGGCGTCCTCGGCTGGACGATCTCGACGGGCCGCGCACCTGCCAGGAACGTCGACACCTCGTCGAGCGGGCGGACCGTGGCGGACAGCCCGATGCGTTGGGCTGGGCGGGAGCCGTTGCGGGTGAGCAGCTCGTCGAGGCGTTCGAGCGACAGCGCCATGTGCGCGCCGCGTTTGGTCCCCGCGACGGCGTGCACCTCGTCGACGATCACGGTCTCGACGCCGGTGAGCGACTCGCGCGCGGCCGAGGTGAGGATCAGGAACAGCGACTCGGGCGTGGTGACCAGCACGTCCGGCGGGGTGCGGCCGAAGCGGCGGCGCTCCTCGGCCGGGGTGTCGCCGGTGCGCATCCCGACCTCGACCTCCGGCACCGGGACGCCCAGCCGCTGCGCGGCCTGCCGGATGCCGGTGAGCGGCGAGCGGAGGTTGCGCTGCACGTCGACCGCGAGGGCCTTGAGCGGCGAGACGTAGAGGATGCGGCAGCGGCGCTTCGGATCGTCGGGTACGGGCTCGGTGGCCAGCCGGTCGAGCGCCCAGAGGAACGCCGCGAGCGTCTTGCCGGAGCCGGTCGGCGCCACGACGAGCGCGTGCCGGCCCGCCTGCGCCGCCGCCCACGCCCCCTCCTGGGCGGGGGTGGGCGCGGCGAACGCCCCCGTGAACCAGTCACGGGTGGCGGGCGAGAAGCCGTCGAGCGCGCTCACGTCGTCCATCATGCGACGGAGCACCGACAGTTCGCGCGCGCGGCGTTCGCAGGACGAGCCAGACACCGGCCGCGGCCAGTGCGATCCCCGGCACGGCCAGCAGCCCCGGGACCTGGCCGAACATGAGGTACGCCCAGATCATCGTGGTCGGCGGGGTCAGGTAGAGCAGGCTGCTCACCCGCGTCGCCCCCTGACGGCGCAGGACGTAGAGGTAGAGGCCGAACCCGCCGAACGTCGGCAGCACGACGACCCACGCCACCGCGCCCCAGAACATCGGGTCGGCGGGTGGGGCGAGCCTGCCGTCGACGAGCGCCACGAGCGTGAACAGCACCGCCGTCGTGGCCGTCTGGATCGTCAACGACTCCAGCGGGGTCTCGTGCGTGCCCGCGCGCCGGGTCAGCACCGTCCCGGCCGCCATCGCGAACATCCCCGCGACCGGGAGCAGGAAGGCCCACCACGCCACCCCGTCGGAGTGCAGGTCGCCGCCGACGACCAGCGCGACGCCGCCGAGCCCGGCGAGCAGCCCCACCCGTTGCCGGCCGGTGACGTGCTCACCGAGCACCGGACCCGCGAGTCCGGCGACGACCAGCGGTTGCAGGGCGGCGATCAACGCCGTCGTCCCCGCGGGGACGCCCAGGCCGACCGCCGTGACCGTGCACCCGAGGTAGGCGAACTGGCTGAGCAGGCCCAGCGGTGCCTGCCGGCGGAGCGAGGACAGCCGCAGCCGCGCGCCGCGGGCGGCGGCGACCGGCACGAGGATCGCCGCGGCGATGACGAAGCGCCAGGCCAGCAACGTGTCGGCGGGGGCGGCGCGGGTGCCCAGCACCGCTCCGATGAATCCTGCGCTCCAGAGGACGACGAGGGCCGCGGAGGCGGCGGCGTCGGACTGCGTTCGGGTCACGCCGGCGACGTAACCATACCGGTCTGTATACTTGCAGTGGAGACGTGAGGGGCACCGCATGACCACCGTGGAGTCGCTGGCGGAGATCGCCGGGATGCAGCCCGTCCCGGAGCTGACCCCGGCAGGTCGCCGCCTGCTCGACGCCGCGTCGGAGCTGTTCTACGAGCACGGCATCCGGGCCGTCGGGGTCGACCTCATCGCGGAGCGGGCCGGTACGACGAAGAAGACGCTCTACGACCGTTTCGGCTCCAAGGACGAGCTCGTCGCCCTCTACCTGCGGCGGCGCGCGCACCGCGTCCGCGCCCACGTCGCCGCCCGGGTGGAGGGGGTGCCCCCCGGCCGGGAGCGGCTGCTCGCCGTGTACGACGCGCTCGAGTCGTGGCTGCGCGCGCAGTCCCGGGGATGCGGGTTCGTCAACGCCTACGCCGAGGTCGGGGGCACGGACCACCCGGCGATCGCGGTCATCCGTGCCGAGAAGGCGTGGACCCGTGAGCTGTTCGCCGACCTGGCGCGGGACGCGGGGCTCGCCGAGCCCGACCAGGTGGCCGCGGAGCTGCACCTGCTCTACGAGGGGGCGACGGTCGTCGCGACGGCGGGCGGGGACCCGAGCATCCTCACCGCGGCCCGGAAGGCCGCCGCGCGGGTCGTCGCCGCTGCCGCGTGAGCGCCACGGGGCTCAGCGTTTGCGCTGCTGGTTGTACCAGCGCAGGAGCAGGATCAACGACGCCAGCAGCGCCAGCAGGACCACGATCCGGCCGAGGCCCGACGACAGGCCCGTCGGGTCGCCGCTCTGGGCGAGGACCGTCGTCAGCACGGATACCGGCACATCGGACAGGCTACGACGGGTCCGCGTCCGACGGCCACGTCGCGGCCGCGGCGCCGTAGGCCGGGGCGGGCGAGGGCCAGTGCAGCCTCGTGCCGTCGACGGTCCCGGGCGGCGATGCGAGGGTGAGCACGCCGTCGGGCGCCTCGACCTGCTCGAGCCACGGCCGGGCGTCGACGGGTTCGGTGCCGCCGTCCGTGTCGTCGGGACGGGGGAGCGACTGCAGCCACGTCGCGGTCGCCGCCAGCGCCAGCCGGACGTGCGGGGTGCCTCCCACGCGGCGCTGCCGGGCCAGCGCGAGGAGCGCGGCCGCGGCGCCCAGGTAGCCGGTCGCGTGGTCGAGGACCTGCGCGGGCAGGACACCGGGCGGCGTGGCCGGATCGGGGTCGCGACGCTCGGTCTCGCCGATCCCGCAGGCCGCCTGGACGAGGCTGTCGAACCCGCGCCGCCCGGCCCACGGCCCCTCGTCGCCCCACGCCGAGAGCGTCACGACGACGAGCCCGGGGAACCGCGCCGCCAGTGCCTCGGGGGCGAGCCCGAACCGGTCGAGCGCGTGCGGGCGGTACCCGCCGACCACGACGTCCGCGCCCGCCAGCAGGGCCTCCAGCCGCTCGGGGTTCGTCGCGAGGTCGAGCACAGCGCTGTGCTTGCCGGGCAGCGCCTCCCAGGTCTGGGTGCGCAGCTCCGGGCGGTCGGGCGGGTCGATCCGTAGTACCTCGGCGCCGTGCGCGGCCAGCGTCCTGGTCGCGACGGGCCCCGCGATCACCCTCGTCAGGTCCAGTACCCGGGTGCGGGCGCGGCGGGGCCGGGGCGGCGCGTCGGCGAGGTCGTGCCGCCCGACCAGGGGCAGGCCTGCGGCCGCGGCGCCGGCGGGCGTGGCCTGCCACTCCTTCTCCGTGCGGACCGCCGCCGCGACCCCGCCACCCTCGTGGACGGCGGTCTCCAGCTCCTCGGACCGCCAGTGCCGGGCGGCGGCGGCGACGTCGCCGGGACCCGCGTCGTCGGGGAGGTCGAGGACCCTGCGGGCGGCCGCGCGGTGCCAGGGGTAGTTCGCGTGCAACCGCAGCCAGCCGTCGGCGGTGCGGTGGAACGTCGACAGGGGATCGAACGGGTTGCCGGGGCTCACGCCGTCGTGCAGCAGGTGCCGCTCGCTCGTCAGCGCCACCGCGAGCTGGCGCGTGTCGAGGCCGACGGGCCGCCCCACGCCGCCGTCCGGGTCCGCCGTCGCGGCCAGCAGGGCGGCCCCGACGGCTGCGGCACCCGCGTCGGTGACGGGGAACCGCGAGGACAACGTCGCCGTCGGGCCGGTGACGGTCAGCCGGTCGCACTCCCCGGCCGCGCCGCCGAGCAGGGTCCACAGCTGCCGGACCAGATCATCACGCACGAACGGAGCGTCGCACGCGTCCGGGTGCGGATGCAGCTGCGAGTTACCCTCGCCGGGTGCGACTGAGTCACTTCCGCGAGCTGATGGAGGAGGAGTTCGGGGCCGTGCGTGCGGGGTCGCTGGCCAAGGACCACGTGTTCGCCCAGCTCGAGGGCCGCACCGTCGAGGAGGCGATCGAGGCGGGGATCGACCCGAAGCGGGTCTGGCTCGCGGTCTGTGAGGTCTACGACGTGCCGCGGGAACGGCGCTGACGGCGCTGCCGGTGCTGCCGGTGCAGTTGGCGCCGACGGAGCGCGTTGCCCCGGGGCCTGGGCGGCGCCGCCGCGGCGGTTCCCGGACCGACATGCGCCGCTCGGCGCGGCACGATAGCCGATCGGCGTGTCGGCACCGAACTCGAACAGGTGTTCGTATAGCCTCTGTCCACAACGTCGCTCGTTGTCCACAGCGAGGACATGCAGGACGGAACTGTCGGACGGACCCAATACGGTTCGACCGTGGCTCCCCGCAAGACATCGGCCAAGGCGCCGGCACAGTCCCGCAACGCCCACGAGAGCGCATCAGCGAGGTGGCAGACCGAGATGACCGCACCCGACCGCGAGAAGGCCCTCGAGCTCGCCCTCGCCCAGATCGAGAAGAACCACGGCAAGGGATCGGTGATGCGGCTGGGCGATGACACGCGTCCGCCCATCGGCGTCATCCCCACCGGCTCCATCGCGCTCGACGTGGCGCTGGGTGTCGGGGGCCTGCCGCGTGGCCGGGTCGTGGAGATCTACGGCCCGGAGTCCAGCGGTAAGACCACGGTCGCCCTGCACGCCGTGGCCAGCGCCCAGGCCTCGGGCGGCATCGCCGCCTTCATCGACGCCGAGCACGCGCTCGACCCCGAGTACGCGAAGGCGCTGGGTGTCGACACCGACGCGCTGCTGGTGTCCCAGCCCGACACCGGTGAGCAGGCACTCGAGATCGCCGACATGCTGATCCGCTCCGGCGCGCTCGACATCATCGTCATCGACTCGGTGGCCGCGCTCGTGCCGCGCGCCGAGATCGAGGGCGAGATGGGCGACAGCCACGTCGGCCTGCAGGCGCGGCTCATGAGCCAGGCACTGCGCAAGATCACCGGCGCGCTGAGCAACTCCGGCACCACTGCGATCTTCATCAACCAGCTGCGCGAGAAGATCGGCGTCATGTTCGGCTCGCCGGAGACCACGACCGGCGGCAAGGCGCTGAAGTTCTACGCCTCCGTGCGCCTCGACATCCGCCGTATCGAGACCCTCAAGGACGGCACCGACATGGTCGGCAGCCGCACCCGGGTCAAGGTCGTGAAGAACAAGGTGGCCCCGCCGTTCAAGCAGGCGGAGTTCGACGTGCTCTACGGCGTCGGCATCAGCCGCGAGGGCTCGCTGATCGACGTGGGCGTCGAGCAGGGGATCATCCGCAAGTCCGGTGCCTGGTACACCTACGAGGGCGACCAGATGGGGCAGGGCAAGGAGAACGCCCGCAAGTTCCTGAAGGAGAACCCGGACATCGCGGCCGAGGTCGAGAAGCGCATCAAGGAGAAGCTCGGTATCGGCGCGGTGCTCGACGCCGACGAGGTCGAGCCGCTGCCCGCCCCGGTCGACTTCTGATCGGGTGCCCGACTCGCACGACTCCGGCCCGGCCCCCGACGGCAGCGGACGTCAGGTGCCGTCCAGCGGTCCGCGACAGGTGATCGCGCTCGCGTCGCTGGATCTCGACCGGGACGTCGACAGCACCGACGCCCCGGCAGAGGACTCGACCGCTGGTGTGCCTGTGCAGGTCGCCGAGCTCGGTCTGGACAGGTCCGACGACGCGGCCGCCCCTCGGCACGTTCGCCAGGTCGGACTCGACCTCACCGACGGGCCGGGCATCGGCGCCGACGACGAGCCGCGCGGCCGATCGACCGCCGGCGAGCCGGCCGTCGGCCCGGGCAATGACTCGGGCAATGACTCAGGCGGCGACTCGGCCGGCGACTGGGCCGGCGACGAACCGGCGCCCGCGGTGACGATCGCGAGCCTGTCCGACCTGCTGGGCCCGGCATCCGCCGGCGGCGCCGGACCTGTCGTTCGTCGCGCTGCCGACCTGCTCGGCCCCGCGCCTCGCACCGCCGACGGTCGACGCACGCGCCGTACCGACCCGTCCAGCGGGGGAGCGCGGCGAGCCGGCCGCTCGACCGAGCCGCAGGACGCATTCCCCGGCGCCCCGGCAGCCTCGATGGAGGCCGGTCGCACAGGCACGCGATCCCGGCCGGATCGTCCGCCTCGCGCCACGCGGGGATCATCGAGTGCCGAGCCCTCCGCCGACGATGCCCGCACGTTCGACGCTGCCGGCGCCCCGTTGGATCGGGGCACGTCCCGGCGGGGACGGGGCGACGCGGCGTCCCGCCGTCGTTCCCGAACCGATCAGCCCCCCGAGCCTCCTGCCGATCCGGTCGCAGCGGCCCGGACGATCTGTCTGCGCCTGCTCGAATCGCGGTCGCGGACCCGTCAGGAGCTCGCTCAGGCATTGCGCCGCAAGGGCATCCCCGACGACGCCGCGGATGTCGTGCTGGAGCGTTTCGGCGAGGTCGGCCTCATCGACGACAAGGCCTTCGCCGACCAGTGGGTCCGGTCCCGGCACACCCACAGCGGCCTGGGGCGCCGGGCCATCGCGGTCGAGCTGCGGCGCAAGGGCGTCGACTCCGAGACCGCAGGCGAGGCGCTCGCGGAGGTCGACGACGCCTCCGAGGAGGCCCGCGCCCGCGCCCTGGTCGACCGGAAGCTCCGCACCCGACCGGGCGTCCCCGACGAGTCGACGGCCCGCCGCCTGCTCGGGATGCTGGCGCGCAAGGGCTACCCCGCGGGCATCGCCTACCGCGTCGTCCGCGAGGCCGTCGCCGAGCATGCGGCCGAACTCGCGGAACAGATCCCCACCGACGACGGCTCCTGACGTCGCGGGCCCGCGGGAAGGGTCCGGCCTGCCTCCAGTCGCGCAGGGGAACCGCTGCGGGACGAGAGCGCCGAGGCGTCGTCGGTCGCCGCTGCTGGTCGCGGGCGCCGCGAGTGCGCGGCTCCTGGCGCAGGGTCGTGCGCAGCGTCGGCGTCATGCCGCGCCGAGCCGCGAGCTGGCGGCCCCGACGGTGCGGTTGCGCCCGCGCTTCCGACGGTGATCGCCGAATAGGGGACACGAACGCCATGCGTGTCGCTCCGCTCCCGTGGACGCGGATCATGGACGTCGTGCGATGTGTGGACGCGGTGCGCGACCGTAGCGGCGGGGCGTGCGCAGCCTCGGCGTCACGCTGGGCCGGTCGCGAGGTGCCCGGTCCCGGAAGGTGCGGTTGCGGGCGGTGCTGCCGACGGTGATCGTCGAAGGCGGGACATGAGCGCCGGAGGTGTCGCTGAGGTCCCTCGAACGGCGATCATGGAGGCCCCGCATGTGTGCCTCCGCCCGCTGGGATCGCGCTCAGGTCGGGCGCGCTCAGGTCGAGCTCCGCTGCGTAGTGCCGGGCCGATCGTGTGTCGCGAGCGAGGCTGCGGCTTCGTGGGTCGACGCGTGAGGTGATCGCCGAAAACGGGACATGAGCGCCGTGATGTGCGTCCAGGTCCCGCACGCGGTGATCATGACGTCGCCGACGCTGCGTGGCGCCGCGGCGGCCCGTCTCAGGACGGTCCGGGGCGGTGCAGGACCTGGACGTCGGTGTCGGACCCGCCGATCCGCTCGGTCTCGGCGACGAACTCCAGCAGCGTGTCGCGGAACGCCTGGACGGCGGGGGTCGGGGCGATATCGACCCGGCGGGCGAGGGCGACCGTGCGGTACAGCGGCGGGGTGAGGGCCGTGCGTCGGAGCCTGGGACGCCCCGCGAACACGAGGTCCGGTACGACGGCGACCCCGGTACCGGTCTCCACCAGCCGCAACACCGCGTCCATCTCCCCACCCTCGACGGCGAACCGCGGCTCGACGCCGGCATCGGCGTAGGCGCGCAGCGTCACCTCCCGCAGGTCGTAGCCACGTCGGAACATCACCAGCGGCCGCCGGGAGAGCTCGGTGACCGTCAGGGTGCCGCGGCTCGACGGCGCGGGCTCGGACCGGGGCGAGGCGACCGAGAGGCGCTCGCGCAGCAGCGGAGTGACCTCCAGCGAGACGTCGAGGCCCTGTTGTGGCACCACCAGCACCGCGACGTCGAGCGCACCGCGCTCCAGCCCGCTCACCAGCGGCTGCGAACCGCTCTCGGACAGCTCGATGTGCAGGTCGGGGTAGCGGTCGTGGAAGACGCGCAGCACGTCGGCGAGCACGCCGATGCACAGCGACGGGGTGGCCCCGACCCGCACACGACCCCGGCGCAGGCCGACGACCTCGGCCACTGCGGCGCGGGCGCTGTCGGCGTCGGCGAGCATGCGACGAGCCAGCGGCAGCACCGCCTCGCCCGCCGGCGTGAGGGTCAGTGCGCCCTGCGCGCGGTTCACCAGCGGTGCCCCGAGGTCCTCCTCCAGCGCCCTGAGCTGCCGCGACAGTGTGGGCTGAGCGACACCCATCCGTTCGGCCGCACGAGTGAAGCTGCGCACGTCGGCGAGGGCGAGGAAGTACGCAAGCTGCTGCAGCGTCACGGATATAGCTTAAGAGCATCGCTGTCGTTGTTTCCATGCATTGGACCTTTGTCGATCGTGGACGTCCACTTGACGCGTGACGACGACTGCCGACCGGCCCGGCACCCGGGGTTCCGCCCCGGCACGCCGACCGGTCTCGACGAGGAGCCGTCGGCGGGTGCCGTCGGTGGTCCTCAAGTACGTGATGGCGGCGTCCGGCGCCGCGATGCTGCTGTACCTGGTCCTGCACATGCTGGGCAACCTGAAGATCTTCTTCGGTGCCGGCGCGCTCGACGCCTACTCGGCCTGGCTGCGCACGCTGCTCGAGCCGGCCGTGCCCTACAGCGGGGTGCTGTGGGTGATCCGGGTCGTCCTCACCGTCGCCCTCGTGGCCCATGTGTGGTCGGCGATCGTGCTGGCCCGGCGGGCCCGGGCCGCGCGACCGGTCCGGTACACGCACCGGCCGCCGGTGCAGGGCAGCTACGCCGCCCGCACGATGCGCTGGGGCGGGGTGATCATCGCCCTGTTCGTCGTGTACCACCTGCTGGACCTGACGACGGGCACGCTGAACCCGAACGGTGTGCACGGCGAGGTCTACGACAACGTCGCGGCGGACTTCGCGCCGTCGCACTGGTACGCGACGATCTTCTACGTGCTGGCCGTGGTCACGGTCGGCATCCACGTCCGGCACGGGCTGTGGAGCGGGCTGCAGACCTTCGGCCGGTCCAACGCCAGGACCCAGCGCGCCCTCAAGACCTTCGCGCTCGTCTTCGCGGCGCTGCTGGTGGCCGGGTTCCTCGCGGTCCCGTTCGCCGTCACCTTCGGCCTGGTCTGAGGAGGCCCGACATGAGCTACGCGGACTACACGCTGGGCGACCCGATCGCCGACACCGCGGCACCGGACGGCCCGATCGAAACCCGCTGGGAACGGCGTCGCTTCGGCGTCAGGCTCGTCAACCCGGCCAACAAGCGCAAGCTGCACGTGATCGTCGTCGGCACGGGGCTGGCGGGCGGTTCGGCCGCGGCGACCTTGGCCGAGCTCGGCTACCGGGTCAGCGCGTTCTGCTACCAGGACAGCCCGCGGCGCGCCCACTCGATCGCGGCGCAGGGCGGCATCAACGCGGCGAAGAACTACCGCAACGACGGCGACAGCGTGTACCGGCTGTTCTACGACACGGTGAAGGGCGGCGACTTCCGCGCGCGGGAGTCGAACGTGCACCGGCTCGCGGAGATCAGCCGGCAGATCATCGACCAGTGCGTCGCGCAGGGTGTCCCGTTCGCGCGCGAGTACGGGGGCCTGCTCGACAACCGCTCCTTCGGCGGCGCGCAGGTCTCGCGGACCTTCTACGCGCGGGGTCAGACGGGTCAGCAGCTGCTGCTGGGCGCCTACCAGGCCCTGGAGCGTCAGGTCGACGCAGGCGGCGTCACGATGTACCCGCGGCACGAGATGCTGGAGCTGATCGTCGTCGACGGGCACGCGCGCGGAATCGTGGCGCGCGACCTGATCACCGGCGAGACCCGCAGCCACCTGGCCGACGCGGTCGTGCTGGCCTCCGGCGGGTACGGCAACGTCTTCTTCCTGTCGACGAACGCCAAGGGCTGCAACGTCACCGCGTCGTGGCGGGCGCACCGCAAGGGGGCGCTGTTCGCCAACCCGTGCTTCACCCAGATCCACCCGACGTGCATCCCGGTCAGCGGCGACCACCAGTCGAAGCTGACGCTGATGTCGGAGTCGCTGCGCAACGACGGCCGCGTGTGGGTGCCGCTGCGCAAGGGCGACGACCGTGATCCGAACGCGATTCCGGAGGCGGAGCGCGACTACTTCCTGGAGCGGCAGTACCCCGCGTTCGGCAACCTGGTCCCGCGCGACATCGCCTCGCGCGCGGCGAAGAACGTGTGCGACGAGGGCCGTGGCGTCGGCCCGGGCGGCCTCGGGGTGTTCCTCGACTTCGCCGAGGTCATCGACCGTCTCGGGCGGCCGGCGGTCGAGGCCAAGTACGGGAACCTCTTCCAGATGTACCAGCGCATCACCGGTGAGGATCCCTACCGGGTCCCGATGCGCATCTACCCGGCCGTGCACTACACGATGGGCGGCCTGTGGGTCGACTACGACCTGCAGTCGACGATCCCGGGCCTGTTCGTCGTCGGTGAGGCGAACTTCTCCGACCACGGCGCGAACCGGCTCGGCGCGTCCGCGCTGATGCAGGGACTGGCGGACGGCTACTTCGTGCTGCCGACGACGATCGGCGACTACCTGGCCCGCGTCGGGCACGAGCCCGTCGACCCGGACCACCCCGCGGTCCTCGAGGCCGAAGCCGATGTGGCGCAGCGGATCGACACGTTGCTGTCGATCAACGGGTCGCGCACCGTCGACTCGTTCCACCGCGAGCTCGGCCACCTCATGTGGGAGCACTGCGGCATGGAGCGCACCGAGGCGGGGCTGCGCAAGGCGCTCGACCGGATCCCGGAGCTGCGCAAGGAGTTCTGGGAGGACGTCCGGGTCCCGGGCACCGGCGTCGAGCTCAACCAGAGTCTCGAGCGCGCCGGCCGCGTCGGCGACTTCTTCGAGCTGGCCGAACTCATGTGCCTCGACGCGTTGCACCGCAACGAGTCCTGCGGGGGGCACTTCCGGGCGGAGAGCCAGACGGCCGACGGCGAGGCTGCCCGTGACGACGAGCACTTCTCCTACGCCGCGGCGTGGGAGTTCACCGGCCGCGGCGAGGCGCCGGTCCTGCACAAGGAGGACCTGACGTTCGAGTACGTGGCCCCCACCCAGCGGAGCTACAAGTGAGGCTGCACCTGAAGGTCTGGCGCCAGCACGACGCCGACGACCGTGGCGCGATGCGCAGCTACGACGTCGACGACGCGTCGCCGGACATGTCGTTCCTGGAACTGCTCGACGTCCTCAACGAGAAGCTGACGACCGAGGGCGAGGAGCCCGTCGCGTTCGACCACGACTGCCGCGAGGGCATCTGCGGCGCGTGCAGCATGGTGATCGACGGGCAGCCGCACGGTCCGGAGAAGGCGACGACGACCTGCCAGCTGCACCTGCGGCACTTCCGCGACGGCGACACCATCACCGTCGAGCCGTTCCGGGCCGGGTCGTTCCCCGTCGTGAAGGACCTGGTCGTCGACCGGAGCGCGTTCGACCGGATCATCGCCGCGGGCGGCTACGTCTCGGCGCCCACCGGGTCGGCCCCGGACGCGCACGCCGTGCCCGTGCCCAAGGACCAGGCCGACCGGGCGTTCACGGCGGCGGCCTGCATCGGCTGTGGTGCGTGCGTCGCGGCGTGCCCGAACGGGTCCGCGTCGCTGTTCCTCGGCGCCAAGATCACCCACCTCGGCGAGCTGCCCCAGGGCCAGCCGGAGCGTGACTCGCGCGTGCTGGCGATGGTGGCCGAGCACGACGCGGCGGGCTTCGGGGGGTGCACGAACACCGGCGAATGCGCCGTCGCGTGCCCCAAGGAGATCCCGCTCGACGTCATCTCGCAGCTCAACCGGGACTACCTCGCGGCCCGCAGGTCGAGGAGGCGCAGCGCCTGACTCCTTGCGGCGCAGGGCGCCGCGCGCCGACAGCCCGACCCCTGACGGAGGCCGGGCCGTTCGGCGTTGCCGAAGATCGTCCGCCCCGGTGTGACCCGTGTCTCGACCTGCGGACTTCTGTCGGCCCGGCCTCACCGACCGGCTCGCGAGGTCGTAGGCTCCGGCAATCCAACAGCCCCGGCGTCGCGGCGCAATCTGGTCAGAGAGTCACCGCCGACGCCTGGAACAGACGAGGAACCGACGTGTCATCCACCACAGACGCGTCCACCGGGCGGGCGCAGATCAGCGAACGGACGCTGCGCACCGACCGGTGGTGGCTGCCGCCCCTGCTGAACGTCGCCGGCCTGGGCCTCTGGGTCATCTACGCGACCGTCCGCGCGTTCATGCACGCGTACTACTTCACGAACGAACAGAACTACAGCTACCTGACGCCGTTCTATTCCCCGTGCTTCTCCGTCGGGTGCTACCCGGAGGCATCGCACTTCGGCCAGTTCCTGCCCGACTGGTGGTGGCTGCCCTACGCGGCGATCTCGCTGCCGTTCCTGCTGCTCTTCCGGCTCACCTGCTACTACTACCGGAAGGCGTACTACCGGGCGTTCTACCTGTCGCCGCCCGCGTGCGCGGTGGCCGAGCCGCACAAGAAGTACACCGGTGAGACGCGGTTCCCGCTGCTCGCGCAGAACCTGCACCGATACTTCTTCTACATCGCCGCCCTGATCTCGCTGGTGAACACCTACGACGCCGTCGTCGCGTTCATCAACAAGGACGGCAGCTTCGGGTTCGGACTGGGCAACATCATCCTGGTCGCCAACGTCGTGCTGCTCTGGCTGTACACGGCGTCGTGCCACTCGTGCCGCAGCATCATCGGCGGCCGGCTCAACCACTTCAGCAAGCACCCGCTGCGCTACAAGCTGTGGGGCCAGGTCTCGATCCTCAACGGCAAGCACATGCAGCTGGCCTGGACGACGCTGGCGAGCCTGGCGATCACCGACTTCTACATCATGGCCGTGTCCGCCGGTTGGTGGGGCGACCCCCGGATCGTGGGGTGAGCGAGATGACTTCAGCACAGCAGCAGAACCATGCGGTCGACGACCGCGACGTCGAGATCCACGACTACGACGTCGTCGTGATCGGGGCCGGCGGCGCGGGGCTGCGTGCCGCGATCGAGGCGCGCGCCCAGGGCAAGCGCACGGCGATCATCTCGAAGTCGCTGTTCGGCAAGGCCCACACCGTCATGGCCGAGGGCGGCTGCGCCGCGGCGATGGGGAACGTCAACCCGAACGACAACTGGCGCGTGCACTTCGGCGACACGATGCGCGGCGGGAAGTTCCTCAACAACTGGCGCATGGCCGAGCTGCACGCCAAGGAAGCCCCGGACCGGGTCTGGGAGATGGAGACCTACGGCGCGCTGTTCGACCGCACCAAGGACGGCAAGATCAGCCAGCGCAACTTCGGCGGGCACACCTACCCGCGGCTGGCGCACGTCGGTGACCGCACCGGCCTGGAGCTGATCCGCACCCTGCAGCAGAAGATCGTCTCCCTGCAGCAGGAGGACTTCAAGGCCACGGGCGACTACGAGTCCAACATCCGCGTCTTCCACGAGACGACGATCACCGACCTCTTCAAGGCCGACGGCGCCATCGCGGGCTGCTTCGGCTACTTCCGCTCGACGGGCCGCTTCGTCCGGTTCAACGCCCCGGCGATCGTGCTGGCCACCGTCGGCAAGAGCTACTCGGTGACGTCGAACTCCTGGGAGTACACCGGCGACGGCCACGCCCTGGCCCTTCGCGCCGGCGCGACGTTGATCAACATGGAGTTCCTGCAGTTCCACCCGACGGGCATGGTCTGGCCGCCGTCGGTGAAGGGAATCCTGGTCACGGAGTCGGTGCGCGGTGACGGTGGCGTCCTGCGCAACTCCGAGGGCAAGCGGTTCATGTTCGACTACATCGCCGACGTCTTCAAGGACCTCTACGCGACGTCGGAGGAGGAGGCGGACCGCTGGTACACCGACCCCGACAACAACCGCCGCCCGCCGGAGCTGCTGCCGCGTGACGAGGTCGCGCGCGCGATCAACTCCGAGGTCAAGGCCGGTCGTGGCACCCCGCACGGCGGCGTGTTCCTCGACGTCTCCACCCGGCTCAAGCCGGAGGAGATCCTCAAGCGGCTGCCGTCGATGCACCACCAGTTCAAGGAGCTGGCCGACGTCGACATCACCAAGGAGCCCATGGAGGTCGGCCCGACCTGCCACTACGTGATGGGTGGGGTCGAGGTCGACCCCGACACCGGGATGTCGCGCGTGCCGGGCCTGTTCGCCGCGGGCGAGTGCTCGGGCGGCATGCACGGCTCGAACCGGCTCGGCGGCAACTCGCTGTCGGACCTGCTGGTGTTCGGCCGCCGCTGCGGCCTCGGCGCCTCGGAGTACGTCGACGGGCTCGCCGGACGGCGTCCCGCGGTGATCGAGTCCGACGCGGAGGCCGCCGTCGACCGTGCGCTGCTGCCGTTCTCCTCGGCGACCGAGGGCGGGGAGAACCCGTTCGTCGTGCACCTGGAGCTGCAGAAGACGATGCACGAGCTCGTCGGCATCATCCGCAAGGCCGACGAGATGGAGATGGCCCTCAAGAAGCTCGAGGACATCGCCACCCGCACGCGCACCGTCGCCGTCGAGGGTGACCGCAAGTTCAACCCGAACTGGCACCTCGCGCTCGACCTGCGCAACATGCTGCTCGTCTCGATGTGCGTCGCGAAGGCGGCGCTGGAGCGCCAGGAGAGCCGGGGCGGGCACACCCGCGACGACTTCCCCGTCATGGACGCTGACTGGCGTCACGTCCTGCTCGTGCTCGAGGCGCTGGGTGAGGACAACGTCGAGCTGACGCGCAAGGAGCAGATCCCGATGCGTCCCGACCTGCTCGACATCTTCGAGATGGACGAGTTGAAGAAGTACTTCACCGGCGAGGAGCTCGGTGGCCACCGAGCGGACCAGGGAGAGCGGGCATGAGCTACTGGGCGCACTTCCGCGTCTGGCGGGGCGACTCCGAGAAGGGCGAGCTCGTCGACTACCCGGCCGAGGTGAACGAGGGCGAGGTCGTCCTCGACATCATCCACCGGCTCCAGCAGACCGAGGCCCAGGACCTCGCCGTCCGCTGGAACTGCAAGGCCGGCAAGTGCGGCTCCTGCTCGATGGAGATCAACGGCAGGCCGCGGCTGGCGTGCATGACCCGGATGAACACCTTCGCCGAGGACGAGGTCGTGACGGTGACGCCGCTGCGCACGTTCCCGGTGATCCGGGACCTCGTGACCGACGTGTCGTTCAACTACACGAAGGCCCGCGAGATCCCCTCGTTCGCGCCGCCGGAGGGCGTCGAGCCGGGCGAGTACCGCATGCAGCAGGTCGACGTCGAGCGGAGCCAGGAGTTCCGCAAGTGCATCGAGTGCTACCTGTGCCAGAACACCTGCCACGTCGTGCGCGACCACGAGGAGAACAAGGAGGCCTTCGCCGGCCCCCGCTACCTCATGCGCATCGCCGAGCTGGACATGCACCCGCTCGACTCGGCCGACCGGCAGACGGCCGCCCAGGACGAGCACGGCCTCGGGTACTGCAACATCACCAAGTGCTGCACCGAGGTCTGCCCCGAGCACATCAAGATCACCGACAACGCGCTGATCCCGCTCAAGGAGCGCGTCGTCGACCGGAAGTACGACCCGGTCGTCTGGCTCGGCAACAAGCTGTTCCGCCGCGGCGAGCCGGCGAACAAGAACCGCTGACCCGCCGGCGCCTCGTCGGCGGCCTGCTCGGACCGGGCTGCCACGGCAGCCGGGTCCTCGGCCTCCCGTGAGTGGCGATAGTCGCTCCGGCGACTATCGCCACTCACGAGGCGGTCGGGTCAGCCGCCACCCAGCGAGCGGCGGATCTCGTCGAGCTTCTCCTTGGCCTTCTTCTCGCGCTCGGCCTCCTGCTCGGCGATCGAGCGCCCGGCCTCGGTCTCGCCCGCCAGCTCGGCCGTCCCCAGCGACGTCGCCCAGCGGCCCTCGATCTTGTCGCGCACGTAGTCGAGGGTGGGGACGCCGGCGTCGGTGTAGCCCGTCGGGTTCTCGACGCCGGGGACCGGCGGCACCGGCAGGCCCGGTTCCGGCACGGCGGGCGTGATCGCCGCGGCCGTCCCCGCCTGCTCCGGCGCCGGCGAGGCGTCCTCGGCGTTCTCGGCTGGTGGCTCGGCGCGGGTCGGGTCGTCGGTCATCTGGCCTCCCGGCGTGGGACGGGTGCGTGGCCGCCACGCTACGGGTTCGGCGCGCCGCGCGTCGTCACCCGCGGGCGTCCTGGCACCCTTCACCTCATGACGACCGCCGCGCCTCGCGCCGCCTGGTCGCGGCGTCTGCTCACCGCCGGCCTGGTGCTCGCCGTCGTGTGCGCCTTCGCGGCGACGACCGCGCTCGTCGCCCAGCGCAACCTGGCCACGGCCGCCTCGACGCTGCTGCTCGCGCTGGTCGCGGGCGCGTCCGCAGGCGCGTCGTCGGCAGCGGTGGTGGGGCCCCCGAGCACGACCGCCCCGGCCGTGGCGATGACGCGTTGGACGGCCGTCGGCGTGCTGCTGGGGGTCGCGTTCGCCGCCGCGGTGCTCGGCGGCGTCGGAGCGCTGCTGCGGCTGGTGCTGCCCGGGATCGTGGCGCAGGTCGTCGTCGGGGCGGCGGCCCTGGTCGTGGTGCTGCGCGAGGCCGGTGTGCTGGGGTTCCCGCTGCCCGCCAACCCGATGCGCATCCCCGCCGACGTCCCCGACGACGACGAGTGGGGCGAAGCACGCACCGGGTTCGCGCTCGGCACCGGCATGCGCAGCGGCGTCCCGGGCGGGCTCGCGTCGGGGCTGCCGCACCTCGTCGCGCTCGCGCTGGCGCTGACCGTGCCGTTCGGCATGGCGTTCGTCGTGGCCGCCGGGTTCGGGATCGGTGTGGTCGCGACCGTCGCCGCCCGGCCCGAGGCCGTCGACGGGAGGTGGCTCGCGCCGGCCGCCGGCGTGCGGCTGCTGCTCGCGCTGGAGTGTGCGGTCGCCCTCGCCGTGTCGATGACGGTGACGGTCGCGGGGCACGTCACCCCGGGACCGTGACGGTCGTGGCCGCCCGGGTCCGCGAGATCGTCGTCGTCCACGACGTCTCCTGCCCGCGCTGCTCCCGGATCGCCCACGAGCTGCCGGGGTGCGTGACGGTCCCGGTTCGGCCGCGATCCTGCTCCGAGCCGCGGCTCGCGGAGATCTACCCCAACCTGCCGACGGCCGTGGCCCGTTGTGCGCGGCCGGCGATCGGGGTGGTCCGCATCGACGGGTCGGTGCGCTGGTGGCAGGGGTTGGCCGGGGCGGTGGGGCTACTGCCCGTGCTGCGCCCCGGCGCAGGAGCGCGCGCCGTCGGACTGCTGCGGGAGGCCGCCCGGGGGCGCTGAGCTTCCGTCGGCTCCTGGCGGGCACGACGTCGCGGTCGCGGGTCCGGCTCAGGACGGCGGGTGGACGTGAGGCCTGCGCAACCTGGTGGTCGTGGGCACGGCTCCGGGGGAGCGGTGACGTTGCGGCCGACGTGTGGTGCGCAACGTCACGGTCATGGATTCGGCCCTGGACGACGGTGAGGTTGTCGGCAGGCCCGGAGGCTGCCGGCGCGGTGAGGCACCCGGCAGTCCGGCAGCGTCCCGGACCGCGCGGGCGGGTCGGGGCGCGTCCGTCCACAATGACTCCGTGACGACACCCGCGGCGTACGGCTCCTGGCCCACCCCTCTGACGTCGGAGCTGGTCGTGGCCGCGGCCGTACGGCTCGGCGAGGTGCGGGTCGACTCCGACGGAACGGTCCTGTGGGCCGAGGGCCGGCCGAGCGAGGGCGGGCGGACGCAGATCGTGCGCCGCCGAGCCGACGGCACCCTGACCGACCTGCTGCCCGAGGGCGTCGACGCCCGCACCGCCGTCCATGAGTACGGCGGCGCGGCCTGGTGGGTCGACGGCGGCACCGTGTGGTTCGCCAACTGGTCCGACCAGCGGCTCTACCGGGTCGACCCGGACTCCGCGACGCCGATCGTCGTCAGTCCCGAGCCGGCGACGCCGCGCGGCGACCGTTGGGCCGACGGTGTCGTCGCGCCGGACGGGTCACTCGTGCTGGTCCGCGAGCAGCACCCGCCGGGCGGTGGGCCGGCGCAGGTGCGCAACGAGGTCGTGCGGCTGCACCCCGACGGCGAGGTCGACGTGCTCGTCACCGGCCCCGACTTCGTCACCTCGCCACGCCTGGACGCCACCGGCGGTCGGCTGGCGTGGGTGTCCTGGGACCACCCGTCGATGCCGTGGGACGACACCGTCCTCACCGTGCGCGACCTCGGCTCCGGCGTCGACACGGTCGTCGCGGGCGGGCCGGGGGAGTCGGTCTCCGAGCCGCGCTGGCAGGACGACGGCTCGCTGATGTTCGTCTCCGACCGCACCGGCTGGTGGAGTCTCTACCGCTGGACGCCCGACGACGGGGTCCGCCCGGTCCTCGTCGAGGAGGCCGAGATCGGTGTCCCGGGGTGGACGCTGGGCACGTCGCGACACGTCACGCTGCCCGACGGGCGGGTCGTCGCCGCATCCCGGCGGGCCGGGTACGACCGGCTGCTGGTCCGTGCCCCCGACGGCGCGGTCGAGGTGCTCGACCTGCCGCTCTCGGCCGCCGGGTCGCTGCAGGTCGCGGGCCCGGACGCGGTCGTGCTCGTCGCGGGCGGCCCCACGCACGAGGCCTCGATCTGGCGCGTCACGATCGGCGCGCCGGAGCCCGAGGTGCTGCGACCGGCCCGCGACCTCGGCGTCGACGAGGGATACCTGTCGGTGCCCGAGCCGATCGAGTTCCCGTCGACCGACGGGGACGGCGCCCCGCGCACCGCGCACGCGTTGTTCTACCCGCCCGCCAGCGTCACCCACCGTGGCCGCGACGGCGAGCTGCCGCCGTTGCTCGTCGTCATCCACGGCGGTCCGACGGCGGCCGCGTCCCCGGTGCTGTCGGTCGGGGTGCAGTACTGGACGAGCCGCGGCTTCGCCGTCGTCGACGTCGACTACGGCGGTTCGACCGGCTACGGGCGCGCCTACCGTGACCTGCTGAAGGGAGCGTGGGGGATCGTCGACGTCGCGGACTGCATCGCCGCGGCCCGGTGGCTCGGCGAGCAGGGACGGGTCGACGCGCGGCGGCTCGCGATCCGTGGTGGCTCCGCCGGTGGTTACACGACGCTCGCCGCCCTCGCCCGCGACGACACCCCCTTCGCCGCGGGCGCCGACCACTTCGGCGTCGCCGACCTCGAGGCGCTGGCCGCCGACACCCACAAGTTCGAGAGTCGCTACCTCGACGGGCTCGTCGGCCGCTACCCCGAGGACCGCGACGTGTACGTCGAGCGCTCGCCGATCCACCACGTCGAGCGGTTCGGCAAACCGCTGATCGTGCTGCAGGGCAGCGAGGACGCGATCGTGCCGCCCAACCAGTCGCAGCTCATCGTCGACGCGCTGCGCTCGCGTCACGTGCCGGTCGCCTACCTGCTGTTCGAGGGCGAGCAGCACGGGTTCCGGCGCGGCGAGAACATCCGCCGCGCCCTCGACGCCGAGCTCAGCTTCTACGGCCAGGTGCTGGGCTTCGACCTGCCCGCCGAGGAAGGGATCGAGCCGGTCGAGATCGAGCGCTGAGCCGCGACGTCCGGTGTTGGGCGGCGATGTTCTCGACCGGGACCGGATGAGCCGGTCGGTTCGTCCGCGGGAGCCGCAGGTCGGTGATCGTCAGACGGGGGACAGGGGCGCATGGGTGGCGTTCGTCCCGGAAGTGGTGATCACGACGGCGGCTCAGCCCTTCGTGGTTCGCTCGTGCGCGGTGACCGCCGGCGGGCCGCGGCCTCCCGGTCGATGATCGTCGAACGAGGGACGTGGGCGCGTGTGCTGGCGTTCATGTCCCGCGGACGGTGATCATCGGGGGCTGTTGGGGCGGCCGGGGTGCCGCTCGAGGTGCCCGTCCTCGCGGACGGGCGCTGCGGGCGGCGCGCGCTGCGGGCGGGCGCTGCGGGCCGGGTCAGGGCAGCTGCCCCGGCTGCTGATCGCCGGACCTGGGACCTGAGCGCACCTGGTCGCGCTCATGTCCCGCGGACGATGATCACCCAGTCGGCGCGCCGCGGCCGGGGGGCCGCGTCATGTTCGGGGGTCGGGCTCACGCCGCGGGCGGGCCGCCGGGCTCGCGCACCGCAGGACGCCGCGCTTGCGCACCGCAGGACGCCGCGCTTGCGCACCGCCGGGCGTTGCGTGCGCCGCCGGCGCGCTGACGCATCGCACGCAGGCGTCGCGGCCGCGCCTCGGGCCGACTGCGTCTGCCGCGACGCAGGCGCCGGTGATTGCCCGGAGGAAGGCCGTCTCGGCTCCGGCCTCGGCGAATCGGGGCGCCGTGCCAGCGGGCCTCGCCGTCGGACCCGCGGAGGTCGAGCCCGATCCACCCCGGGCACGGCCGGTGCCACACTGGCCGTGTGGCCACCGACGCGTTCTCCGTCGTCACGGCGGGCGTGCAGACGGCGCTCGACCGGCCGGAGGTCCTCGTCCCCGGGCTCGTGGCGTTGGCCGTCGTGGTGTGGACGCTGTCCTGGCGGGTGACGCGGACCGTCGTGACGATCGCGCACGAGGGCGGGCACGCGCTGCTCGCCGTCGTCACCGGCCGTGGGCTCACCGGGATCCGGCTGCACGCCGACACGTCCGGCGTGACGCACTCGACGGGCCGGGGCCGCGGGCCGGGCGTCGTGCTGATGTTCCTGGGCGGGTACCCGGCGCCGCCGCTGCTCGGGCTCGCGGGTGCGCTGGCGGTCGCGGAGGGGCACGCGGACGTCGCGCTGTGGGTCGCGACGGGCCTGCTGTTGGTGACGCTCGTCCATATCCGCAACGCGTTCGGGGTGCTCGCCGTGCTCGCGACGGGCGGCGCCACGGCCGCGGTCGCCTACGCCGCCCCACCCGACCTGCGGACCGCGTTCGCCACGGCGATGGTGTGGTTCCTGCTCATCGGGGGGCTGCGGGCGGTGGGCGAGCTGCAGCGGGGCCGCAGGACGGGCCGACGTGGCGGCTCGGACGCCGATCAGCTCGCCCGGTTGACCGGCGTGTCCGGCGGAATATGGGCGGCGTTGTTCTGGTTGCTCGCGGCGGCGGCGTTGATCATCGCCGTGTGGGTGTTGCTGCTGCGCACCTGACCCGAGCAGGAGGACGGACGTTGAGCGACTTCAACACCGGTGTCATCGAGCAGTTCCGGACCAACGACGGGCAGGTCGGCGCTCCGTTCGAGGGCCGGCCGATGGTGCTGGTGCACCATGTGGGCGCGAAGTCGGGCGAGGAGCGGGTGACGCCGCTGGTGTACCTGCCCGACGGCGAGCGGATCGTGATCATCGCCTCGGCGGCCGGCGCTCCCCGCCACCCCGCCTGGTACCACAACCTGAAGGCCAACCCGACAGTGACGGTCGAGGTCGCCGACGGCAAGGGCAACGTGGAGACGTGGTCGGGCGTCGCCGAGGAGATCACCGGCGCGGAGCGCGACGAGCTCTACGCGCGACAGGTCGAGGTCATGCCGGGGTTCGCCGGGTACGAGGACAAGACGCGCGGCGTCCGGACGATCCCTGTGTTCGCAGTCACCCGCGCGGCCTGACCACCGCTCCCGACCTGGGGGGCTCAGCGAACCCTCAGGACCTGGCTGCGGCGCGCGTCGTCCCGTTCGCTTGAATCGTCGGCATGTCGTGGCTCGCGCGCCTCAGCCTGGCCAACCGGGCCGTCGTCGGGCTGGTCACCGTCCTCGTCATCGGCTTCGGTCTCTTCTCGACGACGTCGTTGCGGCAGGAGCTGTTCCCGTCCCTCGACGCGCCCGTCGCGACGATCGTGACCCCGTACCCCGGCGCGTCGCCGGAGGTCGTCGAGCAGCAGGTGACAGGCCCGATCGAGGCGGCCGTCGACGGGGTGGACGGTGTCGCGGACAGCCGGTCGACCTCGACCGGTGGGTCGTCGGTCGTCACGCTGGACCTCGAGTACGGCACCGACCTGTCGACGGTGACGGGCGCACTGCAGCGCGCGGTCGCGGGCGTGAGCCTGCCGACGGGCGTGACGCCGACCGTCGTCACCGGGAGTACCGACGACATCCCGGTCGTCGTCCTGGCGGTGTCGTCGAACCTCGGTGCCGACCAGGTGGCCTCCGTGCTGCGCGACCAGGTGCGGCCACAGCTCGCGGGCCTCGACGGCGTCTCGCAGGTGTCGCTCTCGGGCGTCGCAGATCCGCAGGTCACGATCGCGGTCGACCCGGCCGCGGCCGCCGCGCGCGGGGTGTCGCTCGCGAGCCTGACGTCGTTGCTGCAGGCCAACGGCGTGCGCATCCCCGCGGGACAGCTCAGCCCCGACACGAACCCGACGACGGTCGAGGTCGGCGGCCCGATCACCTCGGTCGAGGAGCTGGCGAACCTCTACGTCAGCCCCGGTGCCGCCGCCTCGACGGGGGCGACGGGCAGGCCGGGGGCCTCGCCCACCGCGCCGACCGCGCCGACTGCCGCGGCCGCGCCCGTCCGGCTCGGCGACATCGCCACCGTCGCGGAGGCGCCCGCGCCGGCGACGGGCTACACCCGCACCAACGGCCAGCCCAGCATCGGCCTGTCGGTGACGAAGGCGCCGGACGCCAACACCGTCGACGTCGCGCAGCAGATCCGCGACGCGATCCCCTCGATGATCACGGCCCTCGGCGGGTCTGCGCAGGACGCCCAGGTCACCGTGGTGTTCGACCAGTCGCCGTTCATCACGCAGTCGATCGACGACCTCACCACCGAGGGCCTGCTGGGCCTGCTGTTCGCCGTCCTCGTGATCCTCGGCTTCCTGTTGTCGGTGCGCGCGACGCTCGTGACGGCCGTGTCGATCCCGCTGTCGGTGCTCGTCGCGATGATCGTGCTGGACCTGTCCGGCGAGACGCTCAACATCCTGACCCTCGGCGCGCTGACCATCGCGATCGGCCGTGTCGTCGACGACTCGATCGTCGTCATCGAGAACATCACGCGGCACGTCGCGCGCGGTGGCCCGCGCCGGCCGGCGATCGTGGCGGCCGTCCGCGAGGTCGCCGGCGCGATCACCGCCTCGACGATCACCACCGTCGCCGTGTTCGCGCCGATCGGCCTGGTCGGCGGGCAGGTCGGCGAGCTGTTCCGGCCGTTCGCGGTGACGGTGACGGCCGCACTGCTGGCGTCGCTCGTCGTGTCGCTGACGGTCGTGCCGGTGCTGGCGTCGGCGGTGCTGAAGGTCCGCGAGCCGGTCGAGGGCGACGCGCCTGCGGTCAAGGGCGACGACCCGCTCACCGCGCCGACCCGGCTGCAGCGCGGCTACCTGCCCGTCCTGCGCGGCGCGCTGCGCCGTCCCGTCGTGGCGATCGTCGTCGCGGTGCTGATCCTCGCCGGGACGTTCGCGCTGGTCCCGGGGCTGCGTACCAACTTCCTCGGCGACGCGGGCGGCAACACGATCTCGGTCACCCAGGAGCTCGCCCCCGGCACCGGCCTGCCGCAGGCCGACGCCGCCGCCAAGCAGGTCGAGGCCGTCCTGCGCGACACCCCGGGCGTCGCGACCTACCAGGTCACCGTCGGGACCCCGGGCGGCGCGCAGGGCCTGGGCAGGCCCGGCGCGGGCGGCTCCGGCACGACGCGGTTCTCCGTCACGCTGGCCGACGACGCCGACGCCACCGCCGTGGCCGACGACCTGC
The DNA here is from genome assembly GCF_036984265.1 of Pseudonocardia sp. D17. NCBI lineage: Bacteria > Bacillati > Actinomycetota > Actinomycetes > Pseudonocardiales > Pseudonocardiaceae > Pseudonocardia > Pseudonocardia sp. D17. Next base: position 172,262 of record NZ_BPRG01000168.1, on the reverse strand, counting down.
GCGGCCGGCTCGACTCGCTCGGCGGCCCCGACCGCGTCGGCAACCTGACCGTGCAGAACGGGCAGGGCGGGTTCGGGTCCGACCAGCTGCAGGTGACCGTCCGGGCCGAGGACCCGGCCGTCCTCGCACAGGCCGCCGACCAGGTGCAGCAGGCCGTCGCCGCCATTCCCGGCGCCGCCGACGTCCGCAACAACCTGGCCGCCGCGCAGCCGTCGATCCGGGTGACCGTCGACCGGCAGAAGGCCGCGGCCGCCGGCCTCACCGAGGCCCAGGTCGGGCAGGTCGTCGCGGCGGCGTTGCGCGGCACGACGATCGGCTCGGTGACGATCGACGGGGTGCAGCAGGACGTCGTCGTCCGCTCCGGGACCGCGCCCGCCGACCTCGCCGCGCTGCAGGCGCTCCCGCTCGCCGGGCCGCTGCGGCTGTCCGACGTCGCGACGGTCGCCGAGGTCCGTACCGCTCCGAGCATCAGCCACACCGACGGCTCGCGCAGCGCGCTGGTGACGGCCCGCCCGTCGGCCGACGACCTCGGGGCCGTCACCCGCGACCTGCGCACCACCCTCGACGGGCTCTCGCTGCCCGCGGGTGCGACGGCCGAGATCGGCGGCGTCTCGACGCAGCAGTCCGACGCGTTCACCCAGCTCGGGATCGCCCTGCTCGTCGCGATCGCCGTCGTCTACCTCGTCATGGTGCTGACGTTCGGCAGCCTGCTGCAGCCGTTGCTGCTGCTGATCTCGATCCCGTTCGCCGCGACGGGCGCGCTCGGCCTGCTGCGTGCGACGAACACCCCGCTGGGCGTCCCCGCGTTGATCGGCATGCTGATGCTGGTGGGCATCGTCGTGACCAACGCGATCGTGCTCATCGATCTGGTGAACCAGCGACGCCGGGCCGGCGTCCCGCTGCGCGAGGCGATCGTCGACGGCGCCGCGCACCGGCTGCGGCCGATCCTGATGACGGCCGTCGCCACGATCTTCGCGCTGCTGCCGATGGCGCTCGGGCTGACCGGCGGCGGGGTGTTCATCTCCCAGCCGCTCGCGATCGTCGTGATCGGCGGGCTGGTGAGCTCGACGCTGCTCACGCTCGTGCTCGTCCCCGTCCTGTACCTCCTGGTGGAACGCGTCCGCGAGCGGGTACGCCGTCGCCGCGAGCCGGTCGCCGAGCCCGTTTCCGAGCCCGTTCCCGGGACCGGGGACACGGTCGGCGCGGCGTCCCCGTCGGAGCCGGAGGTGCCGCTCACGCCGGCGCCGCGGACGCCCCTGGCCGACTCACCCTGGACCGAGCCCGAGACGACGCCGCTCCCGACCGGGCCCGGCGTGCACGGCCGGGTCGGCGACCGGGCCGGGCGGCCGCTGGTGGGCGCCACGGTGTCGCTCTTCGACACCGACGGCGGGCTGCTCGCCAACACCGAGACCGGCGACGACGGCACGTACCGCTTCGAGGTCGACGGGTCGGGGGACTACGTCGTCGCCGCGCGGTCCGGCGAGCGGGAGCCCGTGGCCGAGCTGGTGAGCGTCAACGGCGGGCCCGCCTGGCGGGACCTGACCGCCGACGGCCCGGCGTCCGTGCACGGGGTCGTGCGCGTCCCCGGCGGCCCGGGCGTCGTCGCGACGGTGACACTGGTCGACGCCCGGGGCGAGGTCGTCGGTGCCGGGCGGACCGACGCCGCCGGCCGTTTCGAGCTGAGCTCCGTGCCGGCGGGTGAGCACCACCTGCTCGTCGCGACGCCGACGGGGTCCTCCGCGTCGACCCGGGTCACCGTTCCCGAGACCGGTGCCGTCGCGGCCG